>JBAUTW010000061.1:0-10362 GCA_049582365.1 Burkholderiales bacterium | reverse complement strand
GCCTGGCCGAGGACGGCGGCCTGCGCCTGCGTACGCGGGCCGGCATGCGGGCGATCCGCAGCGGGCGGGTGGTGTCGGCGCGGGCGGCATGATCCTCGCCATCGACGCCGGGAACTCGCGCGTGAAGTGGGGCTGGCACGACGGCCGCCAATGGGCCAACCTGGCGACCGTTTCCCTGATCGAGTTCGCCGCCGCGAGCCACGACATCAACCCTTTCGCCGCGACCCACGAGGAGCCGGAGCGAATCGTCATTTCCAACGTTGCCGGAGACGGTGCGCACGAGTTGCTGGTGAACTGGACCAGCATCTTCGAGGCCGAGCCCTTGTGGCTGCATGGCGAAGCCGAGCGCTGCGGAGTGCGCAACGGCTACGAGGAGCCGGAGCGGCTCGGCGCCGATCGCTGGGCGGCGCTGGTCGCCGCACGCTCGATGCACAAAGGCGCCTGCCTGGTGGTGAACGCCGGCACCGCGACCACCGCGGACATGCTCTCGGCAAAGGGCGAATTCCTCGGCGGCATCATTCTTCCCGGCGTCGACCTGATGCGCTTCGTGCTGCACGAGCACACCGGGCGGCTGCCGATCCAGGAAGGCAACTTCAGGGACGCGCCGCGCAACACGCTGGACGCGATCGAGACCGGCTGCCGTCATGCGCAAGCCGGCGCCGTCGAGCGCATGTACCGCAAGATGGGGCCCGAAACGGTCTGCCTGGTCGGCGGCGGCGCCGGACGCGCCCTGCTGGAGCAGCTCGAGGTGCCCGCCCGCTACGTCGAAAACCTTGTGCTCGAGGGCCTGGCACGCATCGCACTGAGCGAACGCCCTGCCGACACGGCGTCGTAGGACGCGAACGACCGGATGCGCGCGCTCTTTCTGCTCCTGTTGCTCGCCAACCTGGCATTTTTCGCCTGGGCGCGCTATCTCGTGCAACCGGAAGCGGGTTCCGATGCGCAGCCCCTGTCGCGCCAGATCGATCCGCAGAAACTGCCGATCGTAGCGCCGGCCCCCGCGCACCGGGCGGCTGCCGCCGCGCGAGCCGCCCCGGTCGCCGCTACGGCGGATTGCGTCGAGTGGGGCAGCTTCACCCTGACCGACTTGCCGGCCGCACGCAAGCTGCTCGAGCCGCTCGCGCTCGGCGCGCGGCTGAGCGAACGGCAGGTCGAGGAGACGGCCAACTGGTGGGTGTACATCCCGCCGCAGGGCGATCGCCAGGGCGCGCAGCGCAAAGGCGACGAGCTCAAGGCGCTCGGCGAGGACGACTTCTTCGTGGTGCAGGACGCGGGCAGCTACCAGTGGTCGATTTCGCTCGGCGTCTTCCGCAGCGAAGCGGCGGCGCTGGCGCACCTTGCGGAACTGAAGGCCAAGGGCGTGCGAAGCGCCCAGGCCGGGGCGCGCGTAAGCCAGGTACCGAAGGTCTGGCTGCGGGTAGGCGACACCGACGCCGCGCTGCGTGCGCGGCTCGGCGCGGTCGCGCAATCGATCCAGGGAAGCGAGCTGCGCGACTGCAAATAGCAGCGTGTTCCGCTTTGTCTCAGCCGCTCGGAGGCGCTCCGCCGGCGACGTGCCGCGCCACCATCGAAAGCAGGTGGTCTGCGCGCACCGGCTTTGTCAGGTATCCCGCCGCGCCAAGCTCCCGCACGCGGTTGTCCTCGTCCTCGGCTGCAGTAAGGAAGATCACCGGAATGCGCGGCTGGGTGGGATCGGCCCTGAGCGCGGACACGAATGCGATGCCGTCCATATTGGGCATGCTGACGTCGGAGATGATCAGGTCCGGCGCCTCGGCGAGCACCATGTAGCCGGCCTCGATCCCGTCCCGCGCCATGCGCACCTCGTAGCCCGCCGAACAAAGGTGCAGCCGCATAAGACCCAGGATGTCCGGGTCGTCGTCGACTACGAGAATGCGCGCCGCCATCGCGTGAGTTGGAGTTCTGTGGCCGACGGGGACCGTGGTGCTGGTGCGCAGACTCGAACTGCGGACCTACTGATTACGAATCAGTTGCTCTACCAACTGAGCTACACCAGCCAAGCGCGCCGCCATCGTCCCGGCGCACGAGCGGCGGATTATACGCCGATCGCCCGGCGCGGCCCCGAATGTGGAAAATTCCCCGCAAAGCCGGACGTCTGCCACCGTTCAAGCCGTCAATCCGGCCGCCGGTCGCCCACTTTTGCATGCGTGCCCGGCAAACTCCTAGGATGCATTCACGGACAAAGGGGATCTCCATGCGCAAGGTATCCGGTTTCACTCTGATCGAGCTCATGATCACCGTGGTGGTGGTCGCGATCCTGGCGGCGATCGCCGTGCCCTCGTACATCCAGTACATCCAGCGCGGCAAGATCTCCGAGGCGATCTCGAACCTCTCGAGCACGCGCCTGAATCTCGAGAAATACTACGCCGACAACCACATGTACGGCACCGGCAACACCTGCGGCGTAGCCATGCCCAGCGGCGCGGACGCGCAATACTTCACCATCACCTGCGTGTCAGGGAATGCAAACGCGGTCGGCGACCAGACCTACACGATTACCGCAACCGGGGTCGGCGGCGTAGCCGGGTTCAAGTACACGCTCAACGAATCCAACGTCCGGAGCTCGACCTTCACTTCGCCGGTCACGGGCTGGAACGACTCGACGACCTGCTGGGTCACCAAGAAGGGCGAGTCGTGCTGATGCGGTTTACTCAAAGTGGCGTGACGCTGATCGAGCTGATGATCGGCTTGGCCATCGTCGCGCTGGTGCTGTTCCTCGGGGTGCCTTCGTTCGCCACCTTTCTGCAGAATACGCAGATCCGCAATGCGGCCGAAACCACGCTGCAGGGCCTCAACCTGGCGCGTGCCGAGGCGGTGCGCCTCAACGCCCCGGTGCGCTTCCAGCTGGTGAGCGATTTCACCTCCGGCTGCGCGCTGTCCGCCACCTCGCTCAACTGGATCGTCAGCCTCACCGACCCGACGGGCCTGTGCAACGTTCCCCCCGCGGGCGGAAACGCCAGTTTGCCTGGCGCCGCCGCGCCGCAGATCATCGAGGAGAAAGCGGCGAGCGAAGGCAGCCCCAACGTTACCGTCGCCGTAAGCGGCGGATCGAGCGCCATCTTCAGCGGCCTTGGCCGTCTCGCCGGCGCGGGCATTACGCAGATCGACTTCACCAACCCGGCGGGCGGCACCTGCACCTACGTCGACGCCACCAACGGCAAGATGCGCTGCCTGCGCATCCAGCTGTCCAGCGGCGGCCAGGCGAAAATGTGCGATCCGAAGGTGACCGACACCACGGATCCGCGCGTCTGCAACTGAGCACGAGCGATGATGACCTCACGTCCACACTCCACGCAGCGCGGCATGATACTGATCGAGGCGCTGGTCGGCATCCTGATCTTCTCGATCGGCATCCTGGCCATGCTCGGCATGCAGGCGGTCGGCATCCAGACCACGGTCGACGCGAAGTACCGCTCCGACGCCGCCTTTCTCGCCAATCAGGTCGTCAGCCAGATCTGGGTCGACCAGACCAACATCGCCAGCTACGACACGACCGCGAGCAGCTACGCGCCGCGCGACGCATGGGTGACGCAAGTCCAGAGCACCCTGCCCAAGGCAACCGGCGCCAACGCGCCCACCATCACGGTGTCCGGAACGCCGGCGAGCCAAGTCACCGTGACCGTCTACTGGCAAAAGCCGGGCGACTCGCTGGTCAACCGGCAGACCGTGATCGCATATATCAAGTGTTCCAACTGCACATGACACCTACCCTGCGCATTCGCGAGCGAGGCATGAGCCTGGTCGAGGTTATGGTCGGGGTCGCGATCGGCCTGATCGGGATCCTGATCATCACCCAGGCCTACCTTACCAGCGACAAATTCAGCCGCTCGACACTCGGTGCCAGCAGCGGACAGACCAACGGCCTGATCGCGCTGTTTACCATCCAGCGCGACGCGGAAATGGCCGGCTACGGGCTGAACCAGTCGGCGGCGCTCGGCTGCGGCACGCTGTACTACTACTACAACGGCAACTACTCGATCAACGTTCCCGGGCAAAGCGCCGGAACGGCCTTGCCGCCCCTGACCCTGGCCCCGGTCTACATCAATTCGTCGGTCACGCCGAACACGATCACGATGATGTTCTCCAGCGGGAGCACGCGCATGGTGCCGGGGACCATCGCCACCTTTACGCCGCCCTATGCGACCGTGGACGGCACGGCGGGCTTCTACTCCGGAGACTTCGTGATGCTGGTCAGCCAGGGCACCGCCGCAAGCTGCACGCTGGCCCAGTTGACCGCGGTTCAGCCCGTTTCCTCCCAACTGCAATTCAACGCGGCCCCTTACAACCCGCCCGCGTGGGGCACTTTCCCGACCACCTACGTGACCAACGATCTGATCTTCGACATCGGCAACCCGAGCGTGCGCACCTATTCCGTCGCGAGCCCGGCCGCGGGTCAATACCGGTTGCAGGTGACCGACAGCCTGCTGATCACCGGCGGCGGGGCCGCGCAGGACCTGGCCGACAGCGTCGTCGATCTGCGCGCGCAGTACGGCAAGGACGACGGCGCAGGAGGCGGAACCGCGGGCGACGGCGTGGTGGACGAGTACAACAACGTACAGCCGGCGTCCGGCGGAGATTGGGCCCAGGTGCTGTCGATCCGGGTCGGCGTACTGGCGCGCATCGGAAACTACGAGAAGCCGAGCACCCCCGGCGGCGCCTGCTCGGCGACGACTGCCGCGCCCACCTGGGCAGGAGGCAGCTTCACGGTGCCCGAAGGTTTGCCGAGCTGCTACCGCTACCGCGTCTACCAGACGACCGTCCCGATCCGCAACCTCATCTGGAGATACTCGTGATCGCCGCGCCTCGTCTCCGACAGCAGGGCGTGGTGCTGTTCATCGCGCTCATCGTCCTGGTGGCCATGTCCCTGGCCGGCATCGCGATGATGCGCAGCGTCGGCACCGGGACCTTGATCGCGAGCAACCTCGCGTTCAAGCAGAGCGCGACCAGCGCCGCGGACTGGGGAATCGAGACCGCGCGTACCTGGCTGGTCACCAACTCCGGCGGCAACACGCTGTATTCCGATCTCCCCGGCGTGGCCGGCGGCAATGCCTACTACTCGACGTGGCAGTCGAACGTCGACCTGCTGGGGCAGACCTCGGGCATGACGCCCTACGACTGGAGCACCGCCACGACCGTCGGTACCGATGCCGCCGGCAACACCGTCAAATACATGATCCAGCGCATGTGCGAGGCATCGGGCGATCCGGCGAGCACCAACTGCATCAAGGCTTCGGCCGCAGCGGGCGGCGCCGTGTCGTCAACCGGCTCCAAGGGGGCGGGCGGCTACGGCGGCGGCGTGCTCTCGGTACCGGTCAGCACGTTCTATCGAATCACAGTGCAAGTATCGGGGCCGCGCAACACCGTCAGCTACGTACAAGCCACGGTGTTCTGAGCGCAACAGCCCCGCAGGGAGAAACACCATGCGTACCCGTACCACCAAGCTCATGAACCTGCTCCGCAGCGCGCTATGCGTCGCGGCCCTGTTGCCCGCGACCGTCGGCGCTGCCGGCCTGACCGACATCGCCTCGCAGCCGCTCGCCCAGCCGGCGGCCAACGTGCCGCCCAACATCATGGTGCTGTTCGACGACTCGGGCTCGATGATGCAGCAGTACACGCCGGACTACATCGGGCGCTGGGTATCCAGCGACAGCAATGCGCTGTGCTTCGACTCGCTCGACTCCGGCGGCAGCATCACCAACAGCCTGCAGAACTGCGAGCCGGGCGACCCGCCGATCATGTCGCCGCAGTTCAACTTCCAGTACTACAACCCCGCCATCACCTACCTGCCGGCCGTAAACTACGACGGCACGTCGATGCCGTCGATGACTGCCGCGTACACCAGCAACTGGACGGTGGTGCCGACCGACGGCGTGAGCACGAGCGGCGTCAACTCGTTTCGCACCGACACGGTCCACATGTTCCCCGCGAGCAGCCAGCCGTACGTCAGCACCGTGAACCTCGCGAGCAACTTCCCGGATCGCCTGTGGTGCGACAGCACGTCCTCGTCGGCCACTTGCAAGACGAATTCCAATTACAGCTATCCCGACGGCAAGTACGGCTACGGCAAGACGTCCCTCGGGGCCATCCGGTACACCTACGGTGCGCCCTACTACTATCTCCTCGCGACGACCGAATACTGCAAGGACCTGACGCTCTCGAAGTGCGTTTCGGCCACCGCCCCCACGACGGTCGCCGGCGTGACCTACGGCGTGCCCGCGCCGGTGCGGTTCTGTAACAGTACCTCGCTCAACGACTGCGAGCAGAACTACACCGGCAGCTATACGCGGCCCAAGTTCACCGGCGTATGGAACAACTCTCCGGTGTCGCAGGCAACCGCTTACGCGACGATCACGGTCGGATCGCAATCGAACACCAGCGGCGCGATCCAGAACGTCACCGCCGACGGCACGAACCTGTTCGGCCCGGCGTACCCGTCGGGCGTGGTGGCCCCGGCCCCGGGCCCGATCAACACGACCACGGTGGCGTCTAACATCGCGCTGGCGATCAACAACGGCACCGCGACCAACGGCGGTTATACCGCCACGAGCTCGACCAACACCGTCAAGATCTACGCGGGAACCAGCGCGACCAACTGCAGCAGCAGCCCCGCCGACTGCACGCAGCCCAACGGTTACGTCGTCAACGTCGTCTCGACGCCGGGAACGCCGGTGACGCCCGCGACCGGGACCCTTACCATCACGAACATCAACAAGAGCTGGGCCAATTTCAGCTCGATCCAGGTGGGCGGCACCCAGATCCTCGGCGCGACGGTGAGCCCCGGGACCACCAACAAGACCACGATGGCCACCGCGGTCATGAACCAGATCAACAGCTACACCCCCACGAGCGGCTATAGCGCCACCTCCAGCGGCAGCACGGTGACCATTTATGCACCCTCCGGTACCGGTGCGGAGCTCAACGGCGCGTCGATAACGGAGAACGATTCCCAGGTCTCGGTGAGCATCAGCAATATGGCCGGCGGGATCACGCCGGGGGTCATCAATACCTCGGCGACGAACTTCACCGGCGGACAGAATACCGCCACGGCCGGCCGCAGCCAGGTCGGCACGTTCACCCGCACCAGCATCGTCTCGGGACAGAACTACCCGCTCTATGCCGGCCGCACCGACTGCGGCAAGGTGACGGCGGGGGTATGCAGCTATAGCGAGGAGATGACCAACTTCGCCAACTGGTACGCGTATTACCGCACCCGCAACACGATGACCAAGACCACCATCGGCCGCGCCTTCGTCGGCATCACCAGCGCGTTCCGGGTCGGCATGGTCACGCTCAACCCCGGCAGCACAGTCAGCTCGAGCAAATACCTGAATGTCGACGACTTCACTTCCGGGGCGGGCAACCAGAAGGACCAGTGGTACACGCACATCTACAGCGTCGACAACGGCGGCGGCACGCCGACGCGCGAGGCACTGTCGCGGGTCGGGCAGTACTTCGCCGGCCTCGGCTCGACCGGCACGCCCCGGCTCGCCAAGGGCATGGACGGCAGCCCGATCGAGTACGCCTGCCAGGCGAACTACACCGTGCTGGTGACCGACGGCTACTGGAACGGCAGCGCGGGCGAGACGCTCTCCGGCGGGTCGATCGGCAACCAGGACGACAGCGACGGCGGCTACCACACCCGCGCCATCGGCGCCTTCGACGGCAAAGTTTCGGGCGCGAGCAATACGCTGGCCGACACCGCGATGTACTACTACCAGACCGACCTGCGCACCGACCTCGACGACGAAGTGCCGACCACGGCGACCGACCCCAATCCGGCGCAGCACATGGACCTGTTCGCGGTCGGCCTCGGGCTCGCGGGCCGGCTCACCTACGACCCGAACTACCTGAACGAGAACGCCACCACCGGCGGCGACTTCTGGGACATCAAGCAGGGCGCCAACTGGCCTCTGCCGGTGTCCAACGGCGAAACCGCGCTTGACGACCTCTGGCACGCCGCGGTCAACGGCCATGGCCAGTACTTCACCGCGCGCGACCCCAACACGCTGACCAACGCGCTTGCCACCGCGCTTAACAGCGTGGCGGCCCGTGTCGGTGCCGGCGCGGCGGCGGCGACCTCGAACCTGCAGCCGGTGGCGGGCGACAACTTCGCCTTCACCGCGCAGTACCAGACGGTGGATTGGGACGGCGACCTGAGCGCGCGCACCATCGACCTCAGCACCGGCAACGTCTCGTACGCCACGCTTTGGTCGGCTTCGGCGCTGCTCGACCAGCGCACGCCCTACGACCGCACCATCTATACCTTCGACCCGACCGATACGGCGCCCGGCGGCGGGCAGAACGGGAACCTGCTGAAGAGCTTCTGCTGGCCCGGCGCCTTCGCCAGCGGGAACTATCCGGGCTGCGGCGACGGCGCCGAGCTCAGCGCCACGGAGATGAGTTACTTCGATCCGCTCTCGCTCACCCAGGCCGCACCCTGGGCCACCGACGGCAGCGGGCGCACGGCTTCTGCGACGCCGCAGAACCTGTTGGACTACCTGCGCGGCGACAGCTCGAACGAATCCACGGGCGGCACCGCGACCAGCGACCTGTATCGCAACCGTCTGCACCTGCTCGGCGACATCGTGGACGCGCAGCCGGCCTACGTGAGAGCGTCGCCCTTCGGCTACGACAGCGGATCCTACGCCGGCACCGATCCCAACTATCCGGCCTTCCAGGCGAGCACCGCCAACCGGCCGGGGCTTGTGTTCGCGGCGTCCAACGACGGCATGCTGCACGCGTTCAACACCGAGGGTCCGAGCGGCGAAATCTACTACCAGACCGCGGGTATCGCGACCCAGGACACCTCCGACGACACCTTCACCGGCACGCTCCTGACCGACCCGAGCACCGGTCAGGGCTCGGAACGCTGGGCGTTCGTGCCGTCGATGGTCCTGCCCAACCTGAAGAATCTGGCGAATACGCCGTACTCGCACCAGTATTACACCGACGGCTCGCCGCAGATCGGCGACGTGTGCTTCGGCCATACGCTGTCGACACCGTGCGCGTCCGCCGCGAACTGGCACACGATCCTGGTCGCGGGGCTGAACAACGGCGGGCGCGGCTACTATGCGCTGGACGTGACCGACCCGAGCAACCCGAAAGGGCTGTGGGAGTTCAGCGCCGATAGCAGCACGACCTGCCTGACCGACGCGCAGGCCAACAGCGGCACTTACTTCCAGGACTGCAACCTCGGCTACAGCTTCGGCAATCCGCTGATCGTCAAGCGCCCGGTTGACGGCAAATGGGTCGTGATGGTCACCTCCGGCTACAACAACGTCAACCCGGGGAACGGCCAGGGTTACCTGTACATCCTGGATGCGCAGAGCGGGGCCATTCTGCAGCGTATCGGCACCGGAGTGGGCTGCGACGGCGTGAGCACGACTTCGCCGTGCGTGTCCGGCACGGTCGATCCGAGCGGCCTGAACCACATCAACGCGTGGGTCGACAACTCCTTCTTCGACAACACCGCGCTGCGCGTGTACGGCGTCGACCTCAAAGGCAACGTCTGGCGCTTCCAGCTCGATTCGACGCAGTACGGCGTCAACACGGCGTTCAAGCTCGAGACCCTGAAGGATCCTTCCGGCGTCGTGCAGCCGCTCACCAGCAAACCCGAGCTCGCTTCGGTCAACGGATTTTCGGTCGTGTATGTCGGCACCGGGCGCATGTTGGGCACCAGCGACTTGACCACCACCCAGGTCGAGTCGATCTACGCCCTGCGCGACGACCTCTCGTCGACGCCGCTGCCCGACGTGCGCACTTCCGGCGCGTTCGTGCAGCAGACATTGAGCACGATCACGGGCGCGAACCCGCCGCAGCGCACCACGACCAACAACACGGTCAGCTTCGCCACCAACATGGGATGGTGGGTGGACCTGCCCGACTCCGGCGAGCGCGTGAACGTCGACCCGCAGCTACAGCTCGGCACGCTGATCGTGGCGACGAACGTGCCCACCAGCGACGCCTGTGTCGCGGGCGGCTACGCGTGGGTCAACTACCTCAACTACGCGACGGGCGCCTATGTTCCGGGAGCAACCGACAACATGGCGAGCATCAAGATATCGTCCTCGCTGGTAGTAGGTATCAACGTCGTGCAGCTGCCCGGCGGCTCGGTGAAATCAATTGTGACCACCGCGGACAATCAGCAGCTTACGCAGTCGACGCCGGTCACGCCGAGCAACGTTCAGGGCCGCCGCGTGTCCTGGCGCGAGCTCATCTCGCAGTGATGCAGCCAACGCGCGCCGGCAGCCGCTCAACGCGCCTGCCGGCAGCACTGCTCACCGGCGTCGTAGCGCTCGCGTTGGCCGGGCCGGGATCCGACGCCTGGCCCCAGGGCCGGGTCGC
>JBAUTW010000060.1:0-10550 GCA_049582365.1 Burkholderiales bacterium | reverse complement strand
GGGCGTTTTTCTACAATGCGGTTGGAATTCCGCTCGCCGCCTTCGGCTTCCTCAACCCGATCATCGCGGGTGCGGCGATGGCCTTCAGCAGCGTGAGCGTGGTCACGAACGCGCTGATGCTGCGGCGCTGGCGGCCATCCGGAGACAAGTCGTGAACCCGGCGCAAATGAATATCGGAGAAGTTGCCAAGGATTCCGGCGTGTCGGCGAAAATGATCCGCCATTACGAGGAAATCGGGCTCATTCCGAAAGCGGCGCGAACTTATTCGGGCTACCGCACCTACGCCGGCAACGACGTACATACGCTGCGCTTTATCCGGCAGGCGCGCAGCCTCGGGTTCTCGATCAAGCAGATCGCGCAGCTGCTCGGCCTGTGGCGCAACCAGCGGCGGCCGAGCAGCAGGGTGAAGGCACTGGCGCAGGAGCACATGGCGGAGCTCGACGCGCGCATCGCCGAGCTGCAGGCCATGAAGCGCACGCTTCAGGCGCTGTCCGCCCGCTGCCACGGCGACGACCGGCCCGAGTGCCCGATCCTGGACGGTCTCGCCGCGCCTGCCACGGACTGACCGGGGCGCGCAGCTCAGCCGCGCGCGCTGCGCCTGCGCTCGACCAGCTTGAGCATCGTATCGAGCGTGATCGAGCGGAAGGTGGCCTTGGCGATCTCGTCGATTTCCCTCAGCACCACGCCGAGGGCATCCTCGACTTCGTGCGGTGCGGCAATTGCGTCCGCGACGCTGCGCCGGCGAGGGGCCTTGGCCGCGGCGCGGCGCGGCGCGCTGATGTCCTCGAACAGCTCGATCACGTCCATCAGCGTCAGGCGCTTGGCGTTGCCGGCGAAGCGGTAGCCGCCACCGACGCCACGCACCGCGCCCACCAGGCCGGCCCGGCCGAGCGTGCGCAAGACCTTCGCCAGATGATGCGGCGAGACGCGGTACTTCCGCGCCACCTCCGCAGCCGATAGGTGGCGCCCCGGGTTGGCGGCGAACTCGAGCACGCTGTAGAGCGCGAGCACGGTATTGGTCTGCAGCTTCATCGCGCGCCCGTCACAGGTCTTTCTCGAGCGGGATGAAGGGCGCGGCCATCATGCCCTGGCTGCGAAAGAACGACAGGATCAGCTGGTTGTCGCGCGCCAGAATCGTGCGCAGCCTGGCAACACCGGCGCGCCGGAAGCTGTCGCTGATCGCTTCCAGAAGGCGCGTTCCGGTGCCGCCAAGGCGCGCGTCGGGCCGCACGCTGATCGCGAACACCCAGCCGCAAGGCGCCGAGCCGAACTCCCAGTCGCGCACCTCGCCAATGACATAGCCCTCGATGCGCCCATCCGCCTCGGCCACCAGGAAGTAGCGCTGGCGCCGCCCGCCGCCGTAGCGCCGCAGGATCTCGGCCCAGTACCCGGCTTTGCGCAGCCCCGTGACCAGAGTGTCTATCTCGATCACCTGCTCGAGATCGTCTGCGAGCACGCCGCGCACTCGCACCCGATCCGCCTCGCCAGCCGGTGCAATGCTGCTTTTCTTGCGGTAGATCAAATTGCTCCCTATGCAGGTGCGCTAGCGTTCAAATACGCTTTGGAGTACCGGAATACCTTACCGCGCGGCGGCGTCGCACGCAACGGCCCGGCCGACTATTCCATTTTTCGAGGAGGAGCGTCATGACTCTCAGGAGCTGCCTTGGTACGTTCGCACGATTCGCTTCCATCGCCGGCATCGCTCTTGCGGCCCACGCCGCGTACGCGGCGCCACCGATCAAGATCGGCGCGTTCCTTTCGGTCACCGGGCCGGCCTCGTTCCTTGGCGACCCCGAGCAGAAAACGCTCGAGCTGTACGTCGACAAGATCAACGCTGCCGGCGGCGTGCTGGGAAGGAAGCTGCAGCTCGTGTCCTACGATTCCGCCGGCGACGCCGAAAAGGCGCGCACCTTCGTCAAGCGGCTGATCGAGGAGGACAAGGTCGACGCCATCGTCGGCGGCTCGACCACCGGCGAGACGATGGCCGTGATTCCGCTCATCGAGCAGGCCCAGATTCCGTTCGTCTCGCTCGCCGGCGCGGTGGTGATCGTCGAGCCGGTCAAGAAATGGGTGTTCAAGACCCCGGCCACCGATCGCATGGCCTGCGAGAAGATATTTGCCGACATGAAGGCGCGCGACATCGCGAAGATCGGGCTGATCTCGGGCCCTGGCGGATTCGACAAGTCGATGCGGGCGCAGTGCATGCAGGTGGCCGGCAATTACGGCATCGAAATCGTCGCCGACGAGACTTACGGCGCCAAGGACAGCGACATGACCGCGCAGCTCACCAAGATGCGCCAGAACGCGCAGATCCAGGCGGTGCTCAACGCCGGCTTCGGCGCGGCGCCGGCGATCGTGACCAAGAACTTCCGCCAGGTCGGCATGACCGTGCCGCTGTACCAGTCGCACGGGGTCGCCTCCAAGGAGTACATCAAGCTCTCCGGCGACGCCGCCAATGGCGTGCGCCTGCCGGCCGCGGCCCTGCTGGTGGCCGACGCGCTGCCGTTCAGCGACCCGCAGAAGAAGGTCGTGCTGGCCTACAAGCACGACTTCGAGTCGCGCTATCACCAGGACGTGTCAACTTTCGGCGGCCATGCCTACGACGGGCTCCATCTGGTGGTCGACGCGATGAACAAGGCGCACACGACCGACAAGGCCAAGGTGCGCGACGCGATCGAAGCGACCCGCGGCTGGATGGGCATCGACGGCGAGTTCAACATGTCACCCACCGACCACATGGGCCTCAACCTGTCGGCGTTCCGTATGTTGGAGATCAAGAACGGCGACTGGACCCTGGTGAAGTAAGTCTCGCGCCCCGGCGATGAATGCACAGCTGCTGCAGTACCTGCTCAGCGGGCTGACCGTCGGGGCGATCTACGCGCTGGTGGCGCTCGGGTTCTCGATCATCTACAACGCGAGCAACGTCATCAATTTCGCCCAGGGCGAGTTCGTGATGATCGGCGGCATGGCGACCGTGTCGCTGATCGCGGCCGGGCTGCCGTTACCGCTTGCCGCGCTGCTCGCCATCGCCGCCACCACCCTGGTCGGGCTGGCGCTGGAGAAGTTGGCGTTCGAGCGGGTGCGCGGCGAGTCGGTCGTTACGCTGATCATCATCACCATCGGCGCCTCGATCCTGCTGCGCGGCCTGGCCGGGCTGGTGTGGGACAAGAACCTTCACGCGCTGCCCGCGTTCAGCGGCGACCGGCCGATCGCCCTGGGCGGCGCCACCATCGTGCCGCAGAGCCTGTGGGTGGTCGGCGTGACTCTCCTGGTCGTCGCGGCGCTGTGGTGGTTCTTCAACCGTACCTTGCACGGCAAGGCGATGCTCGCCACCTCTCACAACAGGCTCGCCGCGCAACTGGTCGGCATCAGCGTGCGGCGCGTGCTTCTGGTTTCCTTCGGCCTGTCGGCGGCGCTCGGCGCCCTCGCCGGCATCCTGATCGCGCCGATCACCTTCACCGCCTGGGACGTGGGCGTGATGCTCGGCCTGAAGGGCTTCGCCGCTGCGATTCTCGGCGGCCTGGGCAGCGGCCCGGGCGCGGTGCTGGGCGGCCTCGTGCTCGGCCTGCTCGAAGCGCTCTCGGCCGGCTACGTGTCCTCCGCATACAAGGACGTGATCGCGTTCGGCATCATGCTCGCGGTACTGGTGCTGATGCCGGGCGGCCTGCTCGGGCGCCGCTCCGCCGAGCGCGTCTAGGGCGCAGGCGCCGATGGCGGCCGCACTTGGTTCGGCGCGCAGCGGGGGGATGCTCGCCCTCGCGGCGCTGATCGCGCTGCTGCCGCTTGCGCTGGCGAACAACTACTTCTACGACGTCGCGGTCCTGGTGGGGCTGAACGCGATCGTCTGCGTCGGCCTCAACCTGCTGATCGGATATGCCGGCCAGATCAGCCTCGGCCACGCCGGCTTCTTCGGCCTCGGCGCCTACGGCTCCGCGATCCTCACCGCGCGCTACGGCTGGCCGCCGCTCGCGGCGCTCGTGGCCGCGACTGCCGGCGTAGCGCTGATCGCCTGGCTGGTCGGGCGGCCGATCCTGCGCCTGCGGGGACATTACCTGGCGATGGCGACCCTCGGCCTGGGCGTGATCATCTCGATCGTCATCTCCAACGAAGACGGCCTCACGGGAGGGCCCGACGGCATGAGCGTGCCGCCGCTCGCGCTCTTCGGCCACGCGCTGACGGGCGAGAAATCCTGGTACTGGCTGGTCGGCGCGCTGCTGTTGCTCGCGGTCTGGCTCTCGCTCAATCTCGTCGAATCGCCCGGCGGCCGCGCGCTGCGCGCGCTGCACGGCTCCGAGACCGCGGCCGAGGTGGTCGGCATCGACAGCGTGCGCCAGAAGGTGATGGTGTTCGTCCTGTCGGCGGTGTTCGCCGCGTTCGCCGGCGGGCTGACCGCGCACTACTCGGGCTTCATCACCCCGGGCGGGTCGAATTTCCTGCACTCGATCGAGCTGGTCACGATGGTGGTCTTCGGCGGCATGGCGTCAACCTTCGGCGCGGTCGTCGGCGCGGCCGTTCTCACCACGCTGCCGCAGCTGCTCGCGGTGCTGAAGGACTACGAGATGGTGGTGTTCGGCGCGGTCATGATGCTCACCATGATCTTCATGCCGAAGGGCCTCGTGCCGACCCTCGCGGCGCGCTTCGCGCCGGGGGAGCGCAAATGAGCCTGCTGCGCGCGCAAGCGCTGTCGAAGGAGTTCGGCGGCGTGCACGCGGTGCAGGCGCTGCAGTTCGAGATCCCCGCGCGGGGGGTGTACTCGATCATCGGCCCGAACGGCGCCGGCAAAACGACGCTGCTCAACCTGCTCACCGGCGTGTACCGCCCCAGCGCAGGCCGCATCTGGTTCGCCGAGCGGGAGCTGACCGGGCGCGCGCCGCATCACTACGCGGCGGCCGGGATCGGCCGCACGTTCCAGAACCTGCAGATCTTCTTCAACATGAGCGCGCTCGAGAACGTGATGGTGGGGCGCTATCTGCACGAGCGCTGCGGCCTGGTGGCCGCGCTGCTGCGCTTTCCGAGCCTGGCGCGCGCCGAGCGCGCCTGCCGCGTCGAAGCGCTCGAGCTGCTCGAGTTCGTTGGGCTGGCCGCTTACGCGCGCTCGGGCTCCGACAGCATGCCTTACGGCGCGCTCAAGCGACTGGAGATCGCGCGCGCGCTCGCCGCGCGCCCGCGCCTGCTGCTGCTCGACGAGCCGGCGGCGGGGCTCAACCCGACCGAGACGCAGGAGATCGTGCGCCTGATCGAACGCCTGTCCGAGCGCGGAATCACGACCGTGCTGGTCGAGCACAACATGAAGCTGGTGATGGGCGTTTCCGACCACGTCCTGGTGCTCGACTACGGCCGCAAGCTGGCCGAGGGGAGCGCGGAGTCCGTGCGCCGCGATCCGAAGGTGATCGAAGCCTATCTCGGCAGCGAGGCCCAGGCGCATGCTTGAGGTGAGCGCCCTCGAGAGCCGCTACGGTCGCATCCCCGCGCTCAAAGGGATCGACCTCGCGGTGCGCGCCGGCGAGCTGGTCGCGCTGGTGGGCGCCAACGGCGCCGGCAAGACGACGCTGCTGCGCGCCGTCTCGGGCGTGCAGCGGGTGAGCGGCGGCTACGTTCGCTACCAGGGTACCGACATCACCAGCGCGCCGCCCGAGCGCCGAGTGCGGCTCGGCATCGTGCAGGTGCCCGAGGGGCGGCAGATGTTCGGCCCGCTCTCGGTCGAGGACAACCTGCGCCTGGGCGGCTACACGCGGCCCGCGCCGGAGTCGGCCTCGACGCTCGAGCGCGTGTACGCGATGTTCCCGGTGCTGCGCCAGCGCCGGCAGGCGCCGGCGGGGACGCTATCGGGCGGCCAGCAGCAGATGCTCGCGATCGGCCGCGCGCTGATGGCGCGGCCGAGGCTGCTGCTGCTCGACGAACCGAGCATGGGGCTCGCGCCGCGCCTGGTGAAGGAGATCTTCGACTGCGTGAAGAGCCTGCGCGCCGCCGACACCGCGATCTTCCTGGTGGACCAGAACGCGCGCGCGGCGCTCGCCATCGCCGACCGCGGTTACGTGCTCGAGACGGGGCGCATCGTGCTTGCCGGCAGCGGCGCCGAGCTGCTCGCTGACGCGAGCGTTCAGGCTTCGTATCTCGGCCTTTAGCGCACCCGATAGCACTTGATATGGATCAAACAGGAACGCGCTCCGCCGTGATGGGATTGACGCTTGGCGCGGAGGGAGGAGAAGCATGAAAGCCACACTTGTCGCCGGATTGTCGACCACTCGCACGTTCGCGGTCGATCGCGAGCGAACCATCGACTTCATGGGCGAGGCGGCGCGCGTTTATGCCACGCCCATGCTGGTGCGCGACATCGAGGTCGCCTGCCGCGAGTTCCTGCTCGGGCATCTCGACCCCGGCGAAGATTCGGTCGGCACGCGCGTCGAGCTCGACCACACCGCGCCGACCCTGCTCGGCATGACGGTACGCATCGAGGCGACCGTTGCCGAAGTAAAGGGCCGCGCGGTGACCTTCGAGCTCACCGGGTCGGACGGCGTCGACACTATCTGCCGCGGGCGCCACATGCGCTTCGTTGTCGACGTCAAGCAGACCGAGCAGCGTCTCGCCGCCAAGGCGCAAAAGGCCGGCCTCAAGTGAAGCTCAAGACCTACTGCTACCAGTGCGTGGCGGGACCCGACCTGCTCACGGTCGAGGTGCGCGACGGCGTCGCCACCGCGGTCGAGCCGAATTTCGGCGCCGCGTCGGTGCACCCAGGTGGTGGCAGGGTCTGCGTCAAAGCCTACGGCCTGGTGCAAAAGCTCTACAACCCGAATCGCGTTCTCGCGCCGATGAAGCGCACCAATCCACGCAAAGGCCGCGACGAGGATCCGCGCTTCGTGCCGATTTCGTGGGAGGAAGCGCTCGACACTATCGCCGCGAAGCTGAACGACGTGCGCGCGCGCGGCCTGCTCGACGAGTCCGGCTACCCGCGCGTGGCGGCGAGCTTCGGCGGCGGCGGAACGCCGCAGTCGTACATGGGGACCCTGCCGGCGTTGCTCGCCGCGTGGGGGCCGATGGACATGGGCTTCGGCTCCGGGCAGGGCGTGAAGTGCTATCACTCCGAGCACCTGTACGGCGAATTCTGGCACCGCGGCTTCACCGTGTCGGCGGACACGCCGTCGTGCGACTACAACATCTCCTGCGGCGCAAACATCGAGGCTTCGGGCGGCGTCGCCGGCGTGTGGCGCCACGCCAATGCGCGCGAGCGCGGCATTAAGCGGGTGCAGGTCGAACCGCACCTGTCGGTGACTGGCGCGTGTTCGGCCGAATGGGTGCCGATCAAGCCCAAGACCGATCCGGCGTTCCTGTTCGCGCTCGCGCACTGCCTGCTGCACGAGCACGCGCGCGAGCGCCTCGACCTCGACTTTCTCGCCGCGCGCACTTCCGCGCCCTATCTGGTCGGGCCGAACGGCTACTATCTGCGCGATCCGGCGACGCAGAAGCCCTTGCTGTGGGATGCCAGGCGCAACGCCGCGGTGCCGTTCGACGCTCCGGACACCCGACCCCTGCTCGAGGGCGGCCCGTACGCCGCGGCGGCGGTCGAGATCGGACCGGACCAGGAAACGCTGGCCGAGGGCGAATTGCTGGGCGAGACCGCGTTCAGCAAGCTGGTCGCGCACCTCAAGCGCTATTCGCCCGAGTGGGCGCAGGACGTCTGCGACGTCCCGGCGACCACCATCCGGCGCATCGCCGGCGAGTATTTGTCGCACGCGCGCGTCGGCGCCACGGTCGAGATCGACGGCCAGGTCCTGCCTTTGCGCCCGGTCGCGGTGACTCTCGGCAAGACCGTCACCAACGGCTGGGGCGGCTACGAGTGCTGCTGGGCACGCACCGTGATTTCGTCTCTGGTCGGCGCGCTCGAAGTGCCCGGCGGCATCCTCGGCACCACCGTGCGGCTGAACAAACCGCTCGGCGAGCGCCTCAAGAGCGTGCGCCCCGGCGTCGACGGCTTCATGGCCTACCCGCTCAATCCCACCGACCGCGAGCACTGGAGCCCGAAGCCCAACATCCGCAACGCCTACCGCAGCATGGTCCCGCTCGCCGCCGACGGGCCCTGGAGCCAGGCGCTCGGGCCAACGCACTTTTCGTGGATGTTCCTCGACGAAACGCCCAAAGGCCTGCCGCGGGTCACCCTGCCGGATGTCTGGATCCTTTATCGAACCAATCCCGCGATCTCGTTCTGGGACACCGGCCGGATCGAAAAACAGATGGCGCGCTTCCCGTTCACGGTCGCGTTCGCCTATACGCGCGACGAGACCAATCACTTTGCCGACATCCTGCTGCCCGACGCGGTGGACCTGGAGAGCACGCAGTTGATCCGCATCGGCGGCTCCAAGTTCATCGAGCAATTCTGGGACCATCAGGGCTTCGCGCTGCGCCAACCCGCCGTCGCGCCGCGCGGCGAAGCGCGCGATTTCAGCGACATCGCCACCGAGCTCGCACGCCGCGTCGGACTGCTGGAGAAATACAACGCGGCGATCAACCGCGGCGTAGCGGGGGTCGCATTGAAATCGGACAAATGGGATTACTCCCTTGAAACCGGGAAAACCCATAAAGCCGCGGAAATCTGGGACGCGGTTTGCCGCGCCGCGAGCGCCGAACTGACCGACGGGGCCGAGTCGCAGGGCTTGGACTGGTGGCGCGAGCATGGGCTTCGTACGAAGCCGTTCTCGCGTCTCGACTGGTACCTGTATCCGACCTTCGTCGAATTCGGCTTGCGCTTCGAGCTGCCCTATCAGGAGCGCCTGCTGCGCGTGGGCAAGGAGCTCGGGCGCCGGCTGCACGAGCACGACATGCGCTGGTGGGACGCGCAGCTGACCGAGTACCAGGCACTGCCGGCATGGAAGGATTTCCCCGGCATGTGGGAAACATCGCTGCGCGCGATGGGCGGGCAACCGGACGATTTTCCCTACTGGCTGCTCACCGCGCGCAGCATGCAGTACGCCTGGGGCGGCAATGTCGGCATGCAGTTGATCAAGGAGGTCGCCGACAACGTCGCCGGACACAAGGGCGTGATCCTGAACGCGCGCACCGCGCAGCGGCTCGACATCGCCGAAGGCGACCTGGTCGAAATCGCCACGCCCAAGGCGAGCGTGCGGGCGCACGCGGTGCTGCGCCAGGGCATCCGCCCCGACACGCTGCTGCTGCTCGGACAGTTCGACCACTGGGCGACGCCGTTCGCCAAGGATTTCGAAATGCCGAGCATGAACAAGCTGGTGCCGATGTCGCTCGCGCTCACCGACGCCACCGGCTCCGGCGCCGACGTGGTGCGCGTCTCGCTGCGGAGGACGGCGTGACCCGCTGGGCGATGATTGCGGACCTGCGCCGCTGCGTCGGCTGCCAGACCTGCACCGCGGCGTGCAAGCACGCCAATTCCACCCCGCCGGACGTGCAGTGGCGGCGCGTGCTCGACATGGAGGTGGGCGAATACCCCGAGGTGCAGCGCGCGTTCGTTCCGGTCGGCTGCATGCACTGCGCCGATCCGCCTTGCATGCACGTCTGCCCCTCGACCGCGACCCGCCAGCGTGCCGACGGCATCGTCACCATCGACTACGATCTGTGCATCGGCTGCGCCTACTGCGCGGTGGCCTGCCCCTACCAGGCGCGCTACAAGACCGACGACCCGAGCTTCGCCTACGGCGAGGCGATGCCTTCCGAGCAACAGGGCTTCGACCTGCGCCGGATCGGGGTTGCGACCAAGTGCAACTTCTGCGTCGACCGCATCGACGCCGGCCTGGCGCAAGGCCTGGTGCCCGGGATCGATCCGGACGCGACGCCGGCCTGCGTCAATTCCTGCATCGCCAAGGCGCTGCACTTCGGCGACGCCGAGGACCCCGAAAGCAATATTTCGAAGCTGCTGGCCGAAAACCAGTTCTTTCGCATGCACGAAGAGCTCGGCACGGAGCCGGGCTTTTACTACCTCTGGGACAAGCGCCGATGACCGCCAGCCCGAAATACGGACCCAGGCCGTGGCTGCAGGCTCATTGGGATCTGCGCGCGGCGATGAACTTCATCCTCGGCGGCACCGGAACCGGCCTGTTGCTCGCGGCAGCGCTCGCCGCCCCGCCGACGTGGCGCTGGCCGCTCGCGGCCGGACTTGCGCTGATCGCGGCCGGACTGGGGGCGGTGTGGCTCGAGATCGGGCGCCGGCTGCGCGCGATCAACGTGCTGTTCAACGCGCGCACCTCTTGGATGACGCGCGAGGCGTATGTCGCGGTGGTCGTGTTCGGGCTGGGTTTCGCGGCGCTGGCGCTCGGACGCGCGTCGCTCGCGCAGGCCGCGGCGCTCGCCGCGCTCGGCTTCATCTATTGCCAGGGCCGCATCCTGTTCGCGGCCAAGGGCATTCCGGCCTGGCGCACGCGAGGGGTGGTCGCGCTGATCGTCGCCACCGCGCTGGCGGAGGGAGGCGGGCTGTACGTCGCCGCCGCGGCATGGACCCTCGGCAAGCCGCCGACGCTCTGGCTGGCGGTGTTCGCGCTGGCGCTGGTGGCGCGCGGTGCGGCCTGGTCGCGCTACCGCGCCCGTCTGGG
>JBAUTW010000059.1:0-1618 GCA_049582365.1 Burkholderiales bacterium | reverse complement strand
CCACCGGCGAGAAGTACCTCATCAACCCGAACAAGGGTCTGGCGGCGTAGCCGGCTCCGGAGAATGACGGCTGCGACCCAATGCCGACGAATGCCAACGACTTCTGGCGGTGCTATCTGGCAACGCTTCCGGCGCAGCACCCGCACCGCCATGCCTCAGCCGAGGCGTTCGCATTCGGCGATTCTCCGGCTTTGGCCAACGAGCTTGCCGCTCTGGTGCAGCTCGGCCGCAAGCGGGCCACGACCAGTCTGCCGGTCGAGTTCAGTTCCGAACGCGTGCCGCTGCCCGCGCCGGGTGACGTTCGAATCGTTCTGCGCGCCGACGGCGCTCCCGTCGCGATCATCGAATTGACCGAGGTCCGACTCGTCCCGTTTCGGACCGTCGATGCGCACTATGCGGCCGATGAGGGCGAAGGAGATGGCACGCTGGCGTGGTGGCAGACTGCCCACCGCGAGTACTTCAGGCGCGTCTCCGCCAAGCTTGGTTGCGAGTTCGACGAAGACACGCCAGTGATTTGCCAGCGCTTTCGCGTGGTCTGGAGCGGGTGATGGTCCGCCTCTGGCCGAGAGCCAGACGTCCGTGGCGCTCCATGCGCTTGACGCCTTCTGACCACTGACGGTGCTGCGGTTGCGGCGGTCGGGGGAATTGCCGGTTCGGCAGGACCTGCCTTCGGACTTGGCGAGTGATTGCTTCGGATGCCTGGTCGAGCGGTTGTCGTGCCGAGCTATCCGCTTTCGGGCGGAAGCGTTCATTTGCCTGATGTGCTGGCGATCGCCTTCTGCCGTGGTGGAACGAAGCGCTCAGGGCGCTTTCGGTTAATTGCTCCGGCGCTGCGGCGCGTGAGGCGGGGCTGCGTTTCCGCGCAACGCGACCGGGCGCCGAGATACGCTACCGCATCCAGGGCTTCTCCAGCGCCTCTCGCGGGAGCGGCGGAATGAGTGACTGCCTATGCCGTCGGCAGGTGCTTGCGGTGGCGCCAGAAGAGGCCCATCAGCGGCTTGACGCTGGTGCCGTGGACGAGAATGGAAAGCGTCACCGCCACCAGTGTCAGCTGGATCAGCTCCAGGGCCAGCTTCTCCGGCAGTCCCTGCTCGATGGCGTACATCAGGTAGTACAGCGAGCCGATGCCGCGCACGCCGAACCAGCCCACCATGCCGCGTATCGGCCATGACGTGCGGGTGCCCGACATGCCGGCGAGGACGCTGACGGGTCGGGCCACGACAAACAGGAACAGCGCGAGCCCTACGGCGCGCCAGCTCCAGGAATTGAGGAACAGGGTGCCGCCGATCAGCAGGATGAGCACCATCTCCGACAGGCGCTCGAGGTGTTCCTTGAAGATCAGCGATCCTTCGCTGACGGTCGGCGCCGGCTGCATATCGGGACTTGCGCCTGGAGCCGCCGGTTCGATTGCGCCGGCAAGCTTGACTTCCGTCTGGCGCAGCGCCACGGCGGCGAAAAATACCGCCAGAAAGCCCCACGCGTGCGCCAGCACGCTCAAGCCGTAGACCACGCCGATCAGGCCGAGCCCGAGGAAGTCGTCCATGAGCTCGTGCCCGGGCGAGGCGCCGCGCAGTTTCCATCCCAGCCGCGCCAGCGCGGCGCCGCAAGCGACCCCGAT
>JBAUTW010000058.1:0-14482 GCA_049582365.1 Burkholderiales bacterium | reverse complement strand
GCGCTCGCGGGCGGACCCGGGGCGGCGCCGCAGGTCGCGCCGGAGCCGGGCGACCGCCGCTTCGCGGCCAAGGCCTGGCGCGAGAACGCGTTCTACGACTACCTGAGGCAGTCCTATCTGCTGTCGGCGCGCTATTTCACCGAGCTGGCGGAGGGCGCGCCGCTCGAGCCTGCGGCCAAGGACCGGCTGCGCTTCGCGATGAGGCAGTGGATCGACGCCATGTCGCCGGCGAACTTCGTCGCCACCAACCCCGAGGTCCTGCGGCGCGCGCTCGAGACGCGGGGCGAAAGCCTGGCCCGGGGACTGGCGAACCTGATCGCCGACTCGCACAAGGGGCGCCTGAGCCAGACCGACGAGTCCGCCTTCGAGGTGGGTCGCAACCTGGCGACCGCCCCGGGGCGCGTGGTGTACGAGAACCCGCTCATCCAGCTGGTGCAGTACGCGCCGTCCACCGCGCAGGTGGGCAAGCGCCCGCTGGTGATGATTCCGCCGTGCATCAACAAGTTCTACATCCTCGATCTGCAGCCCGAGAACTCGTTCGTTCGCTACGCGGTCGCCGCCGGGCACACCGTGTTCATGGTCTCCTGGCGCAACGTCGGTGCCGAGCTGGGGGCGCTGACCTGGGACGATTACATCGAGCAGGGCGTGCTGCAGGCGCTGCGGGTGGCGCGCGAGATCGCCGCGAGCGAGCGGGTCAACGCGCTCGGCTTCTGCGTCGGCGGCACGCTGCTCGGCGCGGCGCTGGCGGTCCTGGCGGGCAAGGGCGAGGAGCTGGTCGAGAGTGTCACCTATCTCGCCACGATGCTCGATTTCAGCGACACCGGGCAGATCGGGCTGTTCGTCGACGAGGCGAGCCTGGCCGCGCGCGAGGCGCTGATCGGCCGCGGCGGCGTCTTTCCCGGCTCGGACCTGGCGTTCATGTTCTCGAGCCTGCGCGCAAACGACCTGGTGTGGCCCTACGTGGTCAACAACTACCTGCTGGGAGCCACGCCGGCCGCGTTCGACTTGCTCTACTGGAACGCCGACAGCACCAACCTGCCCGGACCGATGTACTGCTACTACGTGCGGAACACCTATCTCGAGAACCGGCTGCGCGTGCCGGGGGCGCTCACCAACTGCGGCGTGCCGGTCGACCTGGGCAAGGTGGACCGGCCGTCGTTCATCCTCGCCACGCGCGAGGACCACATCGTGCCGTGGCGCTCGGCCTACCGTTCGGTCGGGCTGCTGGGGGGCGAGAAGACCTTCCTGCTGGGCGCGAGCGGGCACGTCGCCGGGGTGATCAACCCGGCGGCCAAGAACCGGCGCAGCTACTGGCGCGCAACGGCCTATCCCGGGGAGCCGGAGGCCTGGCTGGCGGGCGCCGAGGAGCGCCCGGGCAGCTGGTGGCCGCAGTGGGTCGAGTGGCTGGAGCAGCACAAGGGCGGCGCGCGCAAGGCGCCGGCGCGATTCGGCAACCGCAAGCACAAGGCGACCGAGCCGGCGCCCGGCCGCTATGTGAAGCAACGAGCGAACCAGGAGGCTTGAGATGGAAGAGATCTTCATCGTAGGCGCAGCGCGCACGGCGATCGGCAAGTTCGGCGGTACGCTCGCCAAGACCCCTGCCACCGCGCTCGGCGCGCACGTGATCCGCAAACTGCTCGAGCGCTCCGGAATCGCCCCCGAGCAGGTCTCGGAGGTGATCATGGGGCAGGTCCTGGCCGCGGGCTCGGGCCAGAACCCGGCGCGCCAGGCGGCGATCGGCGCCGGCCTGCCCGACATGATCCCGGCCATGACCATCAACAAGGTGTGCGGCTCGGGGCTCAAGGCGGCGATGCTCGCGGCGCAGTCGATCGCCAACGGCGACGCCGACATCGTGGTGGCGGGCGGACAGGAGTCGATGAGCCTCGCGCCGCACGTGCTGATGGGCTCGCGCGACGGCTACCGCATGGGCGACGCCAAGATGATCGACTCGATGATCGTCGACGGCCTGTGGGACGTCTACAACCAGTACCACATGGGGGTCACCGCCGAGAACGTCGCCAAGGAGTACGCGGTGACGCGCGAGGCGCAGGACGAGTTTGCGCTCGCCTCGCAGCAAAAGACCGAGGCGGCGCAGAAAGCCGGCAGGTTCAGGCAGGAGATCATTCCGTTCGAGATCGCCTCGCGCAAGGGCGCGCTGGTGTTCTCCGACGACGAGTTCCCGCGCCACGGCGCGACGCTCGAATCGCTCAACAGCCTCAAGCCCGCGTTCGACAAGGCGGGCAGCGTGACCGCCGGCAACGCCTCGGGCATCAACGACGGCGCGGCGGCGGTGGTGCTGGCCTCGGCGCGCAAGGCGAAGGAGCTGGGCTTGAAGCCGCTGGCGCGCATCAAGTCGTTCTCCTCCGCCGGCGTCGACCCGAAGTACATGGGGATGGGCCCGGTGCCGGCCTCCAAGCGCTGCCTGTCGCGCGCCGGCTGGACGCCGCAGGACCTCGACCTGATGGAGATCAACGAGGCGTTCGCGGCGCAGGCGATCGCGGTCAACCGCCAGATGGGCTGGGATACCTCGAAGGTGAACGTGAACGGCGGCGCGATCGCGCTCGGCCACCCGATCGGCGCCTCGGGCTGCCGCATCCTGGTGACCCTGCTGCACGAAATGGCCAGGCGCGACGCGAAGAAGGGGCTCGCGTCGCTCTGCATCGGCGGCGGCATGGGCGTGGCGCTGGCGGTGGAGCGATGAGTTTTTCCGTAAACATGAAAGATCGAGCATGACCAAGCGTGTTGCACTGGTAACCGGAGGGATGGGCGGCATCGGCACGGCAGTGTGCCGCAGGCTGGCCCGCATGAACGACAACGTGGTGATGGCGAATTGCCTTCCTGGCTACGAAAAGAAGGACCCATGGCTGGCGCAGCTGCGCGCGGAGGGCTACGACAACGTTTTCGCCGCGGAGGGCGACGTGTCGGACTTCGATTCGGCGGCAGCGATGGTGCGCAGGATCGAGTCCGAGATCGGTCCGGTGGACATCCTGGTCAACAGCGCGGGCATCGTGCGCGACAACATGCTGAAGAAGATGTCGCTCTCGGACTGGCTGGCGGTGATCAGCACCAACCTGAACAGCGCCTTCATCGTCACCAAGCAGGTGATCGACGGCATGACCGAGCGCGGCTGGGGACGGATCGTCAATCTGTCCTCGGTCAACGGGCAGCGCGGACAGTTCGGCCAGACCAATTACTCCGCCGCCAAGGCCGGGCTGCACGGGTTCGCCAAGGCGCTGGCGCAGGAGGTGGTGCGCAAGGGCGTGACGGTGAACTCGGTGTCGCCCGGCTACGTCGAAACCGACATGGTGAAGTCTATCCGCAAGGACGTGCTGGAGAAGATCGTGGCCGGCATCCCGATCGGGCGCCTGGCGCACCCGGAGGAGATCGCGGCGCTGATCGGCTTTCTGGCCTCGGAGGAAGCCGGTTATATTACGGGCGCGAATATCGCCATCAACGGCGGAATGTACATGAGCTAGGAAAACGAGCGAAGAGCCAAAGGGGAGGAGGGGAGCATGACGGATAAGAGGCTGGCGGTCGTGACCGGCGGAATGGGCGGGCTGGGCGAGTCGATTTCCACCAAGATGGCCGACGCCGGCTACAGGGTGGCGGTGACCTATTCGCCCTCGAACACCAAGTGGAAGTCGTGGCTGGAGGAAATGAAGGGGCGCCGATACGATTTCGCCGCCTACCCGGTGGACGTGGTCGATTTCGACGACTGCGCCGCCAAGAGCGAAAAGATCGTCAAGGACTGCGGGACGATCGACATCCTGGTCAACAACGCCGGCATCACGCGCGACATGACGTTCAAGAAGATGACCAAGGCGGACTGGGACGCGGTGATGCGCACCAACCTCGACTCCTGCTTCAACATGACCAAGCAGGTCATGGACGGCATGCTGGAGCGCAACTGGGGGCGGGTGATCAACGTGTCCTCGGTCAACGGCCAGAAGGGCGCCTTCGGCCAGACGAACTACTCCGCCGCCAAGGCCGGCATCCATGGGTTCACCAAGGCGCTTGCGCTCGAGGTGGCGAAGAAGGGCGTGACCATCAACACGATTTCCCCGGGCTACATCGGGACCAAGATGGTGACCGCGATCCCGAAGGAAATCCTCGACTCGAAAATCCTGCCGCAAATTCCGGTCGGCCGTCTGGGCAAGCCCGACGAGGTCGCCGGACTGATCATCTACCTGTGCTCGGAAGAAGCCGCGTTCGTGACCGGGGCGAATATCTCGATCAACGGCGGCCAGCACATGTATTGAGGGGAAAGAAATGGAAAACCAGGTACGGATGATCAAGAAGTATCCCAACAGACGCCTTTACGACACCAAGACGTCGAGCTACATCACGCTCGTGGACGTGAAGCAGATGGTGCTCAAGCACGAAGACTTCCAGGTCATCGACGCCAAGAGCAACGACGATCTGACGCGCCAGATCCTGCTGCAGATCATTCTCGAGGAGGAGTCGGGCGGCATGCCGATGTTCTCCTCCGACCTGCTGTCGCACCTGATCCGTTTCTACGGCAACGCGATGCAGGGCCTGATGGGCACTTACCTGGAGAAGAACATCCATGCGTTCCAGGAGATGCAGAAGTCGCTGCAGGAGCAGTCGCAGCGCATGTACGGCGACAATACGCACGCGCCGAAGGAGCTGTGGTCGCAGTTCATGAACCTGCAGGGCCCGGCGATGCAGAGCCTGATGCAGGCCTATATCGAGCAGAGCCAGAAGATGTTCGTGCAGTTTCAGGATCAGATGCAGAATCAGGCCCGCAACATGTTCGCGGGACTGTCGTTCCCCGGCTTTCCCGGCGCAGCGCCGCAGAAGAACGAAGACCCCAACAAGCAATCCTAGGGTGAAGACGGCGCCGCCCCGCATCGGCTTCGTATCGCTCGGCTGCCCCAAGGCGCTGGTCGACTCGGAGCGCATCCTCACGCAGCTGCGCGCGGAGGGCTACGCGACCTCCGCCAGCTACCAGGAGGCGGACCTGGTGATCGTCAACACCTGCGGCTTCATCGACGACGCGGTGGAGGAATCGCTCGGCGCGATCGGCGAAGCGCTGGCCGAGAACGGCAGGGTCATCGTGACCGGCTGCCTCGGCGCCAAGGACGGCGTGGTGCGCGCCGCGCATCCGAGCGTGCTCGCGGTGACCGGCCCGCACGACACCGAGGCCGTGATGCGGGCGGTGCACGGCGAGCTCCCGCGCCCGCACGATCCCTACACCGACCTGATCCCGCCGCAGGGCGTCAAGCTCACGCCGAAGCACTACGCCTACCTCAAGATCTCGGAGGGCTGCAACCATCGCTGCAGCTTCTGCATCATCCCGTCGATGCGCGGCGACCTGGTGTCGCGCCCGATCGGCGAGGTGATGCAGGAAGCCGAGGGCCTGGTGCGCGCCGGCGTGAAGGAGCTGCTGGTGATCTCGCAGGACACCAGCGCTTACGGCGTCGACCTGAAGTACCGCACCGGGTTCTGGAACGGCCGCCCGCTCAAGACGCGCATGACCGAGCTCGCGCGCGCGCTCGGCGGGCTGGGCGTCTGGGTGCGGCTGCACTACGTCTATCCGTATCCGCACGTGGACGAGGTCGTGCCGCTGATGGCCGAGGGCAGGCTCCTTCCGTACCTGGACGTGCCGTTCCAGCACGCCGCGCCGAGGATCCTGAAGCTGATGAAGCGGCCCGCGAGCGCCGAGGACACGCTCGAGCGCATCCGCGCCTGGCGCGCCATCTGCCCCGAAATCACGCTGCGCAGCACCTTCATCGTCGGCTTTCCGGGCGAGACCGAGGCGGAGTTCGAGCGGCTGCTCGCGTTCCTCGAGGAGGCGCAGCTCGACCGCGTCGGCTGCTTCGCCTATTCGCCGGTCGAGGGGGCAGCGGCAAACGCGCTGCCCGATCCGGTGGCGGAGGAAGTCAAGCAGGAGCGGCGCGCGCGGCTGATGACTTTGCAGGCCGGCATCAGCGCGGCGCGCCTGCGCGCCAAGGCGGGGCGCAGGCTCGAGGTTCTGGTCGACCGGGTCGAGCGCAAGGGCGCCGTCGCGCGCTCGAGCGCGGACGCGCCGGAAATCGACGGCGTGGTGCGCATACGCGACGGCGGCAAACTGAGGCCGGGCGAATTCGCCGCGGTCATCGTGGAGGACGCGAGCGAGCACGACCTGACGGCTCGCCTGGCGGCCTGACATCGCGGCAAGGAGGCGATATGGCAGCGCGCGAAGTGATGGTGGTAGCGGGAGTGCGCACGGCGATAGGCGACTACGGCGGTGCGCTCAAGGAGGTTGCGCCGACGCGCCTCGGCGCGACGGCGATCAAGGAGGCGCTGGGACGGGCCAAGGTCGATCCGGCGAGCGTCGGGCACGTCGTCGTCGGCAGCGTGATCCACGGCGAGGCGCGCGACATGTACATGTCGCGCGTGGCGGCGATCGACGCCGGATTGCCGGTCGGCACGCCCTGCCTGACCGTCAACCGCCTGTGCGGCAGCGGCTTGCAGGCGATCGTTTCGGCCGCGCAGCACATCCTGCTCGGAGACGTCGACGTGGCGATCGGCGGCGGCGCCGAGAGCATGAGCCGGGCGGCCTATTTCCTGCCCGGGGCGCGCTGGGGAACCCGCATGGGCGATGGCCCGCTGGTGGACGCCATGACCGGCGCGCTGCACGACCCGTTCGGCCACGGCCACATGGGCGTCACTGCGGAGAACATCGCGGCCAAATACGGCTTCACGCGCGCGCAGCAGGACGCGTTCGCGCTCGAATCCCACCGGCGCGCCGCCCACGCGCTGGAGAAGGGCTACTTCAAGAGCCAGATCGTGCCGCTGGAGCTGAAAACGCGCAAAGGCGTCGAGCAGTTCGTCATTGACGAGCATGTGCGGCGCGACGCCAAGATCGAGGACCTGCAGAAGCTCAAGGCGGTGTTCAAGAAGGACGGCTCGGTCACGGCGGGCAATGCATCCGGGCTGAACGACGCGGGTGCCGCAGTGGTGCTGATGGAAGCGCAGGCGGCGGCCAAGGCGGGCGCGCGCCCGATGGCGCGCCTGGTCGCTTACGCCCACGCGGGCGTCGAGCCGCAGCTGATGGGACTGGGGCCGATTCCCGCGGTGAGGAAGGTGTTCGAGAAGGCGGGACTCAAGCCGGCCGACATGGACGTGATCGAGTCGAACGAGGCGTTCGCGGTGCAGGCCATGGCGGTGACCAGGGATCTCGGCCTGGATCCGCAGAAGGTGAATCCGAACGGCGGCGCGGTCGCGCTGGGGCATCCGATCGGCGCCACCGGCTGCATCCTGACGGTCAAGGCGCTGTACGAGCTCGAGCGCACCAAGAAGCGCTACGCGCTGGTGACGATGTGCATCGGCGGCGGGCAGGGAATCGCCGCCATTTTCGAGCGGCTGGGCTAGTCGTCCTCGACCTGCACGCCCTTCCAGAACGCGACGTGGCCTGCAATGTGCTCCGCGGCGGGCTTGGTGACGGGGTAGGTCCAGGCCGCGTCGCGGTTGACCTCGCCGTCGACCACCACGTCGTAGTAGCTCGCGGTTCCTTTCCACGGGCATACGGTGTGCGTCTGCGAGTCGCGCAGGTAGGTCCGATCGACCGCCTCGGGCGGGAAGTAGGTATTGCCCTCGACCCGCTGCACCGCGTTCGCGCCGGCTTCGGCCAGCACCGTCCCGTTCCAGATTGCCCTGGGCATGGCGCAAGAATAGCCTAATCGCGCAGACTCATGCCTAGCAAAGCGCGCAAGACCCGCATCGGACTCGCCCTCGGCTCGGGCGGCGCGCGCGGCTGGTCGCACATCGGCGTGATCCACGCGCTGCATGAGCTGGGCGTCAAGCCGGACGTGGTGTGCGGCACTTCGATCGGCGCGCTGGTAGGCGCCGCCTATGCCGCAGGCGACCTGGAGCGGCTCGAGCGCTGGCTGCGGGGGCTGGGGCGGGGCGACGTGCTCAAGCTGATGGACGTCGCCTGGGGCGGCGGCCTGATCAAGGGGCGCCGGCTGTTCGAATTATTCGCCGCGCACATCACGGACCGGGATTTCGCGGCGCTCGCCCTGCCCTGCGGCGTGGTGGCCACCGACCTCGCCACGGGGCGCGAAATCTGGCTGCGCGAGGGCCCGCTGCTCGAGGCGGTACGCGCCTCGATCGCGATGCCGGGCCTGTTCACCCCGGTCGAGCGCGACGGCATGCTGCTGGTCGACGGCGGCCTGGTCAATCCGGTCCCTGTGTCGATGTGCCGCGCGCTCGGCGCCGAGGTGGTGATCGCGGTCGATCTGGGCTGGGCGAAGCTGGGGCGTTTTCGCCAGTATGTCGCCCCGAGACAGGGCGGCCTGCGCGCGCCGTCGTGGCTCGACCGGCTCACGCGGCTGGTGCGGCGCGGCGAGCTGAGCGAGGCGGAGCAGCGCCGCAACGCGCCGTCGATCATCGAGGCGATCCTGACCAGCGTCGACATCATGCAGGTCAGGGTGGCGCGCAGCCGCCTCGCCGGCGACCCGGCGGAGGTGATGGTGACGCCGATGCTGCCGGACTTCGCCACCATGGACTTTCACCGCGCGGCCGAGGCGATCGAGGAGGGCCGTGCGGCGGTCGCCCGCGCGCGCCCGATGCTGGAACGAATGACGGAGGTGTGAGATGGAATACCGCAGGCTGGGACGGAGCGGGCTCAAGGTGTCGGTGCTGTGCCTCGGCGCGATGATGTTCGGCGACCGCACCGACGAGGCCGAGGCGGGGCGGATCGTGGCCTCGGCGCGCGAGGCCGGAATCAACTTCGTCGACACGGCGGACGCCTACGCCAAGGGCGATTCGGAGCGCATCCTGGGGCGCCAGATCGCGGCCGACCGCGCACGCTGGGTGGTGGCGACCAAGGTCGGCAACACCGGCGCGCCGCCGCCGGACGACGCCGACCTGTCGCGCCGCCACGTGATGCGCGCGATCGACGCCTCGCTCGGGCGCCTCGGCACGGATTACGTCGACCTCTACTACCTGCACCTGGACGATGCCGGCACCCCGCTGGAGGAGACGGTGGCGACCATGGGCGACCTGCTGCGCGCCGGCAAGATCCGCTACTGGGGCGTGTCCAACTTCCGCGCTTGGCGCATCGCCGAGGCGGCGCTGCTCGCCGACCGGATCGGCGTGCCGCGCCCGGCCGTCTGCCAGCCCTACTACAACGCCGTGAACCGCATGCCCGAAGTGGAGGTGCTGCCCGCCTGCGAGCATTTCGGCCTCGGCGTGGTGCCCTACTCGCCGCTCGCGCGCGGCGTGCTCACCGGCAAGTACCGGCCGGGCGAGCCGCCGCCCGCCGATACGCGTGCCGGGCGCGGCGACAAGCGCATGATGCAGACCGAGTTTCGCGCCGAGTCGCTCGCGATCGCGGAAAAGATCAAGGCGCAGGCCGGCCGGCGCGGCATGAGCGCAGGCCAGTTCGCGCTCAATTGGGTGCTCAACAGCGGCGCGGTGTCCAGCGTGCTCGCCGGGCCGCGCACGATGCAGCAGTGGACCGAGTACCTGGGCGCCCTGGGTCACGCCTTCGGCGCCGAGGACGAGGCGCTGGTCGGGGCGCTGGTGGCGCCCGGCCATCCTTCGACGCCGGGATTCAACGATCCGCGCTACCCGATAACGGGCCGGCGGCCGCGCGTGTCCTAGCCGGCTTCGCCCGGCAAGGGCTCCGGCTCCTCTGCCGGCCGCGCCGCATGGTCGGCCGCGAGCAGCAGGTACATCGCCGGCACCACGAACAGCGTGAACAGGGTGCCGATCGCGATGCCCGAGGCAATCACCAGGCCCAGGTTGAACCGGCTCACCGCGCCGGCGCCGCTCGCGGTAATGAGCGGCACGACGCCGAATACCATCGCCGCGGTGGTCATCAGGATCGGGCGCAGCCGGATTCCGGCGGCCATCTCGATCGCCTTGCGCTTGGCGTGCCCAGCGCGCTGCAGGTTGTTGGCGAATTCGACGATCAGGATGCCGTGCTTGCTGATCAGTCCGATCAGCGTCACCAGACCGACCTCGGTGTAGATGTTCAAGGTCGCGCCGCCAATCCCCAGGTTGATGAAGATCAGCGCACCGCAGATCGACATCGGGACCGAGACCAGGATGATGACCGGGTCGCGGAAGCTTTCGAACTGAGCCGCGAGGGCGAGGAAGATGATGATCAGGGCGAAGAAGAACGTCACCACCAGGGCGCTCGACTCCTGCACGTACTGGCGCGACTGCCCGGCATAGTCTATCGAGTAGCCCTGCGGCAGCGTGCGCGCGGCAAGGTTCTGAAGATAGGCCAGCGCGTCGCCCTGCGCCACGCCGGGAAAGGGCACGCCCGAGATGGTGGCGGAGTTCTGCTGCTGGAAATGGTTCAGCGTCTGCGGCACTACCTTGGTTTCGATGTGCGCGATGGTCGACAGCGGGACCATATCGCCGCTCGCGGTCCGCAGGTAGTAGTTGCGCAGCTGGTTCGCGTTCAGGCGGTCGACCTGCTGCACCTGCGGAATCACCTTGTAGGAGCGGTTGGCGAGGCTGAAATAGTTGACGTAGCCGCCGCCCATCATGGCCGACAGCGCGCCGCCGACGTCGCGCATCGACAGCCCGAGCTGCGCCGCGAGCTCGCGATTGATCACCACCGTCGACTGGGGCTGGTCGAACTTGAGGTCGCCGTCGATGAAGATGAACATGCCGCTTTGCTGCGCGTCCTGCAGGAACTTCTGCGCCACGTCGTTCAGGCGTTCGAACGGCTCGGTGGTCTGAATCACGAACTGGATCGGCAGCCCGAATGCGCCCGGCAGCGGCGGCGGCTGGAACACGACCGCCCTGATTCCGGCGATCCGGTTCAGCTGCCCTTGCACCGCCGGCTGCAATTGCGCGGCGGTCTTGGCGCGCTGGTCCCACGGCTTGAGCACCATGCCGGCGATTGACTGGCCGGGCACGTTGAGCTGGAACACGTGATCGGTCTCGGGGTGCGAGGCGAAGTCCTTGTACACCTCGCTCGCGTAGAGCTGGCGCTGCGCGAGCGTGGCGTTCGGCGCCGAGCTGGAGGACGAGATGAGAATGCCCTGGTCTTCCTGCGGCGCGAGCTCGGTCTTCGCGCCGGCGTACAGGAAGTAGATGCTGCCGAGGACGATCAACGCGAAAACCCCGGTCACCGGTACGTAGCCGAGAGTTCGATGCAGCAACGCCTCGTAGCGGCGATGCAGGCCGTCGAACGCGCGGTCGAGATACAGCACCAAGCGCGCCTGCCAGCCGTGCTCCGCGGGATTGTGCGGCTTGAGCATGCGCGAGCACATCATGGGCGAGAGCGTCAGCGCGACGATTGCCGATACGGTAACGGCGCCGACCAGGGTGAACGCGAACTCCGTGAACAGCGCGCCGGTGAGCCCGCCGAGGAAGCCGATCGGCACGTACACCGCTACCAGCACCACCGTCATGGCGATGATCGGGCCGCCCAGCTCGCGCGCGGCGAGCATGGCGGCCTGCATCGGGCGCAGCCCTTCCTCGAGGTGCCGGTTCACGTTCTCCACCACGATGATCGCGTCGTCGACCACCAGCCCGATCGCCAGCACCAGCGCAAGCAGCGTAAGAAGATTGACGCTGAAGCCGAACATCAGCATCACGGTGAAGGTGCCCACCAGAGACAGCGGGATCGCCAGAGTGGGGATGATCACCGAGCGCACCGAGCCGAGGAAGGCGAACACCACCAGGGTGACGATGAGCAACGCCTCGGTGAGCGTCTTCACCACCTCGATGATCGAGCTGTTCACGAACTTGGTGGAGTCGTAGACGATGCGCCCGTCGAGGCCCTGCGGCAGCTGGGCCTGGATCGCCGGAAAGGCGTCGCGCACGCGCTTGATCACGTCCAGCAGGTTGGCCGCGGGCGCCACCTGGATGCCGATGTAGACCGCCTGCTTGCCGTCGAAGCCGACCGCCGACTCGTAATCCTCGGAGCCGAGCGTCACGTTGGCGACGTCCTCGAGCCTTACGACGGCACCGTTCTGCTGCTTCACGATCAGGCGCTTGAACTCGTCCACGGAATGCAGGCTGGTCGAGGCCGTCAGGTTGACCTGCACCATCTGGCCCTTGGTGCTGCCGACCGCCGACAGGTAGTCGTTGCTCGCGAGCGCCTGCTGCACGTCGCTGGCGGTGAGGCCGTAGGCGGCGAGCCTGCGCGGGTCGAGCCAGGCGCGCAGCGCGAACAGCTTCTGGCCGAGCAGCTCCGCGGTCTGCACGCCCTCCACCGCCTGCAGCTTGGGCTGCACCACGCGCACCAGGTAGTCGGTGATCTTGTTGGCCGGCAGCACGTCGCTTGCGAAGCCGATGTACATCGCGTCGATCGTCTGGCCGATCTTCACCGACAGCACCGGCTGCTGCGAGCCCTGCGGCAGCTGGTTGAGGACCGCGTTGACCTTGGTGTTGATCTCGGTCAGCGCCTTGTCCGGGTCGTAATTGAGCCGCAGGTTGGCAGTGATCGTGCTCACGCTCTGGCTGCTGGAGGAAACCATGTAATCGATGCCATTGGCCTGGGCGATCGAATTCTCCAGCGGCGTCGTGATGAAGCCCGCCACCAGCGCCGGGTCGGCGCCGACGTAGGTGGTGGTCACGGTGACCACCGCGTTCTGCGTGCGCGGGTACTGCAGCACCGGCAGCAACGCGACCGAGCGCAGGCCCAGCACCAGCAACAGCAGGCTCACCACGGTGGCGAGCACCGGCCGGCGGATGAAGATGTCGGTGAATTTCATGGCTCGCCCCGGCTCACTCGTCCTGCGGACGGGGGGCGGGGTTGTCGGCCGGCTGAACCGTGTTGTCGATCAGGATCGGGGTGCCGTTGCGCAGCTTGAGCTGGCCCGCGCTTACCACCGTCTCGCCCTCCTTGACGCCGGAGAGCACGGCGATCTGGTCGCCGCGCGTGGCGCCGGTGCTCACGAAACGCTGGGCGGCGACCAGCCGCGGCTTGCCGTCGGCTCCCTTGCCCTTGTCCTCGACCACGAACACGGTGTTGCCATAGGGATTGAAAGTGATCGCCGTCTGCGGCAGGGTCAGGCGGCGCTCCTTGGCACCGGAGTCGACCGTGACCGCGACGAACATGCCCGGCAGCAGCCGGTGGCCCGGGTTGGACAGGGCGGCGCGCACCTGCACGTTGCGCGTCGCGGGGTCCACCTTGGCGTCGAGCGCGTTGATCGTGCCCTCGAAGCGCTCACCCGGCAGCGCGTCGGCCGTGGCGCTCACCCTGAGGCCGCTGCGGATGCCCGCCAGTGCGCTCTGGGGCACGCTGAAATCGACGTACACCGGATCCAGCGCCTGCAGCGTCACGAGCTTGGTGCCGGGTGCGACGTATTGGCCGAGGTCGACCGCGCGCAGGCCGAGCCGGCCGGCGAACGGCGCGCGCAGGTTCTTCTTGTCGACCAGCGCCTGCTGCTCGGCCACGCGCGCCCTGGCGCCCTTGAGATTGGCCGCGTCCGCGTCGACGGTCGCCTGGCTCACCGCCTGGACCTTGAGCTGGCTCTGGTCGCGCCGGTAGGTGAGCTCGGCCAGCTCGGCGGCGGCCTTGAGCGTCTCGAGCTGCGCGATATCGGCCGCGGCGTTGAGCTGAACCAGCGGCGCGCCGGTTTTCACCTCCTCGCCGGAGCGGAAGTGGATCGCCGAGATGACGCCGGCGACTTCGGGCGCGAGGTCCGCGCCGCGCGCCGCGCGCAGCGTGCCGACCGCGCTCAGCTCCGGTTGCCATTCCTGCATGGTGGCCTTGATCGTCGATACCGTCTGCGGCGGCACGCCTTGCGAGGAGAGGTACTTCTTGATCATGCGCGACTTGAACGCCTGGAAGCCGAAGATGCCTCCGAAGATCACGCCGGCGATCACCAGCATCAGGACCATGCGCTTGGTCATGGATTGCGACTCCCTGCAGTATCGGAATTGGGCGCCCGCGCCGCGGCGTCGTGCCACCAGCCGCCGCCGAGAGCCTGGAACAGCGCCGCCGTGTCGGCGTAGCGCGCGGCCTGGGCCTGCACCAGGCCGATGCGGCTGCGCTGGAATTGCTGCTCGGCGTTGAGCAGCGCGAGGTAGCTCGTGGCGCCGAGCTCGAACTGGCTGCGCGCGAGCTCGTAGCTCGCGCGCGCGGCGGCTTCCGCCTCGGCCTGCGCCTTGAGCGCCTGCGCGTCGTTCTCGAGCGCGCCGAGCGCGTCGGCCACGTTCTGGAACGCGCCGAGCACCGTCTGGCGGTACTGCGCCAGCGCCCGGTCGTAAGCGGCGACCGCCGCGCGCTGCTGCGCCTTGAGCGCGCCGCCGTGGAAGATCGGCTGCAGCAGCCCGGCACCGGCGTTCCAGATCATGCTGTCGGCGCCGAACAGGTCCCCCGTCCTGGTCGCGATCGTGCCGTAGGACGCGCTCAGCGTGAGCTGCGGGTACTCGGCCGCGGTCGCGACCCCGACCTGGGCGCTCGCCTGATGCAGCAGCGCCTCGGCGGCCTGGATGTCGGGCCGCTGGCGCGCCAGCTCCGAGGGCAGGCTGACCGGCAGCTCGCGCGGCAGCTCGAGGC
>JBAUTW010000057.1:0-2961 GCA_049582365.1 Burkholderiales bacterium | reverse complement strand
TCCATACGCTGGCGAGCTCGGGCAACGCCAAGACCGAGAGCCTGCTCCTGCCCCTGGTGGCGAAGAAGGCCGACGGCAGCTACGCCGAGCCCGACGCGGAGATCCGCGCCGCCGCGCAGGCGAGCCTCGACGCGGTGAAGGACCGGCTCGCCTGGGGCGAGCGCGTCGGGCTGCTGTTCGCGGGTCTGAGCCTGGGCAGCATCCTGATGATCGCCGCGCTCGGGCTGGCGATCACCTACGGCCTGATGGGCGTGATCAACATGGCGCACGGCGAGCTGATGATGCTCGGCGCCTACGCCACCTACGTGGTGCAGAACCTGTTCCATGCCTGGGCGCCGGGCGCGTTCGACTGGTACCTGGTGGCGGCGCTGCCCGCGGCATTCGCGGTCTCCGGCGGGGTCGGCATGATCCTCGAGCGCAGCGTGATCCGCTGGCTCTACGGCCGGCCGCTCGAGACGCTGCTCGCCACCTGGGGCATCAGCCTGATCCTGATGCAGTGCGTGCGCTCGCTGTTCGGCGCGCAGAACGTGCAGGTCGACAACCCGAGCTGGATGTCGGGCGGGGTGCAGGCGCTGCCCAACCTGGTGCTGCCGTACAGCCGGATCGTGATCATCCTGTTCGCCGCCGCCGTGGTGGGCGGCATCTGGCTGCTGCTCACGCGCACGCGCCTCGGGCTGTACGTGCGCGGCGTGACCCAGAACCGCGCCATGGCGAGCTGCGTCGGCGTGCCGACCGCGCGCGTCGACACCCTGGCCTTCGGCCTCGGCTGCGGCATCGCGGGGCTGGCCGGCTGTGCGCTGTCGCAGATCGGCAACGTCGGTCCGGCGCTCGGCCAGGCCTACATCGTCGACTCGTTCATGGTGGTGGTGCTGGGCGGCGTCGGCCAGCTCGCCGGCACCGTCTACGCCGGAATGGGACTCGGGCTGGTCAACAAGCTGCTCGAGTCGTGGTCGGGCGCGGTGCTGGCCAAGATCGCGGTGCTGGTGTTCATCATCGTCTTCATCCAGAAGCGCCCGCAGGGCATGTTCGCGCTCAAGGGCCGGGCGGTGGAGGCATGAGCCGGCTGTTCAGCGCGCGCGGCTGGTTCGCACTCGCGGCGTTCGCGGCCGCGCTGCTGCTGGTGGTGCCGGTGCTGGCGCTGGTGGTGCCGGAGGGCAGCGCGCTGCACCTGTCCGAATACTGGGTCGGCCTGTGCGGCAAGTTCCTCTGCTACGCGATCGTGGCGCTGGCGATGGACCTGGTGTGGGGCTACGCCGGCATCCTCTCGCTCGGCCACGGGCTGTTCTTCGCCCTGGGCGGCTACGCGATGGGGATGTACCTGATGCGCCAGATCGGCCTCGACGGCGTCTACCACAGCCCGCTGCCGGACTTCATGGTGTTCCTCGACTGGAAGGCCTACCCCTGGTACTGGAGCTTCACCGAGCATTTCTGGTATTGCGCGGCGCTGGTGGTGCTGGTGCCGGGGCTGCTGGCCTACGTGTTCGGCTGGTTCGCGTTCCGCTCGCGCATCAAGGGCGTGTATTTCGCGATCATCACCCAGGCGCTGACCTACGCCGCGCTGCTGCTGTTCTTCAGGAACGACACCGGCTTCGGCGGCAACAACGGCTTCACCGACTTCAAGCGCATCCTCGGCATCCCGATCGCGACGCCGCAGATGCGGGTCGCGCTGTTCATGCTCAGCGCCGCGGTGCTGCTCGGCACGCTGCTGCTGGCGCGCTGGCTGGTCAGCTCCAAGTTCGGCCGCGTGCTGGCCGCGATCCGCGACGCCGAGCAGCGCGTGATGTTCTGCGGCTACGACACCGGGCACTACAAGCTGTTCGTGTGGACGCTCTCGGCGGTGCTGTGCGGCATCGCCGGCGCGCTCTACGTGCCGCAGGTCGGGATAATCAACCCGAGCGAGATGTCGCCCGCCAACTCGATCGAGGTCGCGATCTGGGTCGCGGTCGGCGGCCGCGGCACGCTGGTCGGCGCGCTGCTCGGCGCGTTCGCGGTGAACGGCGCGAAGAGCTTCTTCACCCAGGCCTTTCCCGAGATCTGGCTCTACTTTCTCGGGCTGCTGTTCGTCCTGGTGACCCTGTTCCTGCCGCGCGGGGTGATGGGGCTGCTGCAGCGCGAGAGGGCCGCGTGAGCGACGCCTCGCTCGGCCACCTGGCGGCGCGGGACCTCGACACCACGCACGGCGTGGTGCTCTACCTGCAGGACATCAGCGTCAGCTTCGACGGCTTCAAGGCGCTCGACAAGCTCTCGCTCAGCATCGACGTGGGGGAGTTGCGCTGCGTGATCGGGCCCAACGGCGCGGGCAAGACCACCATGATGGACGTGATCACCGGCAAGACGCGGCCGGACGAGGGCACGGCGTTCTTCGGCCAGGCGATCGACCTGGCGCGCCTGACCGAGGCCGAGATCGCGCACGCGGGCATCGGGCGCAAGTTCCAGAAGCCGACCATCTTCGAGCAGCACACGGTGTTCGAGAACCTGGAGCTGGCGATGAAGGCGGACAAGCGCGTGCGCCGCACGCTGTTCGCGCGCCTGTCCTCCGAGCAGCGCGACCGCATCGCCGCGATGCTCGAGCGCGTCGGCCTGGCGGGCGCCGCCGATCGCGTCGCGGGGCTGCTGTCGCACGGGCAGAAGCAGTGGCTCGAGATCGGCATGCTGCTGATGCAGGAGCCGAAGCTGCTGCTGCTCGACGAGCCGGTGGCCGGCATGAGCGACGACGAGACCGAGCGCACCGCGGAGCTGTTCCTGACGCTCGCGGGCAAGCATTCGCTGGTGGTCGTCGAGCACGACATGGCGTTCATCGCGCGCATCGCGCGCAAGGTCACCGTGCTGCACGAGGGCAGCGTGCTGGCCGAAGGGCCGCACGAGCAAGTGCAGAACGACCCGCGCGTGATCGAAGTCTACCTGGGGCGCTGAGATGCTCGCGATCGAGGCCCTGAACCAGTACTACGGCGGCAGCCACAT
>JBAUTW010000056.1:0-2123 GCA_049582365.1 Burkholderiales bacterium | reverse complement strand
CTCGCCGAGGCGACGCCCGAGGCGAAGCTGAAGCTCATCCGTCAGACCCAGGCCGAGGGCCGCCTGGTGGCCATGTGCGGCGACGGCACCAACGACGCGCCGGCGCTCGCGCAGGCGGACGTGGCGGTGGCGATGAACTCGGGTACCCAGGCCGCCAAGGAAGCGGGCAACATGGTCGACCTCGATTCCAACCCGACCAAGCTGATCGAGGTGGTCGAGATCGGCAAGCAGCTGCTGATCACGCGCGGCTCGCTCACCACCTTCTCGATCGCCAACGACCTCGCGAAGTACTTCGCCATCATCCCGGCGGCGTTCGCCGTCACCTACCCGCAGCTGAACGCGCTCAACGTCATGCGCCTGGCGACGCCGTCCTCGGCGATCCTGTCGGCGGTGATCTTCAATGCGCTCATCATCATCGCGCTGATTCCGCTCGCACTGAAGGGCGTGTCGTACCGGGCGGCGGGGGCGCAGCAGCTGCTGCGCCGGAATCTGCTGGTCTACGGGCTGGGCGGCATCGTCGTGCCGTTCGTCGGCATCAAGCTGATCGACCTGATTCTGGTCGCCCTGGGCCTGGCGTAAGGAGATCTCCGTGCTCAAGGAACTTCGCCCGGCGGCACTGGTGTTTCTGGTCTTGACCCTGGTGACCGGGGTCCTCTATCCGCTGGCCGTCACCGCTTTCGCGCAACTCTTCCCGGGCAAGGCCGGTGGCGATCCGGCGCTGATCGGCCAGCCGTTCAGCGAGCCCGGGTATTTTTGGAGCCGGCCCTCGGCGACCTCGCCCATGCCCTACAACGGCGCTGCGTCCTCCGGCTCGAACCTCGGGCCGACCAACCCGGTGCTCGCCGACGCGGTGGCCGGGCGCGTGAAGGCCTTGCGCGCCGCCGATCCGGGCAATACCAAGCCGGTACCTGCCGACCTGGTGACCGCCTCGGCGAGCGGCCTGGACCCGCACATCAGCCCGCAGGCGGCCGAATACCAGATCGCCCGCGTCGCCCGCGTGCGCCACCTGCCCGAAGACAAGCTGCGCCGGCTCGTCGCCGCGCACACCGAGGGCCGCACGTTCGGATTGCTGGGCGAGCCGCGCGTGAACGTGCTCGAGCTCAACCTCGCGCTCGACGCGATAAAGTAGCGCGATGAGCGACGCGCGGCCCGATCCGGACGCCCTGCTCGCGCGGGTGCAGCGCGAGGAGGCGAAGGCGAGGCGCGGCAAGCTCAAGGTCTTCTTCGGCGCCACCGCGGGCGTGGGCAAGACCTACAAGATGCTCGAGGAGGCGCGCGCTCTCAAGGCGAGGGGCGTCGACGTCGTGGTCGGCTACGTCGAGCCGCACGGCCGCGCCGACACCGAGACGCTGCTCGAAGGGCTGGAGCGCCTGCCTTACCTGCTCGTTCGCTACCGCGGCACGCTGCTGCGCGACTTCGATCTCGACGCGGCGCTTGCGCGCAAGCCCGCGCTGCTGCTGGTGGACGAGCTGGCGCACACCAACCCCGCCGAGGGCGAGCCGCGCCCGCGCCATGCCAAGCGCTGCCAGGACGTCGAGGAGCTGCTCGCTGCGGGCATCGACGTCTATACCACGGTCAACGTCCAGCACATCGAGAGCCTGAACGACGTCGTCGCCGGGATCACCGGTGTGCGCATGCAGGAGACGGTCCCCGACCGCGTGTTCGAGAGCGCCGACGAGGTCGAGCTGATCGACCTGCCGCCGGACGAGCTGCTCGAGCGCCTGCACGCGGGCAAGATCTACGTCCCCGAGCAGGTCCGGCACGCGATCGACAACTTCTTCCGCAAGGGCAACCTGATCGCGCTGCGCGAGCTGGCGCTGCGCACCACGGCCGACCGGGTCGACGCGGCGATGCGCGAGTACCGCGAGGGCGAAGCGATCGGAGCGATCTGGGCCGCCGGTGAGCGGCTGCTGGTCGCCATCGGTCCGGACGAGCAGGCCGAGCGGCTGATCCGCGCCGGCAAGCGCATGGCCACGGCGCTGCACGCCGAGTGGATCGTGGTCTACGTGGAAACCCCCGACCTGCTGCGGCTCAAGGAGGCGGAGCGCGACCGCCGCATCGCGCTGCTGCGGCTCGCCGAGTCGCTCGGCGCCGAGGCGGTGACGCTCGGCGGCTCGTCGGTC
>JBAUTW010000055.1:0-7952 GCA_049582365.1 Burkholderiales bacterium | reverse complement strand
AGATGAAGGCGCGCAACAAGGCGGTGCTGCTGGCGCAGGGCCGGCGCGAGACCGGCCAGCGCATCGAGCGCGAGTTCGAGCGCCTGGCGCTGCTGATCGGGCGCGACCTGCAGGGCTATCCCACGCTGCAGCGCAAGCTGCTGGAGGAGATCACCCGGGTCGAGGAGGACTACAAGAAGTGCGGCGAGGTGCCGCCGCCGCCGCCCGACTGGGTCGATGCGCTCGCCGCGGTGGCCAAGATCAAGACCGGCGGCGGCGAGGTGGTGCAGAAGATCCTCACCGACATCCGCCAGTCGATCGAGGGCATCCACGACAAGGCGCTGGCCGAGTACCGGCGCGCCTACCAGATGCGCCACAGCATCCTGGAAGGCTTCATGCCGTACTGGCGCTCGCTCGACAAGACCATGAAGCAGGTGGACAAGAACATGAGCGGCATCCAGGACGCCGCGGCCGCGGTCGATGGGCAGATGGCGAGCTACAAGGAGATCGCCGCCCGCAGCGACGAGGCCGAGAGCAGCCTGACCCATTCCGCCTTCACGCAGTTCTTCATCGCCGCGCTGGTGATGGGGGTCGCGCTCGGCGGCGCGTTCGTCAACTTCAAGCTGATCGCGCTGCCGATGTCGGAGATGGTCGGCGCGAGCGACTACCTGACCGCGACGCTGCGCACCTCCGAGGTGGCGGCCCTGGTGATCATCCTGGTCGAGGCCTCGATGGGGTTGTTCGCGATGGAGTCGCTGCGCATCACGCACCTGTTTCCGCGCATCGCCAACCTGAACGACCGCATGCGCCGGCGCATGGTGTGGATCTCGCTTACCCTGCTCTTGACGCTGGCCGGGATCGAGTCGGCGCTCGCTCTGATGCGCGACATGCTGATCCAGGACAAGCAGGCGCTGCTGCAGTCGCTCGCCGCGACTCCCGCGGCGGTGAGCGAGGGCTGGCTGGGCCATATCCCGACCGCGGGCCAGATGGTGCTCGGCTTCATCCTGCCGTTCGCGCTCGCCTTCGTCGCGGTGCCGCTCGAGTCGTTCATTCATTCGGCGCGCACGGTCGGCGGCGCGCTGCTGGTGCACCTGCTCGGCGCGCTCGCATTCGCATTGCGCATCCTGAGCAATCTGGTGCGGCAGGCGAGCCGCGCGCTGGTGCACGCCTACGACGTGCTGATCGTGCTGCCGCTGGTGCTGGAGCACGCGCTGCGTTCGTGGCGCAGCGGCACGCGCGGGTCCGCGGCGCAGCGCGTGGACCCGGGCGAAACGACTCTGCATCCGTTGTCCTGAGGGGGAGCGATCATGCGAATCCGAACGCTCGCCGCTTCACTCGCCGTCGCCGGACTGGCGCTCGCCGTCGTCGGCTGCGGCGATTCGCGTAGCCACGCGCAGGCGGTTTATGTGCTGGTGGACACTTCGGGCACCTACGCGCGCGAGGCCGGCAAGGCCGAGCGGGTGATCAACTACCTGCTCGGCACGCTGCGCCCCGGCGACTCGCTCGCGGTGGCGAAGGTCGAAAACCGCAGCTTCAGCGAGAAGGACATCGTCGCCAAGGCGACCTTCGACACCCGCCCGAGCCAGGCCAACGCGCAGAAGCGGGCCTTCCGCGACAAGACCGATGCATACCTGAAGTCGGTGCAGGGCACCGCCCACACCGACATCACCGGCGGGCTGATCCAGGGCGCGGAATTCCTGAACGAGACCGGCGCCGGCACCAAGACCATCATCGTGTTCTCGGACATGGAGGAGGACCTGGACAAGGTAACGGTGCGCAACTTCCCGATCCGCCTCGACCACATCCGCGTCATCGCGCTCAATGTCACCAAGCTGAGGAGCGACAACATCGACCCGCGGCGCTACCTCGGCCGGCTGGATGCGTGGCACAAGCGCGTCATGGCCGCCGGTGCCTCGGAGTGGAAAGTGATCAACGACATCGAGCGCCTGGACGGCATCTTCGCCAGCAGCTAGCCCAGCCTCTCGACCCGCACGCCTCTGGCCTGCAGCGCGGCGACGATCGCTTCGCTGTGGGCGCGGTCGCGCGCTTCGAGCAGGAACTCGACCTCCGGGGTGCGCACCGAGGCGGTGCCGAACAGGCGCTGGTGCTGCACCTCGACGATGTTGCCGCCGGCCTCGCCGATCAGCTGCGCGACCCTGGCAAGGCTGCCCGAGACGTCCGGCATCGATACCCGCAGGCGCGCCAGTCGCCCGTCGCGCACCAGGCCGCGCATCAGCACCGCGGCCAGCACCCGGGTATCGATATTGCCGCCGGTGAGCGCGATGCCCACGCGCCGGCCGGCGAAGCGTTGCGGGTGCTGCAAGAGCGCGGCGAGGCCCGCGGCGCCGGCGCCCTCGGCCACCGTTTTCTCGATCTCGATCAGGGCCACGATCGCCTGCTCGATCGTGTCCTCGGCCACCAGCAGCACCTCGTCCACCAGCTCGCGCGCGAGCGCAAGCGTGAGCTCGCCCACGTCGCGCACCGCGAGGCCCTCGGCGATGGTGTCGCCGCCGACCTCGACCGGCAGGCCCGCCAGGCGCTGGTACATGGCCGGGTAGGTCTGCGACTCCACGCCGTAGATCCGCACGCGCGGCTTGATCGCCCTGGCCGCCACCGCCATGCCGCCGATCAGCCCGCCGCCGCCGACCGGCACCACCAGGGTGTCGAGCTCGGGCATGTCTTGCAGCATCTCGAGCGCGACCGTGCCCTGGCCGGCGATCACCGCCGCGTCGTCGTAGGGGTGGATGAAGGTCAGCGCGTCGCGCGCCTCGAGCTTGCGCGCGTGGCGCGCGGCGTCGGCCAGCGTGTCGCCCTCGAGCACGACTTCCGCGCCGTGCACCCCGGTATTGGCGACCTTGGAGTTGGGCGTGCCCTTCGGCATCACGATCACGGCGCGCATGCCCAGGCGCGCGGCGTGGTAGGCCACGCCCTGCGCGTGGTTGCCCGCGCTCATCGCAATCACCCCGCGCCGGCGCTCGTCCTCGCGCAGCGACAGCAGCTTGTTCAGCGCGCCGCGCTCCTTGAACGAGCCGGTGAACTGCAGGTTCTCGAACTTGAGCCAGACCTCGGCGCCGGTCAGGTGCGACAGCGTACGGCTGTGCAGCATCGGCGTGCGCTCGACCGCGCCGGCGATGCGCCGGGCTGCCGCCTTCACGCTGTCGAAGGTAACGGCGGTCACGTCGGATCGAATGCGTGCATGAGGCTCACATTATAGAGAGGCGACGAATGTCCCTGGCGCGGTCGTGGTCTTGAAGTCCGGTTGTCCTGAATTCGGCAAACTGGGCCGTCGAAGCGTATAAAGCTTGAAGAGGCGCAACGGGGAGCGAACGTCGATGCTCATGAAAGCCGAACGGGCGCTGATCGCACCGGGCGAGGAGTCCTTTGCCGCGCTGGTGGCGAGCGTGGCCGACTGTGCGATCTTCGTGCTCGACGCGCAGGGCTGCGTGGCGAGCTGGAACGCGGGCGCCGAGCGCATGACCGGCTACCGGGCGGACGAGATCATCGGGCGCCGGTACACGGCCTTCTTCACGGCCGAGGACAGCGCCGCGGGGGCGCCCGCGCGGGCCCTGCGCAACGCGGCCGAGGCCCGCCGCTTCGAGGATATCGCCTGGCGCGTGCGCAAGGACGGCAGCCGATTCCTGGCCTCGGTGGTGCTGACCGCGCTGCTCAACCCGGACGGCAGCCTGCGCGGCTACCTCAAGGTCGCGCGCCACGCGACGCCGCGACACGGCGCCGAATGGCGCCTCGCCGCACTGGCCGAGATCAGCCAGCTTGCGCTGTACGAGCTGGACCTCTTGCGCCTGTTTGAGCGCACCGCCTTGATCGTCGCGCACGCCCTGGGCGTCGAGTATGTGAAGTTCCTTGAGCTGCTGCCTAGCGGAAAGTCGCTCAGGCTGGTAGCCGGCGTCGGCTGGAAAGCGGGGATCATCGGACGGGCGCGCGTGCCGGCCAGCGTCGGTTCGCAGGCCGGCTACACCCTGTACGCCGAGGAGCTGGCTGCGGGCCGTGCAACGGCGCTGGGCGACGTGGTGGTGGTCGAGGATCTCGCGGCCGAACCCCGCTTTCGCGCCCCGAAACTGCTGTCGGACCACGGCGTGCGCAGCGGCATGAGCGTGGCGCTCACTTGCGAGGGGCGGCCGTTCGGCGTGCTGGGCGCGCACGCCAGGGAAAGGCGGCGCTTCGACGAGGACGAAGCGGGTTTCCTGCAGGCGGTCGCCAACGTCGCGTCGACCGCGATCGAGCGCCACCGCGCCGGACAGCGCCTGCGCCAGAGCGAGGAGCAGCTGCGGGCGTTCATGACCTTCAGCCCGGCAGTGATGTTCATCAAGGACCGTGCCGGGCGCTATCTGCACGTGAACGACGAGTTTCTGCGCCGCTTCGATCTGCGCCGCGAACAGGTGATCGGTCGCGCCGATGGCGCGATCTTTCCGCGCGAGCAGGCCGAGCGCTTTGTCGCGAACGACGCCGAGGTGACCCGCCTCGGCGGCGCGCTCGAGATCGAGGAGTCCGCGCGCTACGCCGACGGCGAGCACGTCAGCCTGGTGAGCAAATTCCCGATCCGCGACGCGCGCGGCAGAATCGTCGCAATTGGCGGCATTGCGACCGATATCACCGAGCGCAAGCGCGCCGAGCAGGCGTTGCGCGAGAGCCGCATGCTGCTTGCCGGTGCCCAGAAGCTGGCAGGCGTCGGCAACTGGGAGCTGGAGCTCGAGAGCGGGCGCATGGTTTGGTCGGAAGAGCTTTATCGGATCCACGGCGTGTCGCCCGCGTCGTTGCGGCCCGGCTTCGGAGCCTACCTCGAACACGTCCATCCTGGCGACCGCGATACGGTCCGGCGCGCGCTGGAAGCGGCGGTGGCGAAGGGCGGCAGGTTCTTGTTCGATGCACGCATCGTGCGGCCGGACGGCGAGCTGCGGCGGCTGCGCACCCGCGGCGAGACGGTGAGCGCGGAAGACGGAGCGGGCGCGACAAAGCTGATCGGCGCGAGCATCGATGTCACCGAGCAGATGCGCAGCGAAGCCGCGCTGCGGGAGACGGCCGCCCGGCTGCAGCTGCTCGCGGCGCGCCTGGTCTCGGTGCAAGAGGAGGAGCGCCGGCGAATCGCGCGCGAGCTGCACGACCGCGTGGGGCAGAACCTGACCGCGCTGGATATCAACCTCGGCATCGTCGAGGACCGGCTGGCGAAGGACGCGCGCGTCGAATTGCGCGCACGGCTCGCCGACTCGCGCGCGGTGGTCGAAGCGACCGCGAAGACGATCGAGGACGTGATGGCCGAGCTGCGCCCCCCGCTGCTCGACGATTACGGCCTCGCCGCGGCGCTGCGATGGTACGCCGAGCAGTATTCGCGCCGGACCGGGATCGCGGCGGCGCTGACCGAAAGCGGCGAGGGACGCGGCGCGCGCGACCCGGAGGCGGCAGTGGCGCTTTTCCGTATCGCACAGGAAGCGCTCAACAATGTGGCCAAGCACGCGCACGCGCACGGGGTGCAGATCGAACTCGACTGCGGGGCGCGCGACGTGACGCTGCGCATCGCCGATGACGGCGCCGGATTCGAAGCCTGGAACGGAGACGCGCACCGCGGCTGGGGCATGACCACCATGCGCGAGCGGGTCGAGGCGCTCGGCGGCCGCTTCGAGGTCGAGTCGACCCCGGGCGCGGGAACGACCGTGACCGCGAGCGTGCGGGCCTGAGATGGGCATCCGGGTCCTGATCGCCGACGACCACACTCTGGTGGCCGAGGGCCTGCGCGCGCTGATCGCCTCGCAGCCGGGGCTGGAGGTGGTCGGGCAGGCAGCAGACGGGCGCGAGGCGCTGCGGCGGTCGCTCGAGCTCAGGCCCGACGTACTGGTGATGGATATGTCGATGCCCGAAATGAACGGCATCGAGGCGGCACGCGCGATCCGCGCCCGGCTTCCGGCGACCCAGGTGGTGATGGTGTCGATGCACTCGACCCCCGAGTACGTGCAGCGCGCGCTCGAAGCGGGCGCGCTGGCCTACCTCGTCAAGCGCTCGGCGAGCCGCGAACTGATCGCGGCCATCCGCGCGGCGCACGCGGGGCGGCGCTACTTCGGCGAGAACATCGCCGAGAGCGTGATCGAGCGCTATCTCGGGGACGCCGCGGCGCGCGATCCGCTCGCCGTTCTGAGCGCGCGCGAGCGGCAGGTGCTGCAGTTGCTCGCCGAGAGCCGCAGCGTGGCCGACATCGCGCGCGAGCTGAGCCTTTCGCCCAAGACGGTCGAGACCTACCGCTCGAGGCTGTTCGACAAGCTGGGCATCCGAGACTTGCCCGCGCTGGTACGCTTCGCGATCCAACACGGCGTCACCCCGCTCGAATAGCCCCTCGGGGCGCGCGGCGTAGGGTTTTTCCGTACGCGATCTGTCCAGGTTTCCCTACCGCGGGCACCTCTGCCGTCCCGGCGCGCAAGCGGCCGGGGCCGAGCACAATCGCACACATGTCGCCGCTCATCCTGCGGTCGGTGCGCGCCAAGATGCTTGCCTGGTCTGCGCTGTCCATGCTGGTCTCGCTGCGCCTGCATAAAGCGATCACCCGCCCGCTGCACGAGATCGCGGACGCGGCGCGCGGCGCGCCGGTGCGGCGCGAGAACGGCACGATCCGAGGGTGGGTATGCGTGTGCACCGACGTCGACGCCCGGCGACGCGGGGAGGAGGAGACGCGGCAGCTGCTCGGGGTCCTGCTCGATCTCTCACGCAGCCGCAGGATCGAGCAGATCGCGCAATTCCAATGAGTCAGGCGACCCGGCACGCAGGCCGCGTTCTCCTGGTTGACTGCAACCCGGACGACGAGGAACTGACCCTGCGCGCGCTCAAGCATGCCGATGCTGCCGACGAGGTGGTGGTGGCGCACGACGGCACGCAAGCGCTCGACTACCTGCTTGCCGAAGGCAAGTTCGACGCAGACGACCCCCGACCGCTGCCGACGGTCGTACTGCTCGACCTCAGGCTGCCCAAGCTCGACGGGCTCGAAGTGCTCAAGAGAATCCGCAGCGACGCGCGTACGCGCGTCATCCCGGTCGTGATCCTCACTTCATCCGGCGAGGAGGAGGACCTGATCCGAAGTTACGAATGCGGCGCCAACAGCTACGTGCGCAAGCCGGTCAACTTCGCGGAATTCACCGCCGTCGTGGGCCAGCTCGCAGCGTACTGGCTGGTCCTGAACCGACTGCCGCGGAGTGTCGGAAAAAACCTGACGCAGACAGTCCGGTCCCCCTGACATTCAGCGCTGCGGCGCGGCGCTATGCTGGATGCAAATGAAGAAGATCGATTCCACCCCCGACGTAAAGAAGGCCGGCACGACGCAGCGGGAGCGCCCGCTGCGCTGGCGCATGAGCCGTCCCGCGCGTTTGCCGCGCGAAGAAAAGGCGGCAGACTCGCGCGAGGTCGAGCACGAATTCGATAAGCAGAGCGCGAGCCTATCGGACCGAAGTTGACGCACCGGGCCTTGGAAGCCCGCCCTGCGGCGCGCGATTTTCGTCTCCTCCCCTGACGCGCTGCCATCTCCCCTCGGGGCGGGCTTCCTCCGCTGCAGGAGCCGGCGCAACGCCGGCTCCTGCTCTTTTTTTGCGCTCAGGCGGCCGCGGGCCGGGCCAGCAGCGCCGCGCCGGGAAAGCTCGCGAACGCATGCGCAAGCGCGATCCGGCCGTCGCGCACGGTGACGGTCTCGCCCGTGAGCAGGTTCTGCAGCCGCGTGCCCTCGGCCAGCGCGCCGGCCGCGACGTGGGTGTCGTGCCATACCGTGGCGTCGAGCGGCAGGCTGCCCGGCTCGCCCATCAGCTTGGCGAACAGGCGCCCGGCGATCACCACCAGCGCGCCCGATTCATGGCGCCGGGCATAGGCGAGCACGTGCGCGGCCTGCGCGCCGCCGGCCTCGAGCGGTTCGTAGGCTCCATCGGCGAACAGCGCCGGCTGATCGCGCCGCAGCTCGAGCAGGCGCCAGGCCACGAGCAGCTTGGCGC
>JBAUTW010000054.1:0-3120 GCA_049582365.1 Burkholderiales bacterium | reverse complement strand
TTTTCATAAAATCGTGTTCTGACCCCGATTTATAGGGTGCGGATTTTTTCGGACTCGATGACGCCGGAGGGCAGGTTCTTCAGCGCGGCCTTGATCATCGCCATCGCGACCACCTCGGCGTCGATCGGGCGGTACTTGCCCAATATGGGGCCGAGCAGGTCGCCGACCGCCAGGCCGATGCGCTCGCCGAGGCGGAATTCGTCGCGCTGGCCGCGCAGCAGCGTGGGGCGCAAGAAGATCGTTCTCGGCACGCCCGCGGCGCGCACGTCGGCCTCCATCTCGCCCTTGACCCGGTTGTAGAACACGTGCGAGCGCGGATCGGCGCCCAGCGCCGAGATCACCAGCAGGCGCTTCGCGCCGCCGCGTGCCGCGGCCTTGGCCAGCGCGACCGGATAGTCGTGGTCGACGCGGCGGAAGACTTCCCGCGTGCGGGCGTGCTTCATGGTGGTGCCGATGCAGCAGAAGACGTCCTCGGCTTCGACCTTGTGCGAGCGAATGTCCTCGAAATCGAAGGTCTCGGTGCGCAGCCCGGGTCCGTGCAGCGCGAGCGGACGGCGCGCCCAGACGGTGACGCTGCGGTAGGCGCTGACGTCCAGCAGCCGCCGCAGCAGGCACGAGCCGATCAGGCCGGTGGCGCCGACCAGCAGCGCGCGGCGGCGCTCAAGCATGCCTGCGCACGAACCCCCGGATCAGCGGGTAGATCATCTCGCGCCAGCGGCGACCGGAGAAGATGCCGTAGTGGCCGACGCGGGGCGCGAGGTAATGCTCGCGCCGGGCGGCGGGGATGTTGAGGCACAGCGCGTGGGCCGCTTCGCTCTGGCCGGTGCCGGAGATGTCGTCCAGCTCGCCTTCGATGCTGAACAGCGCCGTGCGGCGGATCGCCTGCGGGCGCACCAGCTCCTCGCGCACGAACAGCCTGCCCTTCGGCAGCGCGAAGTCCTGGAACACGCGCTTGACGGTGTCGAGGTAGTACTCGGCCGGCATGTCGAGCACGGCGTTGTACTCGTCGTAGAAGCGCCGGTGGTGCGCGGCGGAGTCGCCGTCGCCTTCGAGCAGGTGGTTGTAGTAGTCCCAGTGGGCGTTGAAGTGGCGGTCCGGGTTCATCGCCACGAAACCCAGGTGCTGCAGGAAGCCGGGGTAGACGCGGCGCATGAAGCCGGGATATTTGGCCGGCACGCGCTCGATCAGGTTCTGCTCGAACCACGAGAACGGTTTCCTGGTCGCCAGGTTGTTGACCGCGGTCGGGCTCTTGCGCGCGTCGATCGGCCCGCCCATCATCACCATCGTCTTCGGCGCGCCCGGCTCGTCGCGCGACGCCATGAGCGACACCGCGGCGAGCACCGGCACGGTCGGCTGGCAGACCGAAATCACGTGCAGGTCCGGCGACAGCAGCCGGATCCACTCGCATACGTAGTCGACGTAGTCGTCGAAGCGGAACGGCCCGTCGGCGAGCGGCACCATGCGCGCGTCGACCCAGTCGGTCACCCATACCTCGTGCTCGGGCAGCATGGTGCGCACCGTGTCGCGCAGCAGCGTCGCGTGATGCCCCGACAGCGGCGCGACCAGCAGCACCTTCGGGTCGTTGCGCGGCGTCGCGAGCGCACGCTTGAAATGAATCAGGTTGCAGAACGGCTTCGCCAGCGCCACCTCGGCCGTTACCGCGACGCGCTCGCCGCCGATCGCGGTGTAGTCGATGCGCCAGGCGGGCTTCTCGTAGCGCTGGGTGAGGCGCAGGAACAGGTCGCTGCCGGCCGCGAGCCCGCGCGACAGGTAGGAGTACGACAAGGGGCTGAAGGGGTGACCGAACCAGCCGCGCGAGAGCTCTGCGGCGAGGCGCAACGGTTGCAGGGCTGCATGCTGCGCTTCGTAAAGGCTGTAGAGCACCGAAAAGCCTCCGGCAGGTCACCGTAACGATTCGCTTATAGCAGAATTGCCGCGCTGCCGCATTGGCGAATGTCACGCCGCGCCGGGTTCCCCCGGGGGTATTCTGCGGCGATGCGCAAGCTGCTCCGCGTCCTGCTGCTGCTGGCGGTCGTCGCGGGGCTGCTCGCCGGCGCGGCGTACCTGTACCTGCGCCAGTCGCTGACGCAGACCGAAGGGACGATTCGCATCGCCGGGCTCACGGCGCCGATCGAGCTGCTGCGCGATGCCTACGGCGTTCCGCACATCCGCGCGTCCTCGATCGAGGACGCTTACTTCGGGCTCGGCTTCGCCCACGCGCAGGACCGGCTGTGGCAGATGGAGATGAGCCGGCGCATCGCCGCCGGGCGCCTGGCCGAGATCCTCGGCGCGAGCGGGCTCGACACCGACCGTTTCCTGCGCACGCTGGGCGTGCGCCGCGCGGCCGAGGCGAGCCTGGCGAAGCTCGACCCGGGCACGCGCAAGGTGCTCGACGCCTACGCCGCGGGCGTGAACGCGTTCCTCGCCACGCGGCCGGTGCTGCCGCCCGAGTTCTGGATCCTGCGCGTGACGCCCGAGCCCTGGACGCCGGCCGATTCGCTGGCGTGGATCAAGATGATGGCCTGGGACCTGGGCGCGAACTGGAAGAACGAGCTGCTGCGCATGCGCCTGGCGAAGACGCTGCCGCAGGCGCGCATCGACGAGCTGCTGCCGCCGTATCCGGGCGACGCGCCGCTCAAGATTCGCGACTTGAAGGCGCTCTACGCCGGGCTCGATGGCGACGCGCAGGCGCTCGGCGCGGCGATGCAACAGGTTGCGGCGCTGCTGCCGGACTGGCTGCCCGAGGGCGCGGGATCGAACAACTGGGTGGTGAGCGGCAAGCGCAGCGCGAGCGGCAAGCCGCTGCTCGCGAACGATCCGCACCTCGGCCTGACGGCGCCGCCGGTGTGGTACTTCGCCCAGCTCACGGCGCCCGGGCTGGACGCGATCGGCGCCACGCTGCCGGGCGTGCCGGGAATCCTGCTCGGGCGCAACGAGCGCATCGCCTGGGGCGCGACCAACACCGGGCCGGACGTGCAGGACCTGTACCTCGAGAAGCTCGAGGGCCGCGACGCCTACCTGACGCCCGACGGCCGGCGCCCGTTCGCGCTCCGGCAGGAGACGATCAAGGTGCGCGGCGCGCACGACGTGAAGCTGCTGGCGACGTTGAGCGCCCGGCCG
>JBAUTW010000053.1:0-1857 GCA_049582365.1 Burkholderiales bacterium | reverse complement strand
TCTCCCGGTCGCGCATCGAGCTCGCGAATGCCGACATCGACCTGCCCGCGCAAGCGCTTGGCCTCGGCGTGCCCAGGCTCGCCCCGCTCGAGTTGACGGGCGAGCTCCACCTCAGGATCGCGAGCCTTTCAGTCGGACGCGGCGCCGCGCAGGGCAGCGCGGCGCTGCAATGGCGCAGCGCCGGATCGGGGTTTTCTCCCGTGTGGCCCCTGGGCGACTACGAGCTGAGCTGGGAAGGGCAGGGACCGCAGGGGCACGCGACGCTTCGCACCCTGAAGGGGCCGCTGCAGCTGCGCGGCCAGGGTTCGTGGGCCGTCGGCCGCGCGCCGGTGTTCGCCGCCACGGCGGACGCGCCGCCCGAAATCCGCCAGCAGCTTGCGCCCTTGCTGCGCATGATCGCCGTGGAGCGCGGCGAGGGCCACTTCGAGCTGCGGCTCAATTAGAGACAACCCGCCTGCTTCTTCAGGGAGCTCACCAGACCGGGAACACTGCCGGTCGGGGAGTACGGCTTCGCACTCGGATGGCGGCGCAGGTTCTCGTTGTACGCATCGACCGTTCGATCGAAGTATTCGCATGCCTTGTCTTTGTCTTTCAGCTGGAAATAGGTCGTCGCCATGTTGAAATAGACGTTCGTGAGAGCACCGAATTTCTCCGCATCCCGCAGCTGCACTTCGGCGCGGGCGTAGTAGCCGAGGGCCCTGGTGTAGTACTCGGACGACTTCGCCATCCGGTTCGCGTACGTAACGGTCGGATCGCGAAACCCGTGTTCGCGATAGTACGAGGCCCATCTCCCGGAAACCGAATTCGACCGCAGAAGATCGGCGTATTCCCGGTACGCGTTGCCCAGGCCGTGCGCGTCGTCCCGCTGCGCGTAGATGTCGATGGCGTCGCGAATCAGCTTCTCGGCCAATGGCGGCTGGTCTTGCTGGCTGTACAGCAATTCCGCGTCGTTCAGCTTGGTCAGCGGGTCCGCAGTCGACTCGACGCCGGTCCCGGCGCAGGCGCCGAGAAGGAGAAACGCGCCCAGCGCGAACCACGAGGATATCTTGCGCATGTCTGTGTGCGCTGTCCTGTCAGTCGTCGCGATCACGATCGGCGGCCGAAACATTGCAGCAAATGCCGGACCAATTCCGGCTCGAGCGGCCTTCGGCGCGGGCAATTTGCCGTTCCGGACTTGCCAAGAGAACGAGTCTTTATCCATGGCTTTGACGGCTAGCGTTCGAGTTGAGCAGCGAACCTACTTGGGTCGGTGAAGCGCACAGAGCTTGTTGCCGTCCGGATCACGCACATAGGACAAATGCAGAGCACCCAGCTTGCCCTCGCGCAACCCCGGCGGATCTTCGATCGAAGTTCCGCCGTGCGCGACAGCTACGTCGTGGAACTGCCGCACCTGCTCTGGAGAACTGCACTTGAAGCCGATGGTGCCGCCGTTGGCAAACGTAGCCGACTCTCCGTTGATCGGCTCGCTGACACAGAACGTTCCACCATCGTGCCGATAGAACAGCCGGACCTGTCCCGTTTTGTTCACATTTCGTATCGGCTCTCCTGCCCCAAGCACACCGAGCACCGCGTCATAAAACCGCCTCGATCGCTCAATGTCGTTCGATCCGACCATTACGTGGCTGAACATTCACTCGTCTCCAGTGTTTCCGGCGTGGCTTTCAATCGGTGACTTGCCGGCACGCAGGCGATAGCATTTCGTGCCGCCTAACCCCTTACTCAAGCGGAGCGCCAACGGCAGGCCACCAGGCCCCCGCGGCGCCTCTGCTCGAACGTTGAGGCTCCCGACGTGAACAAGAACCGCCTGGAGTCGTTCTCGGACGGCGTCATCGCCATCATCCTGACCATCATGGTGCT
>JBAUTW010000052.1:0-3547 GCA_049582365.1 Burkholderiales bacterium | reverse complement strand
GGCGTGCCGCATCCGCAGCGGCGCGAAGTGCAGGCGCAGCACGCCGGCGGGGTCGCCGCATTCGTCCGCGACGCGCTCGAGTACCTGGTGCGCCACTTGCCGTTCTGGCGCAACTACTTCTATGCGGTGTACGTGCGCGGGCGCTACGCGCCGGACTGCTGCCCGGAGTACCTCAGGCCGGACGGTTTTGCGCGCCTCAAGACCGGGCTCGCGTCGCGCATCGTGCCGCACAGCTGCACGGTGACGGACTTCCTGCAGCGAAGCGAGGAGCGCATTTCACGTTTCGTGCTGCTCGACCACATGGACTGGATGAGCGCCTACCGGCCCGAGGCGCTGGTCGAGGAGTGGAACGCGATCCTCGCGCGCGCAACCCCCGACGCGCGCATCATCTTCCGCTCCGCGCACGCGTGATCGCGGACGAGCTCCGGACGCTGTGGAACCTCGCGCGCGGGCAGCCGCGGCGGGGCACGCACGCGGAGCGGTTGCAGGCCTTCTACGCGCCCCAGGCAGCGCACTACGATCGCTTTCGCGCCCGGCTGCTGGCGGGGCGCGAGGAGCTGATCGAGCGGCTGCCCGTGCGCGAGGGCGCGCGCGTGGTGGAGCTCGGCGCGGGCACCGGGCGCAATGCCGAGAGCTTCGGCGCGCGGCTCGTGAAACTCGAGCGGCTCGAGCTGGTGGATCTGTGTCCGGCGCTGCTCGAGCAGGCGCGCGAGCGTGCGAAGCGCCTGCCGAACGTGGTCGCAATCGAGGCGGACGCCACCCGTTACCGGCCGGCCGCGCCGGCCGATTGCGCCTACTTCTCGTATTCCCTCTCCATGATTCCCGACTGGCGTGCGGCGATCGACAACGCGGTCGCGATGCTGCGGCCCGGCGGCACGCTCGGCGCGGTCGACTTCCACCTGCCGCCGGACGCGGGCCCGCTGGAGCGGCGCTTCTGGACCCTGTGGTTCGCGCGCAGCGGCGTGCGGCCCTCGGCCGAGCATCTGCGCTACCTGCGCGCGAGGCTGGACCAAGACTACCTGCGCGAGTGGCGCGCGCCGCTGCCCTATCTGCCCGGAGTGCGCGCGCCGGTCTACCTGTTCGTCGGCCGCCGGCGCGAGAGGGCGCGCTGATGCCGAAGGTGCGCTCGATCTTCCTTTCGGACATCCATCTGGGCACCCGCGCCTGCCAGGCCGACCGCCTGCTCGACTTCCTGCGCGAGCACGAATCGGAGCACGTCTACCTCGTGGGCGACATCGTCGACTTCTGGGCCATGCAGCGCTCGATCCACTGGACGGCGGAACAGAACACCGTGGTGCAGAAGATCCTCAAGCGGGCGCGGCACCAGACCAACGTCGTGTACGTGCCGGGAAACCACGACGAGGCGCTGCGCGAGTACGTCGGTCTGGCGTTCGGCGACATCCGCGTGGTGCAGGACTGCGTGCACACCGCCGCCGACGGGAGGCGCTACCTGGTGCTGCACGGCGACGCGTTCGACCAAGTCACCAAGTACCACCGCTGGCTCGCGCGGCTGGGCGACCGCGCCTACGATCTGGTGGTGCGCCTGAACCTGGGGCTGTCGTGGCTGCGCCGAAGGCTCGGATTGGCGGGCTACTGGTCGCTCGCCGGCTACGCCAAGCGCAAGGTCAAGTCCGCGCTCAACTTCATCTTCGACTTCGAGGCGGCGGTGGCGCGCTATGCGCGCGAGCGCGGATTCGACGGCGTGGTCTGCGGCCATATCCACGCCGCGGCGCTGAAGCAGGTCGACGGCGTCACCTACGTCAACTGCGGCGACTGGGTCGACAGCTGCACCGCGGTGGTCGAGCACTTCGACGGCCGGCTCGAGCTGATCGGCCGCTTGGCGCTGGCGGCGGCCGGCCATCTCGAGACGAGGCCGCCGATGCGCGAACCGGCCCTGGAGAATTTGAAACAATTCTGTCATGAAGTTCGAAGGCCGACGGCGCGGCCGGCGGACTTTTCTGCCTCAGAGTCGCGCACTTGGCGCCATAAGCTGCCAAGCGACCTTTAGAGGATGTGCCGGCGCAGCAGACGAGAGCCTGTCGAAACGTTGAGCGCGCTTGTTGCGCAGCGCCGCGTCGCGTACGCATAATGTCCCCCGGGAACGCGGCTCGGCCGGACTGCAGTCCGCGCTTCCGGACTTACCCACTCCAGGCACATCTCCCATGACACTCACGGTCAATCGCACCGAAGAGAAAGAAGCGAACTGGGCGGATCTCATCGACGGCCTGCGCTACGGCGGATTTCGGCACAGCGTGTCCGAGCGCGGCGCGAAGGCGGACACGTCCACGGCCGGCGACCTCGACGGCACCGCGTCCTCCGGCGGCACGAAGCGCAACCGTCCCGAGCCCGAGCCGAGCTAGGAAACGAATTCAATCTCCCCGCGCGAGGGGCGAAGGTTCGGCTCACCGGCTGGAATCAGATGCACATCGAGCGCGAGCTCAAGTTTCGGCTCCCGCCGGATGCCGGGAGGGGACTGTGGGCGCTCTTGCCCGGTGCTCCGGTTCCCGCGCGCCGGCGCCTGGACAGCACTTATTTCGACACGCCGGATTTCCGCCTGCGCGAGGCGCGCGCGGCCTTGCGCCTGCGGCGCGACGGACGCAGGCGCGTCATGTGCTTCAAGAGCGCTTCGCCCGCCATGCACGGCGTGCCGCAGCGCAGGGAGTGGGAGGCGCCCGCGACGCGAGGACGCTTCTCGCCCGAGGCGCTGCCGTGCGAGGAGATCAGGGCCGCGGCGGGCGTGGACTTGAGGCGCCACACCGCCGCGCTGGTGCCGGCATTCGAAACGCGTTTCCTGCGCCGCTCGGCGCAGGTCGTGCTCGGCGACGGCACCCGGGTCGAGGTCTGCCTGGACGCCGGCACGATCAGCGCCGGACGGCTCAGCGTTCCGTTGCTGGAGCTCGAGCTCGAGCTGCTCGAAGGCAGTCCGGCGTCGATGCTTGCCCTGGCCGAGCGCCTGGTCGGACCCCTGCGGCTCGAGCTCGAGGCGCGCAGCAAGGCCGAGCAGGGTTATGACCTGATCGAAGCGCGCTCCGCGACGCCGCTCAAGGCCCGACTCCCGAATCTGCGGCGCGGCATGAGCGCCGAGCAGGCGATGCTCGCGATCCTCGACAGCTGCCGCGCCCAGGTGCAGGGAAACGTGTCGGAGACGATGAGTTCGCGCAATCCGGAGTTCCTGCATCAGCTGCGCGTCGGCTTGCGGCGCCTGCGCTCGGCGTTGCGGGTGTTTTCGCCCCTGGTCGGCAAGGCCAGCGTGCGGCCGGTGGCGCGCGAGCTGAAGGCGGTCGTCGTGCGGCTCGGCGGCGCGCGCGACTGGGATGTGTTCTACGAGGTGCTTTCGCAGCAGGTCGCGCCGCCGGCCGGGCGCAGCCCGGAAATGGCCCGCATGTTGAGAAAGGTGAGCGCAAGGCGCAGTGCCGCGCGCGCGCAGGCGCGCGAGGCGCTCGGCTCGCCGGCGTTCCAGAAGTTTCTGCTTCATCTGATGCGTTGGACGGAACAGGCGCCGTGGCGTCGCAGCGCGGAGCTGCGGCTCGCCGTCGCGCATCCGGTG
>JBAUTW010000051.1:0-5852 GCA_049582365.1 Burkholderiales bacterium | reverse complement strand
CTCTATGCCTGGGTCGACGGCACGCTGCGGGCGGACGCGCACCTGTCCTTCCCCGAGTTCGAGGCCGGCGTGCGCCAGGCGCTCGAAGCCGCGCGCCACGGCGCCGAGCGAGTGCTGGTGGTGAGCTCGGGCGGCCCGATCTCGAGCGCGATCGGCGCCGTGCTCGGCGTCGCGCCGCGCATCGTCGTCGACCTCAACCTTCAGACCCGCAACACCGGCCTGAGCGAGCTGCGCGCCGGTGCGCAACGCGCGCACTGCGTGAGCTTCAACGCCGTGCCGCACCTCGAGCGCCCCGACCGGCGCGAGGCGATTACCCACTCCTAGCGGTCAGTGGATTCCGAGCGCCGCTTCGATGGTGCGCACCATTGAGACCAGGCGCGGCCCGAGGTCTTCCTCGAGCTGACCCTTCTTGAGCGTGAACGAGGGCACGCCGCAGTTGAAGGCGATGATTTCGCCGTCGACCGTGCGGCGCATCGGCACCGCGACCGCCGACACTTCGCGCCGCAGCTCGCCGACCGAGGTGCAGAATCCTTTGCCGCGGATCTCGTCCAGGTTCTTGTCGATCGCGGGACGGAACTTGCGGTGCAGCTCGGGCTCCTTGACCTTGATCTGGTTCAGCACCGCCTCGCGCTCGGGCGGGGTGCAGGCGGCGAGGAAGGCGCGGCCGATCGCGGCCTGCGCGATCGGCACCGCGGTGCCGATGTCGGGCAGCATGGTGAGGGCGTTGCCGTTGCGCGAGGATTCGACGTAGACCATGTTCAGGCGGTCGCGGATGCCCATCGAGACCGAGCCGTGGCAGTAGTCGGCGAGCTCCTTCATCAGCGGGCGCGCGACCTGGCGCACGCTCATCGAGGCAAGCAGCGGATAGCCGATCGACAGCACCGCCGAGCCGAGCTGGTACTTGCCCAGGCGCATGTTGTGGCGCAGGTAGCCGAGCTTGGTGAGCGTATAGGTCAGGCGCGAGACGGTCGGCTTGGGCAACCCGGTGCGCACCGAGATCTCCTTGTTGCCGAGCATGGTCTCCAGCGGGGTGAAACATCGCAGCACCTCCAGCCCGCGCGCCAGGGTGGTGGCGAACTGACGGTCGCCTTCGTGCTCGTAGCTGTAGGGTGCCCCCGCACGGGACAGGGGGGCCGTGGCCTCTGGTGCGCCCATCGATTCGTCTCCTGGATTTATTGTTGGGTGTGGCGGATGTTTCGCATTTCGATATTCGTGCGCACCCGGTCGGGGTGTCAACTTAGTCATATCATATTTCGCATATCAAAACTCTACGGAGGCCCCCATGACCCCATCCCCGTTCGACCTGCAAGGCAAGGTGGCCTTCATTACCGGCTCGACTCGCGGCATCGGCAAGTCGATCGCGATGGAGATGGCCCGTGCCGGCGCCAAGGTGGTCGTCTCGAGCCGCAAGGCGGACGCCTGCGAGGCGGTGCGGGCCGAGTTCGAGCGCGAGGGCTGGCCGGTGATCGCCCAGCCGTGCAACGTCTCGCGCAAGGAAGAGCTGCAGGCGCTGGTCGACCGGACCGTGGCGACCTGGGGCCGGATCGACATCGCGGTCGCCAACGCGGCCGCCAACCCCTATTACGGACCGCTTTCGCAGCTGCCCGACGAGGCGTTCGACAAGATCTTCACCAACAACGTGAAGAGCGTGCTGTGGCTCGCCAACATGACCCTGCCCGGCATGGCCGAGCGCGGCGGCGGCAGCTTCATCACCATCGGCTCGATCGGCGGCCTGAAGGCCAACACCGTGATCGGCGCCTACGGCATCTCGAAGGCCGCCGACCACCACCTGGTGCGCAATCTGGCCGCCGAGTGGGGGCCGAAGAACGTCCGCGTCAACGCGATCGCGCCGGGCCTGATCAAGACCGACTTCGCGCGCGCGCTGTGGGAGGACGAAAAGCGCAGAAAGGAGCGCGAGGCGATCACGCCGCTACGCCGGCTCGGCGAGCCGCACGAGATCGGCGGCATCGCGGTGTTCCTGGCCTCGAGCGCCGCTTCGTTCGTCACCGGCCAGGTGATCGTCGCGGACGGCGGGGTGACGATCGTCTGAGCGCTGCGCTAGACTAGCCTGCTGCAAGGAGCCCCTCCCATGGACCTGAACTACTCTTCCGAGGAACTGGCGTTTCGCGACGAGGTGCGGGGCTGGCTCGACGCCAACCTGCCCGACGATCTGCGCCGCAAGGTGGCGCAATACGAGCACCTCACGCGCGACGATCTGCTGCGCTGGCACCGCCTGCTGGCCAAGAAGGGCTGGATCGCGCCCTCCTGGCCGAAGGACTGGGGCGGCACCGACTGGAACCTGGTGCAGCGCTACATCTTCGAGGAGGAGTGCGGCTACGCGGGAACGCCGCCGCTGATCCCCTTCGGGTTGTCGATGTGCGCGCCGGTGCTGCTCAAGTTCGGCACCGAGGCGCAGAAGAAGCGCTTCCTGCCGCGCATCTACAACGGCGACGATTTCTGGTGCCAGGGTTACTCCGAGCCGGGCTCGGGGTCCGACCTCGCCTCGCTCAAGACCAAGGCGGTGCGCCAGGGCGACCACTACGTGGTCAACGGGCAGAAGATCTGGACCACGCTCGCGCACTACGCCGACTGGATCTTCTGCCTGGTACGCACCGACAGCGGCGCCGCCAAGCGCCAGGAGGGCATCTCGTTCCTGCTGTTCGACATGAAGACGCCCGGCATCACGGTGCGCCCGCTGATCCTGATGGACGGCGGCCACGAGGTGAACGAGGTGTTCTTCGACGACGTCAAGGTGCCGCTCGAGAACCTGGTGTTCGAGGAAGGCAAGGGCTGGACGGTGGCCAAGTACCTGCTCGGCCACGAGCGCATGAACACCGGCAGGATCGGCGCCTCCAAGCGCGAGCTCACGAAGCTGAAGGAATTCGCCGCCGAGCAGAGCAAGGGCGGCCGGCCGCTGATCGAGGACGTGCGCTTTCGCGACAAGCTGTCGCGGGTGGAGATCGAGCTCACCGCGCTCGAGATCACCAACCTGAGGTTTCTCGACCAGATGCGCCGCACCGGCCAGCCGCCGGGCGCGGACGTCTCGATGCTCAAGATCAAGGGCACCGAGATCCAGCAGGCGCTCTCGGAGCTGATGATGCAGGCGGTCGGGCCGCTGGCGCAGCCGTTCAAGCCTTCGGACGGCGGCGACGGCTTCGATTCGTTCGTCGCCGCGCTCGCGCCGCGCTACTGCAACATGAGAAAGACCACGATCTACGCCGGATCGAACGAGATCCAGCGCAACATCATCTCGAAAATGACGCTCGGGCTGTAGCCATGAACTTCGACTACAGCGAAGAGCAGCAGCTGCTCGCGGATTCGATCCGGCGCTTCATCGCCAAGGACTACGATTTCGAGGCGCGCAAGAAGATCGTCGCCTCGAAGGACGGCGCGAGCGCCGAGGTCTGGGCCACCTTCGCCGAGATCGGGCTGCTCGGCATTCCCTTTGGCGCCGAGCAGGGCGGTTTCGGCGGCGGCGCGGTCGACCTGATGAGCGCGATGGAGGCGATCGGCGAGGGCCTGGTGGTCGAACCCTTCCTGCCCACCGTGGGGCTGGGCGCGCAGTTCGTCGCGCGCGGCGGCAGCGAGGCGCAGAAGAAGGCGATCCTGCCGGCGGTGATCGAGGGCAAGCTGAAGATGGCCTTCGCCCACACCGAGGACGGCGCGCGCTACGATCTGGCGCACGTCGCCGCCGCCGCGAACAAGGCGGGCAAGGTCTGGGTGATCGACGGCGAAAAGCGCGTGGTGCTCGGCGCGCCGCTGGCCGACAAGCTGGTGGTCTCGGCGCGCACCTCGGGCAAGCCGGACGACGCCAAGGGCATCAGCCTGTTCCTGGTCGATCGCGCGGCGGCGGGCGTGAGCCTGCGGCCCTACCTGACGCTGGACGAAACGCGCGCCGCGGACGTGGTGCTCAAGGGCGTCGAGGTGGGCGCCGACGCGCTGATCGGCAAGGAGGGCGAGGCGCTCGCGCTGATCGAGGAGGTGGTCGATTTCGCCACTGCGCTCGCCTGCGCCGAGTCGATCGGCGCCATGAAGCAGGCCAACGACGCGACCCTCGAGTACTTGAAGACGCGCAAGCAGTTCGGGGTGCCGATCGGGACCTTCCAGGCGCTGCAGCACCGCATGGTGGACATGGTGATCGCGGCCGAGCAGGCGCGCTCGATGGCCTTCCTCGCCTGCGCCAAGGTCGACGCCGAAACCAATCCGGCCGAGCGCAAGCGCCTGGTGTCGGCGGCCAAGGTCAAGATCGCCGACGCCTGCCGCCACGTCAGCCAGGAGGCGATCCAGCTGCACGGCGGCATGGGCATGACCGAGGAGCTCAAGGTCAGCCACAGCTTCCGGCGGCTGACCGTGATCGCGCAACAGTTCGGCGACGCCGAACACCACCTCGAGCGCTTCGCGGCGCTCGACCGGAGCTGAGATGACGACCAACAAGGCATGGACCCTCGCCAGCCGCCCGAGCGGCTGGGTGACCGAAGACAACTTCAAGCTGGTCGAGTCGGAAGCGCCGCGGCCGAAGGAGGGCGAGGTACTGGTGAAGAACCTCTGGCTGTCGCTCGACCCGTACATGCGCGGGCGCATGAACGACGTCAAGTCCTACGTGCCGCCGGTGCAGATCGGCGAAGTCATGGTGGGCCAGACCGCGGGCGAGGTGGTGGAATCGAAGCACCCGGGGTTCAAGCAAGGCGACAAGGTGCTCGCCGCCGGCTGGCAGCTCTACAGCGGCATGAAGGGCGAGGAGCTGGTCAAGGTCGACGCCAGCCGGGTGCCGCTGTCGTACTACCTCGGCGTGCTCGGCATGCCGGGGATGACCGCGTACTTCGGCCTGAAAGAGATCGGCGCCCCCAAGGCGGGCGAGACCGTGGTGGTGTCGGCGGCCTCGGGCGCGGTGGGCAGCGTGGTCGGGCAGCTGGCGAAGCTCGCCGGCTGCCGCGCGGTCGGCATTGCGGGCGGGCCGCGCAAGTGCGAATACGTGGTCAAGGAGCTGGGCTTCGACGCCTGCGTCGACTACAAGGCGGGCAACCTCTACCGCGACCTGCGCGAAGCCTGTCCCAAGGGCGTCGACGTGCTGTTCGAGAACGTCGGCGGCGAGATCCTGGACACGATGCTGCGCATCATGAACCTGCACTCGCGCATCATCATTTGCGGCCTGATCTCCGAGTACAACTCGACCGAGCCGTACGCCTACAAGTCGCTGCGCTCGGTGCTGGTCAACCGCATCAAGATGCAGGGCATGATCGTGTTCGACTGGAAGGACCGTTACCTGGAGGGCGTGCAGGCGCTGGCCGGGCACCTCGCGCAGGGCAAGCTCAAGTACCGGGAGTCGGTGGTCGAGGGCATCGAGAACGCGCCCAAGGGTTTCCTCGCGCTCCTCAAGGGAGGCAACTTTGGAAAGCAGCTCGTCAAGCTCGCCTGAGCCGGCGCCGCCTTCCGGGCTCGAGTACGTGGGTTTCTGGAAGCGCTTCATCGCGTTCCTGATCGACGTCTTCATCCTGACGGTGATCACGGTGCCGCTGCTGCTCGCGATCTACGGCCGCTCCTACCTGAGGCTCGCGCACGAGGGCGGCGGCATCGCGGGGGTGTGGGACTTCCTGATCCAATACCTGCTGCCCACCATTGCGGTGATCGTGTTCTGGCGCTATCGCGGCGCGACGCCCGGCAAGATGGCGATCTCGGCCAAGATCGTCGACGCCAAGACCGGCGGGCGGCCTTCGACCGGCAAACTGGTGGTGCGCTATTTCGCCTACCTGGTCTCGATCCTGCCGCTGTTCATCGGCTTCATCTGGATCGGCATCGACAAACGCAAGCAGGGTTTCCACGACAAAATCGCAGGCACACTGGTGGTATACGAC
>JBAUTW010000050.1:0-1987 GCA_049582365.1 Burkholderiales bacterium | reverse complement strand
CCCTTGATGCGCGCGTGCGCGTAGGGGCTGCGCACCACGGCGCCGAACAGCATGCCGGGCAGCTTGATGTCGTCGATGTAGCTGCCCTGGCCGCGAATGAACTTCGCGTCTTCCTTGCGCAGCAGCGACGTGCCCATGCCTTGAAGCTTGTCTTCGCGTTCCTTCAGTTCGGCTGTCTGGCTCATGATGTTCTCCATTAGCCCGCGGCCGCGAGCTTCTTCGCGGCGGACTGCACCGCCTTGACGATGTTCTGGTAGCCGGTGCAGCGGCACAGGTTGCCGGCGATGCCGGTCCGGATCTCCTGCTCGCTCGGATTCGGGTTCTCCTTCAGCAGCCGGTAGGCGCGCGTGATCATGCCCGGCGTGCAGTAGCCGCACTGCAGGCCGTGCTCCTCGTGGAACGCCTGCTGCAGCGCGTGCAGCGCGCCGCCCTGCTCCATGCCTTCGATGGTCGTCATCTCGGCGCCTTCGCACTGCACCGTCAGCACGGTGCAGGCCTTGACCGACATCTGGTCGAGGTCGACCGTGCAGGCCCCGCAGTGCGAGGTCTCGCAGCCGATGTGCGGCCCGGTGTGCGCGAGCCGCTCGCGCAGGGTGTGGATCAGGAGCTCCCGCGGCTCGACGGTCACTTCGACCGGCTTGCCGTTGAGCTTGAACGAAACCTTCTTCGCAGTCGCCATGGCTCCTCCCGTCCTATCCTTTGGCCCGCGCGTGCGCCGCCTGCAGCGCGCGCCGCGTCATTTCACCGCACATCGCGACCTTGTACGCGGCGTCGCCGCGCTGGTCGGGCGTCGGCTGGCAGACTCCCATCGCCAGGCGCGCCGCCTCGTTCAGGCTCGCGTCGTCGATCGCCTTGCCCTTGAGGAAGGCCTCGGCGGCGCGCGCCTTGAGCACGGTCGGTCCGGCGTTGGTGAGCGCGATCGCGACGCCGGCGACGCTCTTGCCTTTCATCTGCAGCATCACCGCGGTCGCGGCGGTGGCGAAATCGCCCGTCTTGCGCTTGAGCTTCTGGTACGACCAGCCGCTGCCGGCCGGCGGAACCGGGACGCGGATCTGGGTCAGGATCTCGTCCTCGGCGAGCTGGGTCGAGTACAGGCCGAGGAAGTAGCCGTCGGCCTTGACCACGCGCTCGCCCTTCGGGCCCGTCAGCACGAACGAAGCATCCAGCGCCACCATCAGCGCGGGCTGGTCGTTGGCCGGGTCGCCGTGCGAGATGTCGCCGCCGACGGTGCCCTTGTAGCGCACCTGCGGATCGGCGATCCAGCCGGCGCCCTCGACCAGCAGCGGCACCTTTTCCGCGAGCAGCTTCGAGTTGAGCAGGTCGTGCTCGGTGGTCATGGCGCCGATGCGCACTTCGTTGCCTTGCTGCGAGATGCCGCGCAGCTCGGCGATGCGGCCCAGGTCGACCAGGTGGCCCGGCTCGGCGAAGCGCAGCTTCATCATCGGCAGCAGGCTGTGGCCGCCGGCCAGCAGCTTCGCCTCCGGGCCCAGCTCGCCGAGCAGCTTGACCGCGTCGGCCACCGAGCGCGGCGCGTGATAGTCGAATCCAGCGGGAATCATCGACGCTCCTCCTATCCTCTTTGGTCTTGGGTGCTTCGTCGCCGCGGACGCGGCGCCGAGCGAAGACTTTCTTATGTCGTGGCACGATACCGCAGCGCATGACGTGCAGCAAGGCGACGCCGCGCTTGCTGCGCTGCGGCGGGTATCTGTGGACTTTCTGACTAGGCGCGCAGTCCGATGGTGACGCGGTAGATCGTCACGCTCACCACCATGCCCCAGACCATGCCGCCGATCATGCCGCCGAGCATCTCCGGCACGCCGCCGACGATCCCGATCCAGGCGGCGACGCGGTAGTACGCCATCACACCGGCGACCATGCCGAGCATCATCCAGCCCGAGCAGGCGATGTTCTGCACGAAACGCGCGCAGAACTGGCGCCGGCAGCCCGGGCGCACGCGCCGCAGCCAGGCGAGCGCGCCGAGGCCCCC
>JBAUTW010000049.1:0-7107 GCA_049582365.1 Burkholderiales bacterium | reverse complement strand
AGTGGACGCACCTCTGGTGTACCGGTTGTCACGCCAGTGGCATTGCCGGGTAGCTATGTGCGGAAGAGATAACCGCTGAAAGCATCTAAGCGGGAAACTCGCCTCAAGATGAGACTTCCCGGAGGCTTGACCTCCCTAAAGGGTCGTCCTAGACCAGGACGTTGATAGGCGGGGTGTGCAAGGGCTGCGAGGCTCTGAGCTAACCCGTACTAATTGCCCGTGCGGCTTGACCCTATAACCGTGAGCAAACGGTTGAAGCGCGAGCAATTTCGCGCCCAGGCTTCACTTCATTCCGAATCGCGGCTTGCGCAAAAGCGGAGAAATCTGCCGACGCGGCAAGCCCAGAGTCAATCTGGCGGCCATAGCAGCCTGGACCCACACCTTCCCATCCCGAACAGGACCGTGAAACGGGTTTGCGCCGATGATAGTGTGCATTCGCACGCGAAAGTAGGTTACCGCCAGGCCATCTTCAAACAGGAAAGCCCGGCCTCGAAAGAGGACCGGGCTTTTTTGTTGGAGCTGCCGCGCAATTCCCGGGACATTCCGCATTGTCTGCAGGCAGCCCGCCGGAGTAGGCTAAAAGACTCAGGACATGTTTGGGGGCGGGCATGAACCTCCAGGCCGTGCTGCAGAAGACCGAGAAAGGCGTCGAGGAAATCAAGACGCGCGGTCGGGGACTCGAGCAGCGATTGCGCACCCTCCTTATCGTGGTGAACGGCAAGACGACGGGCGCGGATCTGGTCAAGCAATTCGCGCAGCTTGGCGACGTACAGCCGGTGCTCGAACGTTTGATCGCCGAGGGCTATGTGCGCGAGGCGCCAGTGTCCGCCGTGGTGGACTTCAAGGAAATCCGTCTTCAGCTGTCGCACTCTCTCACAGCCGCCATGGGGCCGGCCGGGGATGCGATCGCCCTGCAACTCGAGGAATGCAAGTCGATGAATGCGCTGCGTACCTTCGTCGAAGCGAGGCGTCCCGCACTGGAGGGGGCGTTCGGCCCGCGTATCGCCAATTTCTTTATACTCGCGAAGTCGCTGCTCAAGGATGAGTGACGCAAGCGGGGTTTTCGCGGAACTGCTTGAGCGCATGACTTCTGCCATTTGCGCCGGCGGCGCCCAGGCGGCAGCGTCATGTTTCACGTCCGACGAGATCTATCACGACGGCTTTTACGGTGAATTCACTGGACGCGAGGCGATTGCAGGCATGAATCCGCCGTTACAGCGAGTTCTTTGAGCGCGCCCCGGTTTTGATGCAACTCGGTTTTGGCGACGAGCGCATCCTTAAGTCGATCAAGCGCTGGGTAAAATAAATCGCGCTTGCCAGCCACCTTGATACTGTATATAAATACAGTATCAAGGTGGCCATGAAAACCTCGCTCACCGATATCCTTTCGCAGCGCTCCGTCTGGCGCGGCGGTGTGCTCGCGTCAGGGCATGGACGGACGATGCCAACCGGCTTTGCTACGCTGGACCGCGAATTGCCGGGCGGAGGCTGGCCTACCGGTGCGCTGACCGAAATCCTCGGCCAGCGCGAAGGCGTCGGTGAACTGCAGTTGGTACTTCCGACACTGGCAGCCCTTTCCGCAAGTGGGCGGCGCGTCATCTGGCTCGCGCCGCCGCATCTACCCTATGCACCGGCGCTAGCGAGGGCCGGTATCGATCTCGAGCATCTCTCAGTAGTGCGCGCTCCTGGGCGACGCGACGGACTGTGGGCCGCGGAGCAGGTGCTGCGTGGCGGGGGTTGTCATGCTCTGCTGGCGTGGTTTCGCGACATCCGTTACGGCGAACTGCGACGGCTTGCGGTAGCAGCGGAGACCGGTCATGGCGCATTCGTCGCCCTGTTTCGCCCGGAGCAGGCAGCGCATGAGGCGTCGCCCGCTTGTTTGCGCATTGCCTTTGAGCCCGTTCCAGAAGGGCTCTCGATTCGTATCCTCAAGCGCCGAGGGGCTCTGATCGCAAAACCTCTCAGCATCAAGATCGAAAGGCCTGTCCATGCTCTGGCTGGCGCTCCGTTTCCCGCGCCTTGTACTCGAGGTTCTGTCGCGCGGTCGTGCCCCGCTTGAAACGGAGCGCGCGCCATGGGCGGTTGCGGACGCAGGTCGTGTGCTTGCCTGTGACGCACGGGCCGAAGCGCTCGGCGTGCGGCCGGGGATGAGGCTCGCTGCGGCGTGGGCGCTCGCATCGCAGTTGCATGTATGGCCGAGCAATCAGGCGGCCAAGCAAGAAACGCTCGAAGGCATCGCGGCGTGGATGTGCCGATTCACGCCACGGGTTTCTCTTCAGATGCCGAACGGCGTTCTCGCCGAAATCGAAGGCAGCCTGCGCCTGTTTCACGGCTTGGCAACGATGGTGGAGCAGATCCGTGCCGGCGTCGACCAGATGGGCCTCACCCCGACGCTTGCTGTGGCGCCGACGGCGCGGGGCGCGTGGTGGCTTGCAAGCGCCGGGCAAGAGGCCTTGATTCTGGATCGAGCTGTGCTTGAAATGGCGCTCGCGTCGCTTCCCATTGCAGTCGCCTGTGACAGGCCGGATGCGCTGGATTTGCTGCACAACATCGGTATCACAACCATAGGCGAATTGCGCGGCCTGCCGCGCGAAGGCGTTGCACGGCGTTTCGGTCAGGCTTTGCTAGATGGATTAGACCAGGCACTGGGACGAGTGCCGGAGCCGCGCAACTTCTTCGCGCCGCCGCTACGTTTCGCCGCGAAGCTCGAACTGCCTGGCGAGGTTACGCATGCCGAAGGAGTGCTTTTCGCCGTGCGACGATTGCTCGTGCAGCTGGAAGGTTTGCTTACCGCGCGACAAGCGGGCGTACGGCGCTTCCTGCTGACGCTTCTGCACCGCAACGTAAATCCAACCGTTCTGGATCTTGGGCTTGCTTCGCCGTGCCGCGAAGTCGAGCGTTTTATGCAGCTGCTGCGCGAACGTCTCTCTGCACACAGGCTCGTTAAACCGGTCGAAGCGATTCGAATCGAAGCGGAGAATTTCGTTCCATTGCATGCTGGAACGGTCGACCTGTTTAAAGGCTCCCACGCCGAGAGCGAAGCATGGGCGCGACTCGTCGAGCGCTTGCAGGCAAGGCTTGGGAGCGAAGCGGTACATGGTCTCGGCTTGCATCCCGAACACCGTCCTGAACGTGCCTGGCGAGCGATCGCGGCAGAAGATCGGCCGCTGTGTGCAGATCAAAGTTCGGGCGCGCGACCGCTATGGCTTATCGAGCCACCACGCAGATTGAAAGAGAAAGGAGGCGTGCCGCTCGACGCAGGCCCGCTCGAATTGCTGGCCGGTCCCGAACGTATCGAATCGGGGTGGTGGGACGAAGGCGAGATCGCGCGCGATTACTTCATCGCGCGCGCACCGAGCGCTGCGCTTTTGTGGGTATTCCGCGAACGCGGTACGACTGGCGGTTGGTATCTGCACGGGATGTTCGCTTAGATCGATGCTTCCCGATCTGCCTGAGTACGCAGAGTTGCATTGTCTATCGAATTTTACGTTTCTGCGTGGCGCCTCGCATCCCGAAGAGCTTGTCGAACGCGCATCGGCGCTCGGCTACACCGCACTTGCACTTACTGATGAATGCTCCTTCGCCGGCGTTGTTCGGGCACATGTCGCGGCGAAACGTTGCGGTTTGAAGCTCGTCGTAGGAAGCGAAGTAACGCTCGAGGATGGCGTCAAACTCGTTCTTATCGCCACTAATCGCCGTTCCTATGGTGCGATCTCTTCCGTCATCACTACGGGACGTAGGCGAACGGAGAAAGGCAGTTATGCGCTCGTACGCAGAGATCTCGAGCTGCTTGCGGGAAGCGATGCGTTAGCGCTGCTGATACCTGTTTGCGAGATCGATTATGACGCCGCATGTTGGATCGCAAGATGCTTTCCGGGCAGGGCGTGGATCGCGGCCGAACTTCATTGCGGAGACAACGACCGGAGGCGGTTCGAGGCGCTCCGTGAACTTGCCGTTGTCTCGGGACTACCGCTAGTTGCTGCAGGGGACGTACACATGCATTTGCGGTCGCGCCGTCGGTTGCAGGATCTGCTGACCGCGATCCGAATCGGCAGGCCGATCGGGGAATGCGGGCGCGCGTTGCACTCGAACGCCGAAAGGCATCTACGGTCACGTATGCGACTCGCGCAGATTTATCCGGACGCACTGTTGGCCGAAGCAGTGGGGATTGCGAAGCGCTGCCATTTTTCGCTCGACGAGTTGCGGTACGAATACCCTGACGAGCTGACTCCTCCGGGGGAAACGTCCGAGAGCTGGCTGCGGAAGCTTACCGAACAGGGACTGGTCTGGCGCTTTCCTTCCGGCATCCCGGAGGGCGTATCGGATCTCGTCGAATACGAGTTGCGGTTGATCACCGAGATGCGTTACGAGGCGTTCTTTCTTACAGTTCACGATCTCGTGAAGTTCGCGCGCAGTCGCGGCATCCTGTGCCAGGGACGCGGTTCGGCCGCGAACTCGGCAGTCTGCTATGCGCTCGGTATAACAGAAGTGGACCCGGGAAGGATGAGCATGCTATTCGAGCGTTTCGTATCCAAGGAGCGCGACGAGCCCCCGGATATCGACGTCGACTTCGAACACCAGCGGCGCGAGGAGGTGATCCAGTACGTCTACGCCAAATACGGACGGGAACGAGCGGCGCTTGCCGCGACGGTGATCCGTTACAGGCCGCGCAGCGCGGTGCGGGATGTGGGTAAAGCACTTGGATTCACATCCGAGCAGATTGAGCGACTGTCGCACAGTCTTGCTTGGTGGGACGATCGCAGCAGGCTCGCCGAGTGCGCAACCGAGGCCGGGCTCGATCCATCGAGCCACGTGGTGAGACGGTTTCTCGAACTAACGGATGCGCTGGCAGGGTTTCCCAGACATCTGTCGCAGCACGTTGGCGGCTTTGTCATTTCGCGTGGGCGACTGGCAGAACTGGTGCCGACCGAAAACGCGGCGATGCCGGAGCGTACGGTCATTCAATGGGACAAAGATGATCTAGAGACACTAGGCTTGCTGAAAGTCGATGTGCTCGCGCTTGGCATGCTGTCGGCTATCCGCCGCGCGCTGGAACTTGTCGGGATGAGAGTACAGGATGTACCGGCAGAGGATCCTTCCGTGTACGCCATGATCCAGCGTGCCGACACTATGGGAGTTTTCCAAATCGAATCGCGTGCGCAAATGAGTATGTTGCCGCGTCTGAAGCCACGCAGTTTCTATGACTTGGTGATCGAGGTCGCGATCGTCCGTCCTGGTCCGATCCAGGGCGGAATGGTGCACCCCTACTTGCGGCGTCGCCAGGGTCTGGAAAAGGTGACTTATCCGAGCGAGGCGGTTAAGAAAGTGCTTGAGCGCACCCTGGGCGTGCCGATTTTCCAAGAGCAAGTCATGCAACTGGCGATGGTGGCGGCTGGATTTTCTGCCGGAGATGCGGATCAATTGCGTCGTTCGATGGCGGCTTGGCGCAGAAAGGGCGGGCTCGAGCACTTTGAGGCGCGCCTGGTGCGCGGGATGCTCGAACGAGGCTATACGCGGCAATTTGCTGAGGCCATTTATCGGCAGATTCTCGGCTTCGGTGAGTACGGGTTTCCCGAATCCCATTCCGCAAGTTTCGCGTTGCTGGTCTACGTTTCGGCTTGGCTTAAATGCCACAAACCGGCGGAGTTCTGCGCTGCGTTGCTCAACAGCCAGCCTATGGGATTTTATGCGCCTGCACAGTTGGTGCGGGATGCCCAGCGTCACGGCGTTGAGGTAAGGCCGGTGGATGTGGCCACGAGCGCATGGGATTGCACGCTGGAAGGGCACGCGCTGCGTCTCGGTCTGCGGATGGTGAGTGGATTGTCCGAAGCAGGTGTACAGAGAATCGTGGCATCGCGCCCTTTTGGGTCGGTAGATGACCTCTCGCGTCGGGCCGTGCTTAGTCGACGTGATCTAGAGTGTTTAGCTGCGGCAGGTGCGCTCGCTTCGCTTGCCGGGCATCGTCGGCAAGCCCATTGGCGCACAGCCGGGGTAGAGCATGCGTCGGACATGCTTGACAGCGCGCCGGCGCGGGAAATGGCACCCAAGCTCGCTGCACCGGAAGAGGGCGAAGACATCGTTGCCGATTACGCGAGTCTGGGGTTGACTCTCGGAAGGCATCCCCTCGCGCTGCTGCGCGACCGCCTTGAGCACCTTGGCATGCTCACTGCCAGGCAGTTGTATTCGTTGCCGTACGGACACACTGCGCGTGCGGCGGGGCTGGTTACTTGTCGACAGCGGCCCGATACGGCGAGCGGCGTGATTTTCGTCACCTTGGAAGACGAGACGGGTTGCGCCAATGTGATCGTTTGGCGCGATCTTATCGAGCGACAGCGGCGAGAACTGCTCGGCGCACGGCTCCTAGGTGTTCAGGGCATGATCGAGCGCGAAGGCGAGGTCGTGCATCTCGTGGCGCACCAACTGTTCGACTACGACAAAATACTCGGTTGCCTGACCGTGCGTTCGCGCGATTTTCGCTGACAGTGCTAACATCAACCGCAACTGATGGCTGCTTACGCAGAGACTCTCTGGCTGATCGCCGACAGACGCCGCCGCCGACCTGCGCGCGGCTCCGCTGCGCTGGACGCGCTGTTCCGCCGCCTCGGCGCATGCCGGCACGAAGATGAGGCAATTGCCACCGAGGACCGCATCTGGCATTTGTGGATGTACCATCCCCATCGCTCGGCCGCGCATGCCATCGATCTGGCTGCGAGCGACATTGCGGCTCGTCGCTACGACATTGCGGAAACGCGACTATCTCTGCTTCTGCGCCACCTTCCGGACTTCGCCGAGGCATGGCACAAGCGCGCGACCCTGTACTACCTTCTGGGTCGCGACGAATCCTGCATAGACGATCTTCGCCGCACGATCCAGCTCGAGCCGCGACATTTCGGGGCGCTGTGCAGTTTCGCGGAGATCCTCCTGGGCGAAGGCGAGCAGGAATCGGCTCGGTTCGCGTTTTCCGTCGCGCTGTCCTTGCATCCGTATCTCGCCAGAGCTCGGCAAGTGATCGACTCGACCAAGCCTGAGAAGCGATCCGGTGGCGGCTGACCTACTGACAGGAATTGACAATAAATTGAATGAGTTACTCACCGAACGCCTATAATC
>JBAUTW010000048.1:0-5713 GCA_049582365.1 Burkholderiales bacterium | reverse complement strand
GCGTCGCCGGGCTTTGGCGTCTCCGCCACCCGACCGGCGGCGCCGCTCTCCAGCCGCGCGCGCACCGCCGGCGGCGGTGCAACGCCGTACTTGGCCAGCACCTCTAGCGCGTCGCGGAACGTGGTCGGATCGGGCGCGCAGGGTCCGGAGGCGATGTGAGTCGGGTCGTCGCCCGTCACGTCTGAGATGACGAGCGCGAGTACCGGCGCCTTGCATGCCGCCGCGAGGTGTCCGCCTTGGATCGCGGACAGGTGCTTGCGCACCGTATTGATCTCTTGGATCGCGGCCCCGCAGCGCAGCAGCTGGCCGGTCACCGACTTCAGATCGGCCATCGCGACGCCTGCCGCAGGCAACGACAACAGGCTCGATCCGCCGCCCGAGAGCAGTGCGAGCAGGAGGTCGTCCGGCGAGAGTGCGCCAACCAGCCTAAGAATCTCGCGCGCCCCGGCCTCGCCAGCCTCGTCAGGGACTGGGTGCCCCGCCTCTACGACGCGGATGCGAGAGGTCGGAAGCGCGTGGCGATAGCGGGTGATCGCCAGCCCTTCGAGCGGCGCGCTCGCGGGCCAGCCCCGTTCGACGGCCGCCGACATGGACGCCGCGGCCTTGCCCGCAGCGGCGACCAGCGTCCGCCCACGCGGTGGGCGCGGAAGCAGGGGTCCGAGAATCCGGAGCGGGTCCGCCGCGGCGACAGCGGCGCGAAAGCTGTCCTCTAGCAGCCTGCGCATGCAGGGGTGCCGGTGACGTTCAGCCGAAGCTCTCTCTCGCCGCTTCCCGGCCGAGGCCGTACAACCGCGGATAGAACTCGCGGAAGGCCTCCTGGAGCAGGGCCGCCGGCACGTCTGGGAAGCTACCGCGGTCACGTACGTATTCCATGTGGCGGCGCGCATCCTGGTCGTAGGGATGAAAAATCGAGTCGCTGCGACCGTCGAACTCGAGCGGCTTGACGCGGAACTTGGTGCACAGCGCGAGATTGAACGCGGGCGTGGCCTTGACCCACTTGCCCTCGAGCAGGAACTCCGTGTAGCCATGGTAGATGAACAGGTCGCTGCCGATGTACTCGAGCAGGCGGGGCGTCGAGAGATGGTTCTTCACGTCCGCGAAGCCCACCCGGGCCGGGATGCCCTCGGCGCGGGCGCAGGCCGCGAGCAGCGCCGCCTTGCCGACGCAGAATCCCTCTCCGGCCTCCAGACAGCTGCTTGCGCGGTAGGCGGAGTCGGCGGTGAAGTCGAGAAAGGGGTTGTACCGGATACCGTCGCGCACAGCGTAGTAGAGAGAAACCGCGCGCGCGACGTCGGTCTCTCCGCGCGCGGCCTTGCGCGCGAACGCGGCGATCGCGGGGTGGTCGCTGTCGATGTAGGCGCCCGGCTGAAGGTAGGATCCGGCCGCGCCCATCAGCGGTCGAGCTTCATCATTCGCTTGGCACCTGCGAACAGCGCGCTCGCTGGATTGGCGAGCTCGTCGATCACCGAAAAGTGATTGTGCCCTTGCATCGCGATGTCGCCCGAGACGGCGGACTTCCAACGCTGCGCGAGAAGCGCGTTCTGGCGCTTGAATTCGGAACTCTCGGCGCCGCCGACGCAGGTGTAGACCGGTGCGCGCGTGGCGGGCGGCAGGAATGCAGGCGAGACCTTGAGCGCCGAGGCTTCATCGAGGTGAAGGTCCGCGTTCACGAAGTCGACCTGCGCCAGAGGGCGCAAGTCGTAGATTCCACTCACGGCGAGCCCGCCCTTGAAGAGGTCCTTGGGCAGTTGTGCGTCGTAGACCGGCCACAGGGCCGCCATCATCATCGCCGTGAGGTGTGCCCCCGCCGACCACCCGCTGACGAACAGCCGGTCCTCGTCCATCCCGTACTCCTCGGCATGGCGGTACAGCCAGGCGGAGGCACGCAGCATCTGGCGCACGATCTCCTCGACTGTGACCTGCGGACACAGGTCGTAGTTCACCACCACCAGCGACACTCCGGCGTCGACCCACGCGGGCGCGAGATAGGCGAAGTCGCGCTTGTCGAGCGAGCGCCAGTAGCCGCCGTGGATGAACATCAGCACCGAGCCGTCGCCCTTCCTGGCGGGAAAGATATCCAGTTTTTCTCCGGCGGCCGATCCGTAGGCGCGGTCCAGGTAGCAGGCCATGGTGGCGCGCGCCCGCGCCGAGCCTTCGGCCCAGCGCGCGAAGTACTGCGGGTGGTCGGGGACCAGCGCGCGATTGTTGTATTCGCGGCTGAGGATATCGTCGTCGCTCATGCCCGCATCTCGCGCCACAGGCCGAGCGCGATTTGCGCCGGGCGGTCCGAGTACGAGAACAGCACGCACTCGGCGTCGCATTCGAAACTTGCCGGGTGCCAGCTCGGCACGACGAAGGTATCGCGCGGCTCGAAGGCAAAGTCCCGGCCGCCGATTGTCGCCTTGCCCGTGCCTTCGACCACCGAATAAACGGTCGCGTCGGTGGAGCGGGACGCGGCGGACCTGAATCCTTTGGGCAGCAGCTGGATGAAGCTGCCGATGGTCGGCATCGCGAGCGCGCCGGTAAGCGGGTTGATGAACTGCATCTTCCAGCCGTGGCAGGCATCCGGGTCGCCGTTCCTGGACAAGGTCTCGAGCGTTTCGCGGCTGCGCGCATACGGATAGTTGAAGATCGGCGAGGTCTTCGAGGCCGGCAGCGGCCCCAGGGGAACCATGTTGTTGCCATAGCGCGCCTGGGAGTCGCCCTCCGTGCGCGTCACCGGCTGCACTTCCTGAGGGAAGGTTTCCATGAACCCCGCGTCGAACATGCGCACGATGTGGATGTCGAGCCCGTCCATCCATACCACGGGCTCCTTGCCCGGGTTGCCGTGGTCGTGCCAGGTCCATGGCGGGGTGATAATGAAATCGCCCGGATGCATGGTGGTCCGCTCGCCGTCAACCGCGGTGTAGGCACCCGAGCCCTCGACAATGAAGCGCAGGGCCGATTGGGTATGGCGATGGCTGGGCGCGATCTCGCCCGGCAGGATCAGCTGCAAGCCGCAGAACATGCTGCGGGTAATCGCCGACTGCCCGCGCAAGCCGGGGTTCTCCAGGATCAGGACCCGCCGGATCGCTTCCTTGGCCGTGATCACCTCGCCCGACTCCATGATGAAGGGACGGATGTCGCGGTACTTCCACAGCGCCGGCACGCAGGGTGTCTCGGGCTGCGGCGGCACCAGGCTGTGCAGCACTTCCCACAGTGGCGCCAGATTGTCAGGTGCCATCCGCCGGTAAAGGTCGGCGCGCGCACCATCGGCTGCAGGACGCGCCCCTGGCCTGAGGACCGAAGCCATTACATGCTCCTGGGATCGAGAACGTGCATTTTCTCCGGTCTGGCCGGTCGCCGCAATGCGCCAGGGTGAAAACCCGCCTCAGGCGGGCTGCAGCCATCCGATGAGGGTGCGGCGCAGCGAGTGCTTGAGGCGGTCCCAGCGTGACGGGTTGTGGACGATCTCGGCGCGAAAGAACGACGGACAGAGTACCGCAGCGTGAGCCACCTCGCCGCAAAGGCCACAGCCCACGCAGTCATTGTTGACGTAGGCCACGGGGTCCACCCTGAGCGGATCGGAGGGGTCTTTCACGGTCAGCGAGGGGCAGCCGGAGAGGCGGATGCAGGAGTGGTCCCCCGAGCAGACGTCCTCGTCGACTCCGAAACGGGTCCTGAGCACGCGCTTGCCGGCTTTGAGCGCGGCGGCATTCTGGGGCCGGATGCGCCTTTGACGCTCGAGCTGGCATTCGCCCTCCGCGATCACCACCTTTAGCCCCGGATAGTCGGTGGTCATCGCGTCCTTGAGCGTGTCGGCCACCTCCCCGACGTGGTAGTTGTGCACCGTCTTCATCCAGCCCACCCCTAGCCCCTGCAGGGTGTTCTCGATGGTCCGGTCCGCGTGTTTGGAAATCACGTCCTGCGTGCCGGTCGCCGAGGTGTAGCCGTTCTTCATCACGATCAGCACCGCATCGCCCTTGTTGAGCAGGTTGGACGCGACGCCCGAAAGCAGCCCGTTATGCCAGAACCCGCCGTCGCCCATGATCGCGATCGGGCGGCGCGCCATCATGGGCCCGACGCCGGCGCTCGAGGCGAGACCCATGCCGTAGCCGAGGATCGAATTGCCGACCGAGAACGGCTCGAACGTGGCAAAGGAGTGACAGCCGATATCGCCCGACACGTGCGGCCGGCCCACTTCGCGCTCGGCGAGCTTGAGCGCCGCGAATACCGGCCGCTCCGGGCAGCCGATGCAGAACCCCGGCGGACGGGGCGGCAGCGGGGCGCCGAGCAGCTCCGCGGCCTGCCGTCGCGTCTCCTGCGTCCGCTCGAGCCAGCGCGCGCCGGGAGAAAAGTCGATCCGCGGCGCGTACTGCGCCAGCAGCGACGCAAGGCCGCGCACCAGCACTTCGGCGCCGTATTCGCCGGTCATCTGCAGCAGGTCCTTGCCGTGCAGCCTGGTCTGCACGTCGGCGCGGCGCAGGAGGGTGGCGATGTCCTGCTCGATGAACTCGGGCTGGCCCTCCTCGATCACCAGCACCGCGCGCTTTCCGGCGCAGAACGAGGTGATCTCCTCCGGCACGAGCGGGTAGACCACGTTCAGCGCGAGGATCGAAATGCGGCTCGCACCGAAGTCGTCCGCGAGTCCGGCCAGGCGTAGCGCGCGCAGCAGGTTGTTGTACAGCCCGCCCTGGACCACGATGCCGACGTCGTTCTCGACGCCTTCGAAGACCTCGTTCAGCCGCTGTTCGTGCACGAAGCGGCGCGCGGCCGGGAGTCGCACCTCGACCTTGAGTTTCTCGTGTCTGAAAGTCGCCGGCGGGTGCGACAAACGATCGTAGTTGAACTCGGCCGGCTGCTCGAGCGGGCGGCGCATCGAAATGGCGGGGGCGCGGTTGTCGCTTGCGGTGAACGAGCCATGCACGTGGCAGGCGCGGATGCGCAGCTCGAGCATGACCGGCGTGCTCGAGGCTTCCGACAGCTCGAAGCCCTTCTGCACCATGTTGACGATCGTGGGCAGATTCGGGCGCGGATCGAGCAGGCAAAGCGACGACTTGAGCGCGATGGCATGGGTACGCTCCTGCGCGACGCTCGCGCCCTCGCCGTAGTCCTCGCCGACCACAATCAGCGCGCCGCCCACGACGCCCGCGCTCGACAGGTAGCTGAGCGCGTCGGACGCGACGTTGGTGCCGACGATCGACTTCCAGGTGACCGCGCCGCGCGCCGGATAGTTGATCGAAGCGCCGAGCATCGCCGCGGCCGAGGCCTCGTTGGTGCAGGCTTCGACGTGAACCCCCAGCGTATCGAGATACTCGCGCGCCTGTACCATGACGTCGAGCAGGTGCGAGACGGGCGCGCCCTGGTAGCCGCCGACATAGGAAACGCCCGACTGGAGCAGCGCCTTGGTAACCGCGAGAATGCCCTCGCCGTGGAAGGTTTCGCCCGTGCCCAGCTTGAGCAGCCCGATTTCTTCGGTGAACTGGCGCTCCACGATCAGGCAGCCTTGCGAAAGAACTTCAGCGGCTTGGACTTGGGCGGCAGCGGTGCGATGCCTTGCGCCGCGAGCGAGCCCTCGAGGCCGCGCCCCTCGGGGTCGGCCAGCGCCGCCTCGCGCGCGCTGCGCACCGCCGCAGCGCGCGCCCGGGCATCGACCGGCATCCCACCCTCGACCAGAGCGTCCATGATGCGCAGGAAGTTGTCCTTGCCGCGCTGGTGCGTGTCGCCGTAGCCC
>JBAUTW010000047.1:0-11572 GCA_049582365.1 Burkholderiales bacterium | reverse complement strand
GCGCAGCACCGGGCCGTCCGGCTCCTCGCCGCGCGCGATGCGCGCCAGCCCGGCGCGGTAGGCCTCGAGGCGCGCGAGCCGCTCAGCGGGGGCGGCGTCGCCCTCGTCGGCGAAGTCGTCCGCGTTGCGGGCGAAGCGGTAGATCACGCTCACGGGCTCGCGCTCGGCCGCGGGCAGCAGCAGCGAAGCGACCGGGAAGTTCTCGTAGTGCTCGATGGACACCGTTTGATTCTTAAAGGGAAAACGCGCTGCGCGCGCGAAAGGCAGGACGTTTTCCACAGTATAATGGAGCGCTTTTGCAGTACCCGCATCGGGCGAAGGTGGCGGAATTGGTAGACGCACTGGATTTAGGTTCCAGCGCGGAAACGCTTGTGGGTTCGAGTCCCACCCTTCGCACCATCCGCGGCAATGCGCAAGACTACGAGGAATCGATACGCATGGCGGCAAACGTGGAAAACCTGGGCACCCTCGAGCGGCGCCTTTCGATGTCGGTGCCGGTCGACGAGATCGAGCGCCAGGTCGACGAGCGGCTGAAGAAGCTCGCGCGCAACGTCAAGATGCCGGGCTTTCGTCCCGGCAAGGTGCCGATGAAGCTGGTGGCGCAGCAGTACGGTTCGCAGGTGCGCAGCGAGGTGCTGGGCGACGCGGTGCAGAAGACGTTCAGCGATGCGGTCAAGGCGCAGAACCTGCGCGTGGCGGGCTATCCGAGGATCGAGAAGCACGACGGCGGCGACGACAAGGCGCTCGAGTTCAGCGCCACGTTCGAGGTCTATCCCGAGTTCAAGCCGGGTGACGTGAGCGGCGCGACCATCGATCGGCCGCAGACGACGGTGGACGACGCGGCGGTCGATCGCACGCTCGAGATCCTGCGCAAGCAGCGCACCCGGTTCGAGCCGGTGACCCGCGCATCGCAGGACGGCGACCGCGTGACGGTCGATTTCGAGGGCACGATCGACGGCGCGCCGTTCGAGGGCGGCAAAGGCACGGGTTTCGGCTTCCTGCTGGGCGAGGGCCGCACGCTGCCGGCCTTCGAGGCGGCCGCGCGCGGCATGGCGCCGGGCGAGAGCAAGACTTTCGAGCTGACCTTCCCGGACGACTACCAGGGCAAGGAAGTGGCGGGCAAGACGGCGAGCTTCTCGATCCGGATGAGCAAGATCGAAGAGCCGCGCCTGCCGGCGCTGGACGCCGAGTTCGCCAGATCGCTCGGGGTCGCCGACGGCGACCTGGCCAAGATGCGCGCCGAGGTCAAGGGGAACGTGGAGCGGGAGGTGAACAAGCGCATCGAGGCCCGCCTCAAGGGACAGGCGCTGCAGACGCTGCTCGACGCGACCAAGATCGAGCTGCCGAAGTCGCTGGTGCAGATGGAGGCGCAGCAGCTGGTCGAGCACGCGGCGGCCGACCTGCAGGCGCGCGGCGTCAAGCTGGAGCAGGTGCCGCTCGATGCGGCCGCGTTCGAGGAAACCGCCAAGCGGCGCGTCGCGCTCGGCCTGATCATCGGCGAGCTGGCGCGCGTCGAGGGGTTGCAGCCCAAGCCGGCCGAGGTGCGCGCGCTGATCGAGCAGGAGGCGCAGGGCTACGAGAGCCCGGCCGAGGTAGTAAAATGGTTTTATATGCAGCCGCAGCGATTGTCCGAAATGGAGGGCCTCGCGCTCGAGGGCAACGTCGTCAAGTGGGTGCTTGCCAAAGCCAAGGTGCAAGACAAGGCGGTGTCCTTCGACGAACTGATGGGGAGCGGCGCATGATCTGGCAGAAATCGATGCCCGAAACGCAGGATCTCGGGCTGATTCCGATGGTGATCGAGCAGTCGGGGCGCGGCGAGCGCGCCTACGACATCTACTCGCGCCTGCTCAAGGAGCGCGTGGTGTTCCTGGTGGGGCCGGTGAACGAAGTCACCGCCAACCTGATCGTGGCGCAGATGCTGTTCCTCGAGTCCGAGAACCCGGACAAGGACATCTTCTTCTACATCAACTCGCCCGGCGGCGCGGTCTCGGCCGGCCTGGCGGTGTACGACACGATGCAGTTCATCAAGCCGCACGTGAGCACGCTCTGCATCGGGCAGGCAGCCAGCATGGGCGCGCTGCTGCTGGCGGCGGGCGAGAAAGGCAAGCGCTTCTGCCTGCCCAACTCGCGCATCATGATCCACCAGCCGCTCGGCGGCTTCCAGGGGCAGGCCTCCGACGTCGAGATCCAGGCGCGCGAGATCCTGTACATCAAGAACCGGCTGAACGAGATCCTCGCCAAGCACACCGGACAGCCGATCGAGCGGATCGCGAAGGACACCGATCGCGACTACTTCCACTCGGGCGAAGAAGCGGTAAAGTACGGTTTGGCGGACAAGGTTCTGGTGTCGAGGGAAAACACCTAGGAGCGCGCATGTCGGACAAGACCTCCTCGAGCGAAAAGTTGCTGTACTGCTCGTTCTGCGGCAAGAGCCAGCACGAAGTGCGCAAGCTCATCGCAGGACCGTCGGTGTTCATCTGCGACGAGTGCATCGAGCTGTGCAACGACATCATCCGCGAGGAGACCGCCACCGATCGCAGCGGCAAGGGCGCCAAGTCCGATCTGCCGACGCCGCGCGAGATCAGGCAGATCCTGGACCAGTACGTGATCGGGCAGGACCCCGCGAAGCGGATCCTCTCGGTCGCGGTCTACAACCATTACAAGCGGCTCAAGCATCTGTCGAAGAACGACGAGGTCGAGCTCGCGAAATCGAACATCCTGCTGATCGGTCCGACCGGATCCGGCAAGACCTTGCTGGCTCAGACCCTGGCCAGACTGTTGAACGTTCCCTTTGTCATTGCGGATGCGACAACCCTCACCGAGGCGGGCTACGTCGGCGAGGACGTCGAAAACATCATCCAGAAGCTGCTGCAGAACTGCGACTACGATGTCGACAAGGCCAAGCGCGGCATCGTCTACATCGACGAGATCGACAAGATCTCGCGCAAGTCCGACAACCCCTCGATCACGCGCGACGTGTCGGGCGAGGGCGTGCAGCAGGCCCTGCTCAAGCTGGTGGAGGGCACGGTCGCGTCGGTACCGCCGCAGGGCGGGCGCAAGCATCCGAACCAGGATTTCGTGCAGGTGGACACGACCAACATCCTGTTCATCTGCGGCGGGGCCTTCGACGGCCTGGAGCGCATCGTGCGCAACCGCACCGAGAAAACCGGCATCGGCTTCGGCGCCGAGGTCCGCAGCCCGAAGAACGCGAAGGCCACCTTCGACATCCTGAAGGGCGTCGAGCCCGAGGACCTGATCAAGTACGGCCTGATCCCGGAGTTCGTCGGCCGCCTGCCGGTGGTCGCCACGCTCGAGGAGCTGGACGAAAACGCGTTGATCCAGATCCTGACCGAGCCGAAGAACGCGCTGATCAAGCAGTACCAGCGCCTGTTCATGATGGAAGGCGTCGAGCTCGAGGTGCGGCCGGCCGCGCTCAATGCGGTCGCCAAGCGCGCGCTCGCGCGCAAGACGGGCGCGCGCGGCCTGCGCTCGATTCTCGAGATGGTGCTGCTCGACACGATGTACGAGCTGCCGACGCTCGAGAACGTCAGCAAGGTGGTGGTCGACGAAGCGATGATCACCGCCGACGGCAAGCCGCTGATGATCTACTCCGACCAGCACAAGGTCGCGGGCGGCACGGCCTGAACGTTTCCGCAGTCTAGCTGTCACAAAAAAACGCGTGCGGCGCAGGCCGCCGGGTCGCGTTGCGGCGTGGCAGGCTTGCGTGTAGGCTTGGACGCATGCTTGCTATTGATTAGGCGCAGAAAGCCCCAAGCTAGATGGGACTTTCCAAGCCGCAACCGAGGCCGTAAATGTCCGACGCCCCCGAAGTCCCCGCCGTCAATCCGCAATATCCGCTGCTGCCGCTACGCGACGTGGTGGTGTTCCCGCACATGGTGATCCCGTTGTTCGTCGGCCGGCCCAAGTCGATCAAGGCCATGGAGACGGCGATGGAAAGCGGCAAGTCGATCCTGCTGGTGGCGCAGAAGTCCGCCGCCAAGGACGACCCCGGCCCGCAGGACATCTACGACATCGGCTGCGTGTCCAGCATCCTGCAGATGTTGAAGCTGCCCGACGGTACCGTGAAGGTGCTGGTCGAGGGCGGCAGCCGGGCCCAGATCCGCGATATCGTCGACCTCAAGACGCACTGGGTCGCCGATGCGGCGCCGATCGCGCACGACGGCGCGCCCGCGCCCGAGGTCGAGGCGATGCGCCGCGCGCTGCTGTCTGCGTTCGACCAGTACGTCAAGCTGAACAAGAAGATTCCACCCGAGATCCTGACCTCGCTGCAGGGCATCGACGAGGCCGGCCGCCTGGCCGACACGGTCGCCGCGCACCTGCCGCTCAAGCTCGAGCAGAAGCAGCAGGTGCTCGAGATGTTCGATGTCAAGCAGCGCCTCGAGCACCTTTTGTCTCAGCTCGAGACCGAGATCGACATCCTGCAGGTCGAGAAGCGTATCCGCGGCCGCGTCAAGCGGCAGATGGAGAAGAGCCAGCGCGAGTACTACCTCAACGAGCAGGTCAAGGCGATCCAGAAGGAGCTCGGCGAGGGCGAGGAAGGGGCCGACCTCGAAGAGATGGAAAAGCGCATCCGCAAGGCGCACATGCCGAAGGAGGCGCGCAAGAAGGTCGAGGCGGAACTGAAGAAGCTCAAGCTCATGTCGCCCATGTCCGCGGAGGCGACGGTGGTGCGCAACTACGTCGAGACGCTGGTCAACCTGCCGTGGCGCAAGAAGTCCAAGATCTCCAAGGACATCAAGGCCGCGCAGGAAATTCTCGATCGCGACCATTATGGCCTCGAGAAGGTCAAGGAGCGCATCGTCGAGTATCTGGCGGTGCAGAGCCGCGTCGACAAGATGAAGGCGCCGATCCTCTGCCTGGTCGGCCCTCCGGGCGTGGGCAAGACTTCGCTCGGGCAGTCGATCGCCAAAGCGACCAACCGCAAGTTCGTTCGCATGTCGCTGGGCGGCGTGCGCGACGAGGCGGAGATCCGCGGCCATCGCCGCACCTACATCGGCTCGATGCCGGGCAAGATCCTGCAGAACATGACCAAGGCGGCGGTCAAGAACCCGCTCTTCCTGCTGGACGAAGTCGACAAGATGGGCATGGACTGGCGCGGCGACCCGTCGTCGGCGCTGCTCGAGGTGCTCGACCCGGAGCAGAACCACACCTTCGTCGACCACTACGTCGAGGTCGAATACGACCTGTCGGACATCATGTTCGTCGCCACGGCGAACACGCTCAATATTCCGCCGGCGCTGGCCGACCGGATGGAAGTGATCCGGCTCTCGGGCTACACCGAGGACGAGAAGCTCAACATCGCGATCAAGTACCTGCTGCCCAAGCAGATGATCAACAACGGCCTCAAGGACGGCGAGCTGTCGGTGAGCGAGGCGGCGATTCGCGACGCGATTCGCTACTACACCCGCGAGGCCGGCGTGCGGGGGCTCGAGCGCGACATCTCCAAGATCTGCCGCAAGGCGGTCAAGGAGCTGATGACCGAGAAGAAGGACCGCCGCATCAGCGTCACGCCGAAGAACCTCAACAAGTACCTCGGGGTGCGCAAGTTCAGCTTCGGCATGGCCGAAAAGCAGAACCAGGTCGGGCAGGTCACCGGGCTGGCGTGGACCGAGGTCGGCGGAGAGTTGCTCACGATCGAGACCGTGGTGATGCCCGGCAAGGGCAAGACGATCACGACCGGCAAGCTCGGCGATGTGATGCAGGAGTCGATCCAGGCGGCGCTGTCGGTGGTGCGCAATCGCTCGCGCAAGCTCGGCGTGCCGGAAGACTTCTACCAGAAGAACGATATCCACATCCACCTGCCCGAGGGCGCGACCCCGAAGGACGGCCCGAGTGCGGGCATCGGCATCGTCACGGCGATGGTCTCGGTGCTGACCGGCATCCCGGTGCGCGCCGACGTCGCCATGACCGGCGAGATAACGCTGCGCGGCGAGGTGCTGCCGATCGGCGGCCTGAAGGAGAAGCTGCTGGCGGCGCACCGGGGCGGCATCAAGAAGGTCCTGATCCCGGAAGAGAACGTAAAGGACCTGGCCGACATCCAGGAGAACATCAAGGGCAGGCTCGAGATCGTGCCGGTCAAGTGGATCGACAAGGTGCTCGAGATCGCGCTGGAGCGGCAACCCGAGCCGCTGCCGGACAAGGTCGTCGCGCCGCTGCCGGGCGCCGACGAGGACAAGAGCGGCTCCAGTCTGACGACGCATTGAGAGAGGAGGTGTCAGTGAACAAGGCGGAGATGATCGAGCACATCGCGCAAGCGGCGGAAATCTCTAAATCGGGCGCGGAGCGCGCGGTGGATGCGATGGTCGCTGCGATCAAGGCCAGCCTGAAGAAGGGCGACATGGTCACTCTGGTGGGCTTCGGCAGCTTCTACGTCAGCGAGCGCGCGGCGCGCACCGGCCGCAATCCTCGCACCGGCGAGACGCTCGAGATCCGCGCCAGCCGGGTTCCGAAGTTCCGCGCTGGCAAGGCGCTCAAGGACGCGATAAACTAGCGCCCCTTTGAAGTCCCGGGTGCTTAGCTCAGTTGGTAGAGCGTCGCTCTTACACGGCGAATGTCGGCGGTTCGACCCCGTCAGCACCCACCAGGGATGGAGCGGTAGTTCAGTTGGTTAGAATACCGGCCTGTCACGCCGGGGGTCGCGGGTTCGAGTCCCGTCCGCTCCGCCAGACATCCTGAAAGGGCGAACGCGAGTTCGCCCTTTTCTACATCCGCCAAGCCATGTTCAGATTCGTCGAAAAACAAAAGATCCTGATCCAGATCCTGCTGGGAGGCCTTGCGCTGACATTCGCGACCTGGGGCATTCAGTCTTATACCCAGTTCCGCAGCCAGAACGACACGGTCGCGACGGTAAACGGGCTGAAGATCACCCAGCGCGAGTACGACGACGCGCTGCAGCGCCAGCAGCAGCGGTTGCGGCAGATGTTCGGCGACCGCCTCGACCTCGACGCGCTCGACACGCCCGCGACGCGGCGCGCTCTGCTCGAGAGCATGATCGACGACCGCCTGGTCGCCGCAGCGGCCGCCAAGGCGAGGCTGGCGGTCTCGGACGATACGCTGCGCGAGGCGATCCTCGGCATTGCGGCGTTCCAGGAGGATGGGCGCTTCTCCCGCACCGCCTACGAGGCGGTGCTGCGCTCGCAGGGCATGACGCCGCAGGGCTTCGAGTCGAGCATGCGCTACGAGCTCACCTTGCAGCAGGTCTCGAACGCGGTCACCGGCAGCGCGATCGCCTCGCGCAGCGTCGCGGCGCGCCTGGCGAAACTGCTGGAGGAAAAGCGCGAGGTGTCGGAGGCGCTGGTGCCGGTGCAGCCGTTCATGGCGCAGGTCAAGGTCGATCCCGCGCAGGCCAAGGCGTACTACGACTCGCACCCGGGCGCGTTCGGCGTCCCGGAGCGGATGCGGGTGCAGTACGTGGTGCTCTCGGGCGAGGCGCTCGCAGCGGCGCAGCCGGTGACCGAAGCGGAGTTGCAACAGGCTTATGAGGCGAACGCCAGCCGCTACAAGGCCGACGAGCAGCGGCGCGCGAGCCATATCCTGATCCAGGTCGAGCCGGACGCGAAGCCCGCGGTGCGCGAGGCGGCGCAGAAGAAGGCCGAGGAGATCCTGGCCGAGGTGCGCAAGTCGCCCGGCAGCTTTGCCGCGCTGGCGAAGAAATACTCCCAGGACCCGGGCTCGGCGGAGAAGGGCGGCGACCTGGGCTATTTCGACCGCAGCATGATGGTCAAGCCTTTTGCGGACGCCGTGTTCGCGCTCGGCAAGGTCGGCGACATCAGCGGCGTGGTCAAGAGCGACTACGGCTACCACATCGTCGAGCTCACCGGAATCCAGCCCGGGCATACCCGCACGCTGGATGAAGTGCGCAAGCAGCTCACTGCGGAGTTGCAGAAGCAGAAGGCCGCGCGCGTGTACGCCGAGACGGCCGAGCGCTTCAGCGACCTGGTATTCGAGCAGGCCGACAGCCTGCAGGCGGTGGCGCAGCGCTACAAGCTCAAGCTGCAGACCACCGGCTGGATCACCAGGTCGGCGGACAAGGCCCCGCCGCCGCTGAACAATTCGAAGCTGATGAACGCCCTGTTCTCCGAGGACGTGCTCGGCAAGAAGCACAATACGCCGGCGGTCGAGGTGGCGCCCGAGACCATGGTCGCGGCGCGGGTGCTCGAGCACGAGGCCGCCTCGCTGCGCAAGTTCGACGACGTGAAGGCTGCGATCGAGCAGGACCTGCGCCGGCAGGAGGCGCTCAAGCTGGCGGCGAACGAGGGCGAGGCAAAGCTCTCCAAGCTGCGCCTGGGGGCCGACGCTGGCCTGAAATGGGGCGCGGCCCAACAGGTATCGCGCCGCGAGTCGAAGGGCTTGTCGCAGGATGCGCTGCGGCAAATCGTGACGGCCGACGTGACCAAGCTGCCGGCCTACGTCGGCGCCGACAAGGACGACGCCGGCTATGCGATCTACCGCATCAGCAGGGTGATCGAGCTCGACAACAAGACCGACGCCCAGGCGGCGACCGACGTGTCGAACCTGGAGCGGGCCGAGGGCCAGGTCGACTACGATGCCTTCGTCGCCAGCCTGCGCAAGCGCGCCGAGATCGAGATCAACGAGAAGAACCTCGCGCGCAAGTAGACGAGGCTACTGGCCGTCGGCGTTGGCCTTGCCGATGCCGCCCACCACGTGGCTGAATCCGGCGTCGACGTGGATGATCTCGCCGGTGATCCCGGCCGCAAGCTCCGAAAGCAGGAATGCCGCGGCGTTGCCCACGTCGTCGGTCGTCACGTTGCGCCGCAGCGGCGAATTCTCCTCCACGAAGCGGAAGATCTTGCGGAAGTCCGCGATGCCGCTCGCCGCGAGCGTCTTGATCGGCCCGGCCGAGATGCCGTTTACGCGGATGCCGAGCGGCCCCAGGTTCGCGGCCAGGTAGCGCACCGAGGCCTCCAGGCTTGCTTTCGCCAGGCCCATCGTATTGTAGTGCGGCAGCACCCGCTCCGAGCCGAGGTAGGTGAGGGTGATGAGCGCGCCGCGGCGGCTCTGCATCATCGGCAGCGCGGCCTTGGCGAGGGCGGGAAAGCTGTAGGCCGAGATGTCGTGCGCTTCGCGGAACCCTTCGCGCGAAAATCCGTCCAGGAACTCGCCGGCGATCGCCTCGCGCGAAGCGAAGGCGATCGCGTGCACCAGTCCGTCCAGGCCGTCCCATGTCCTGCCCAGCGCGGCGAACAGGTCGCCGATCTGCGCGTCGCTTGCGACGTCGCAAGGCAGCACGATCTGCGAGCCCAGCTCGCGCGCGAGCTCGGTCACGCGCGCCTTGAAGCGCTCATCAACATAGGTGAAGGCGAGCTCGGCGCCTTCGCGGCGGGCGGACTGGGCGATGCCGTAGGCGATCGAGCGGTTGCTCAACAGGCCGGTGACGAGGATCTTCTTGCCGGCGAGAAAAGCCATGATTTCTTAACCTCTTGTGGGGATGGCCGATTATATGATGCGTTCGGCTAGACTAGGCACGATGCGCCACATCGGAATTCTCGGCTTGGCCGCCGCCATCGCGGGCTGCGGCCAGACCTGGAACGACCCGTATCCGGCCGCCGACGCGGGCAAGAACATCCTCTACTCGGCCTTCGTGGCGCGGCCCAAGCACCTCGATCCGGCGCTGTCGTACGCCTCGGACGAGGCGGTGTTCACGCAGCAGATCTACGAGCCGCCGCTGCAGTACCAATATCTGAAGCGGCCCTACCAGCTCGTGCCGCTCACTGCCTCGGAGATGCCCCGGGTCAGCACCCACGCAGGCTACACCGAGTACGAGATCCACATCAGGCCGGGAATCCTCTACCAGCCGCATCCGGCGTTCGCCAGCAACGCGAAGGGGGAATTCCTCTACCAGTCGCTGTCTCCGGCGCAGATCGCCGCGCTCGCCAGCCCCTACGCGCTGCCCGCACGCGGCACGCGCGAGCTGACCGCCGACGATTACATCTACGAGATCAAGCGCCTTGCGCAGCCGCGCCTTGCCTCGCCGATCTACGGTCTCATGTCGCAGTACATCGTCGGTCTGCCCGAGCTCGCCGCGCAGCTCAAGCAAGCCGACGCGGCGCTGCGCGCCGGGGGACGCGGCGACCAATGGCTCGATCTGCGCAAGTTTCCGCTCGCCGGCGTCGAGCGTATCGACGCCCACAGCTTCCGCATCCGGCTCAAGGGACGCTACCCGCAGTTCGCCTACTGGCTGGCGATGCCGTTCTTCGCGCCGGTGCCGTGGGAAGTCGACCGCTTCTTCGCCCAGCCCGGCATGGCGCAGAAGAATTTCACGCTCGACTGGTGGCCGGTCGGCACCGGTCCCTATATGCTCACCGAAAACAACCCCAACTTGCGCATGGTTCTGGAGCGCAATCCGAACTTCCGCGGCGAGCCCTATCCTGCGGAGGGCGCGCCCGGCGACCGCGAGGCCGGGCTGCTCGCGGACGCCGGCAAGCCGATGCCCTTCATCGACCGGGTCGTGTACAGCCGGGAGAAAGAGAGCATCCCCTACTGGAACAAGTTCCTGCAGGGCTACTACGACACCGCTGGCATCAGCTCCGACAATTTCGACCAGGCGGTGCGCGTCTCGGTCGAGGGCCAGGCGGCGCTCACGCCGCAGCTGAGCAGCCTCGGCATCCGGCTGCGCACGGCCGTCGCCCCTTCCGTGTTCTATATCGGCTTCAACTGGCTCGACCCGGTGGTCGGCAACGCGGCGGGCGGCGAGGCCGCCGAGCGCGCGAGGAAGCTGCGGCAGGCGATCTCGATCGCGGTCGACATGGAGGAGTTCCTGTCGATCTTCGCCAACGGGCGCGGCCTGGTTGCGCAGGGGCCGATTCCGTCCGGCATCTTCGGCTACCGCGCGGGCGAGGAGGGGGTCAATCCGGTCACGCACGTGTGGCGCGACGGCGCCGCGCACCGGCGCCCGCTCTCCGACGCCAGGCGGCTGCTCGCCGAGGCGGGCTACCCGGGCGGGCGAGATGCGCGCACCGGGCAGCCGCTGGTGCTGTACCTGGACACGGTCACGCGCGGCCCGGGCGACCAGGCGCGCTTCGACTGGTGGCGCAAGCAGCTCGCCAAGCTCTCGATCCAGCTCGAGGTGCGCGCCACGGACTGGAACCGCTTCCAGGACAAGATCCGCAAGGGCAGCGAGCAGATGTTCTTCCTCGGCTGGAATGCCGACTACCCGGATCCGGAGAATTTCCTGTTCCTGCTCGACGGCGCGCAGAGCCGCGCGCTGCGCCACGGGGAAAACGCGGCGAACTACGACAACCCGCGCTATGACGCGCTGTTCGAGCGCATGCGCGACATGCCCAATTCACCCGAGCGGCAGAGGATCATCGACGCCATGGTCGGCATCGCGCGCACCGACGCGCCGTGGATCTGGGGCTATTTCCCGAAGGACTACCTGCTGTATCACGGCTGGCTGTCGAACGTGAAGCCGAACGACATGGCGCGCAACGACGTCAAGTACCTGCGCCTCGACCCCGCGCGGCGCGCGGCCCTGCGGCGCGAGTGGAACCGGCCGGTCGTCTGGCCGCTCGCGATCGGCTCGGCGCTGCTC
>JBAUTW010000046.1:0-4125 GCA_049582365.1 Burkholderiales bacterium | reverse complement strand
CTCGCCGCCCGCGCCGTGGCGCGTCAGGTAAAGGTCGCCCAGTCCGTCGACGATCAACAGCAGCAGGTTGCGCGCGGCCGCGATCTCGGCCGGCGGCAGCTGTGCCAGCGTTGGCTGGTGCGCCCGGCCGCCGCGCGCCTCGATCAGCGAGGCGATCAGGTTGAGCAGGCCGGCGCCGGCGTAATCGGGGCGTACCATGGCGCGAATCCTAGCGGATTCGCGCCGCCCGGCTGCAAAACCGCCCCGGCGCTAGTGGAACACGATCGGGTTGGTGAGCAATGCTTCGTAGTTGCCGAGGAAGGCCTCGACCGACTCCTCGCTCGGCCCGCCCGATATCAGGTGCGCCATTTGGGCACGAAACTGACGTTCCAGGGCACCCTCGAAGTAGGCGCCGAGGCCGGCGCGCGTGTCCACCAGCTCGATGCCCCGGCCGGGAAACTCGGTGACGTAAAACTCGCCGTTGTCGTACAGGACGTTCATCGCAGCCTCCTTCGGTGCGCCGTTAGCAAGACCTGGATCACTACAAGCAATCTTTGTGCCGCGGGGCCTGGATTCAAGACCCGGCCGAGGACCGGGTGGTAGAATGTCACGCTTTTTTCGCAAGGATTGCGCCATGCGCGTCGAAGTCCACGTCCACGCCGACATACCCATTCTGGAAGGTGTCTCGAAGAAGCAGATCGAGCAGGCGCTGGCGCCCTGGCTTGAGTATCTGGACGCCGAGGGGCTGGGCGACGTCAAGAGCCTCGAGCCCGACGAGCCCGGGCTCAAGTTCGACGAAAAGGAGCTCATTCTCTACATCTGCTGGACCGGCGAGATCGGCCGCAGCTTCCATCGCGCGCTGGACGAGGCGCTGGAGAACCTCGGGCCCTACTGCTACGAGGCGGTCGAGGTCGACCTCACCCTGTACCAGGAGAACGGCGACCAGGAAGGGCGCCTGCTGTTCGTCGGCCCCACCGCGCAGGCGATCCACGAGGCCCAGCGCCGCTGCATGATCGAAGACGTCTCGGCGCTGCTCGAGCGTCAGTTCGACAAGGAGCACGCGGCCGAGGTGGTGATGCTGGTGAACGACATGTTCGACCGCGACTGGAAGGAGAAGGCCGCGCAGCCGAAGCAGCCCGAGCGCGCCTTCGAGGCCTACACCAAGCCGAGCCGCAAGCACCTGCACTAGACGAGCCCATCCCACGAACGCCCCTTGCGAGGGGCGTTTTCTTTTGCGGAGTCCGCAATGGCCGCACCCAAATATCCCGCCTTCGACACGCTCGCGCTGCACGCCGGCCAGTCGCCCGACGCGGCGACCGGAAGCCGCGCGGTGCCGATCTACGCCACCACTTCGTACGTGTTCCGCGACACCGAGCACGCGGCCTCGCTGTTCAACATGGAGCGCGCGGGGCACGTGTACTCGCGCATCTCCAACCCGACCGTGGCGGTGCTCGAGGAGCGCGTCGCCGCGCTCGAAGGCGGCGTCGGTGCGATCGCCACCGCCTCGGGGCAGGCGGCGCTGCACCTGGCGGTCGCGACCCTGCTCGACGCGGGGCAGCACGTGGTGGCCTCGAATTCGCTCTACGGCGGCTCGCACAACCTGCTGGGCTACACGCTCAGGCGCTTCGGCATCGAGACGACCTTCGTCAGCCCGCGCGAGCCGCGCAATTTCGAGCGCGCGATCCGGGACAACACGCGCCTGGTATTCGGCGAGACGCTCGGCAATCCCGGGCTCGACGTGCTCGACATTCCCGCGCTGGCGGCGATCGCACACGCGGCGGGTCTGCCGCTGCTGGTCGATTCGACCTTCACCACGCCCTGGCTGATGAAGCCGTTCGAGCTCGGCGCGGACCTGCTCTATCACTCGGCGACCAAGTTTCTCGGCGGGCACGGGGTGGCGATCGGCGGCGTGCTGGTCGACTCGGGCCGCTTCGACTGGGAGAAGAGCGGCAAGTTTCCCCAGCTCACCGCGCCGTACGAGGGGTTCCACGACATGGACTTCGAGGAAGAGTCGGGCACCCGCGCGTTCCTGCTGCGCGCGCGGCGCGAGGGTCTGCGCGACTTCGGCGCCTGCATGGCGCCGATGACCGCGTTCCATATCCTGCAGGGCATCGAGACGCTGCACCTGCGCATGCCGCGCCACGTCGACAACGCGCGCAAGGTGGTGGCTTTCCTCGCCGCGCACCCGATGGTCGAGTCGGTAGGCTATCCCGAGCTGCCCTCGCACCCCGACCACGCGCTGGCCGCGCGCCTGCTGCCGCGCGGCGCGGGGGCCGTGTTTTCGTTCAACATGAAGGGCGGCCGTCCCGCCGGGCGCGCCTTCATCGAGGCGCTGCGCGTGTTCTCGCACCTGGCGAACGTGGGCGACGCGAAGTCGCTCGTGATTCACCCCGCCACCACGACTCACTACCGGATGTCGGACGACGATCTGGAGAAGGCCGGCATCAGCGCCGGCACGGTGCGCCTTTCGATCGGGCTGGAGGACGCGACCGACCTGATCGACGACCTGGAGCGCGCCTTGAAGGCCGCGCAGAGGGCGTCGCAATGAATCTCGCGCTCGACGGCAAACAGGTCTTCGCCTACACCGCCGCGCATGCGCCCGATCCCGCGCGGCCGACGGTCGTGTTCCTGCACGGCGCGGGGCTCGACCACAGCTGGTTCGGCCTGCAGAGCCGCTATTTCGGCTATCACGGCCGCAACGTGCTCGCGCTCGATCTGCCGGGGCACGGGCGCAGCGACGGTCCGCCGCTCGCGTCGATCGAGGCCGCGGCGGACTGGGTGCCGAAGGTGCTGGACGGCTTCGGGCTCGGCGAGGCCGCGCTGGTGGGGCACTCGCTGGGCAGCCTGGTCGCGCTCGAGTGCGCGGCGCGCCACCCCGCGCGCGTGGAACGCATCGCGCTGATCGGCACCGCTTACCCGATGAAGGTGTCGGAGGCGTTCCTCGAAGCGGCGCGCGGCAACCGGCAGGACGCGTTCGACATGGAAACGATCTGGGGCCACGCGCCGCAGGTGCCGCTCGGCGGCAACCCCAACCCCGGCATGTGGATGTACGGCGACACGCTGGCGCGGCTGGCGCGCCTGGCGCCGGGCGTGCTCTACAACGACCTCAAGGCCTGCAACGACTACGCCGCGGGGCTCGAGAGCGCCGCCAAGGTCAAATGTCCGGCGCTGTTCCTCCTGGGGCGGCGCGACGCGATGACGCCGCCCAAGTCCGCCGCATCGCTCGCGCAGGCGGTCGCGGGCAGCCGCACCGTGCTGATCGGCTCCTCCGGCCATTCGCTCATGGCCGAGGCGCCGGACGCGGTGCTGGACGCGCTGATCGAGTTCCTCGGCTAGCGCGCCTGCGGCAGCGCATTGGGGAACATGAGCGCGAGGCCCCAGCCGAGCGCCACGCCCGCGGCGTCGGCGATCATGTCGGCGACCTCGAAGTCGCGGTAGCCGAGCCAACCCTGTACGAACTCGAGCGCGATGCCCAGGGCGGCGAAGCCCAGCGCGTAGCCAAGGCGCACGCGGCGGGCGGCGTAAATCTGGCAGAACCAGAACATCACCAGCCCGTAGCCGCCGAGGTGCTCGAGCTTGTCGCTCTGCTCGAAACCGAGCGAAGGCGGCGAGTGCATCACCGAGCCGACCACGATCGCGGCCACCATTGCCCAGCCGATCGCGAGCCAGAGCCTGCGCACGCTCAAAAGAGCTGCATTTGCCCGGCCGGCGACGGCGGACGGAAGGCGCCGCAATCGAGCTCGCGCCGCGCCCGGGTGCCGCGCTCGGCGCCGTTCAGGCCGAGCCTGCGGCAGGCGATCTCGAAGCGCTTGGCGAGCAGCTCGGCGTAGTTGCCGGTGCCGGTCATGCGGGTGCCGAAGCGCGGGTCGTTGTCGTGCCCGCCGCGCAGCTGCTGCACGATGCTCATCACGTGCTCGGCGCGCAGGGGGTAGTGCGCCGCGAGCCATTCGCGGAACAGCGTCTTGAGCTCGTTCGGCAGGCGCATGAGCTGGTAGCCGGCCATGCTCGCGCCCGCGGCGGCGGCGGCCTCGAGCGACTCTTCGACCGACTTGTCGGACAGCGCCGGGATCACCGGCGCGAGCATCACCCCCACCGGCACGCCGGCGCCCGACAGCGCGCGGATGGTGTCGAGGCGCCGCTGCGGGC
>JBAUTW010000045.1:0-7244 GCA_049582365.1 Burkholderiales bacterium | reverse complement strand
CAGCGGCACCGGCACGACTAGTCAGCCGCGGCGCGCGAAGCGCGGATAGACCCTCTCGACGTTGGCCCTGAAGATCTTCTCGCGCTCGGCGGCGCCGAGCCAGTCGATCGAGTCGAGGTAGCGCCTGGTGTCGTCGTAGTGGTGCCCGGACTCGGGGTCGATGCCGCGCACCGCGCCGACCATCTCGGAGGCGAACAGGATGTTGTCGGCCGGGATCACCTTGAGCAGCAGCTCGATCCCGGGCCGGTGGTAGACGCAGGTGTCGAAGAAGACGTTGTCGAGCAGCAGCTCCCCGAGCGGCGGGCGGCCCATGTCCTGCGCCAGGCCGCGATAGCGCCCCCAGTGGTAGGGCACCGCGCCGCCGCCGTGCGGGATGACGAACTTGAGCGTCGGGAAGTCCTTGAACAGGTCGGAGGTGAGCAGCTGCATGAACGCGGTGGTGTCGGCGTTGATGTAGTGCGCCCCGGTGGCGTGGAAGTTCGGGTTGCACGAGCCGCTGACGTGGATCATGGCCGGGACCTCGAGCTCGACCATCTTCTCGTACAGCGGATACCACCAGCGGTCGGTCAGCGGCGGGTCGGTCCAGTAGCCGCCCGAGGGGTCCGGGTTCAGGTTGCAGCCGATGAAGCCGAACTCGGTCACGCAGCGCTCGAGTTCCGCGATGCAGTTGTCGGGGCGCACGCCGGGAGCCTGCGGAAGCTGGCACACGCCGACGAAGTTGTCCGGGTAGAGCGCGCACACGCGGTGGATCAGCTCGTTGCAGTGCTCGGACCAGAAGCGGTTCGCGGCCGCATCGCCCAGGTGGTGGCCCATCGCGCTCGCCCGCGGCGAGAAGATGGTCAGGTCGGTGCCGCGCTCGCGCTGCATGCGCAGCTGCGCCGATTCGAGGCTGTCGCGGATCTGCTCGTCGCTGATCGCCAGCGCGCCTTTCTGCGGCGCCCAGCGCGGCGTGCCGAAATCGACGAGCTGGCGCTTCCTGTACTCCTCCAGCGCCTTCGGCGCGGTGGTGTAATGGCCGTGGCAATCGATGATCATATGAGCTCGTCGACAGTGTAGCGCCGTGCGATCAGCCCCTGGCGCCAGGTCTGCTCGATCGCGACCTCGAGATTGCGCCGGTTCGCCTCCCAGCCGAACGGGTTCAGTTCCGGCGCGCCCGCCGCCTCCCGGCTCTCGGCCAACAGGCGGTAGACCTCGCGCACCGCGTCCGGCTCGGAGCGTGCGAGCGATTCCTTCACCGCCACCATATGGTTGATCTGCAGCGCGCCGTGCTTCGCGCGCCAGGCATCGGCGGCCGCCGCGGGATCCGCAATCACGCCCTTCAGTCGCGCGTCGGGCAGCGCGCGCTCGGCGACGATCGCCGCGTCGAGCTCGCCTGCAAGAAGCATCGCGACGATCTCCTTCCCCTCGGGCGCGCGCTCGACGTTCGGCGGGTCGCGAAAACCGGCCACGTGCGGCTCCTCGAAGGTCACCCACTTCACGCGTGCGCAATCGACGCCGTGATCCTCCGCCAGGATGCTGCGAAGCCACATCCCGGTGGTGACCGAGTAGGAGCGCACGCCGACCCGGCGCCCTTCCAGCTCGCGCGGCAGCAGCGCGCTGCGCGCAGCGTCCTGCACCAGCAGCGGGTGCTGGAAGCGCGCGACCACCACCGCGGGCAGCAGCGCGAGCGGCGCGCCGCGGTCCTTCGCCATCAGGAAGGTTACCAGCGCCAGTTCCGCGACGTCGAACTCAAGTCCGCGCACCGCGCGCTTGAACGCCGAGGCCGGCGTGGCGACCTGCGCGAAATCCAGGCTCACGCGCGGCGAACTCACGCGGCCTTCCTTCAGCGCGCGCGTGACCGGGTAGTCGCCGAGCAGCGCGCTCAGCGGCGCCGCGGCGCTCAACCGCGCGGCCCCCAGTCTAGCGGCCCATCGACGTATTCGAGGCCCTTTTCGGCCAGCGCGGCGAGGGTCGCGCCGTCCGCCCGAAGGATGTTCCGCACCACGGTCGCTTTCACGATTTGTCCTCCCTCAACGACGGGTCGTGTAGTGCCGCGCGCTGGCCCGGCACCGGCCGGTCGATCGCCTCCTCGAGCGTGTGCGCCCAGTCCCACTGCGCCTTCGGCCGCACCGCGCCGTCGGCGCCGATCTGGTCCAGCCCCCAGTAGATCTCGAGCCAGTGGCCGTCGGGATCGCGGAACTCGACCGCGATCTGCACCCCGGCGCGCCGGCGCCCCTCGAACGTGATCGGCACCCCGTGCGCGCGCAGGTGGCGGCGCGCGCGGAACACCTCGTCCAGCGTCGCCACCTCGAACGCGAAGTGATGCAGCTCGCGGCCCTGCGACGGCCCCTCCATCCCGCCGACCAGCGCGACCCCGTGGTGGTCGGCGCCGAAGCGCATGAACACCATGCCGCCGGGCATCATGTCCTCCGGGTAGACGTCCGACACCCTGAAGCCCAGCACCCGGGTGTAGAAGTCGACCGCGCGCGCGAGGTCGCTTACCCGCAGCACCACATGGCCGATCTTGCGGATGCGGAAGGGCAGATCGGCTGGCGCGACGGCATCGCGCAGGCGGGGATCGTCGAGCGGCATGGACCAGGCGGCGAATCGGGTAACGGCGCTCATTCTATTGGATCCGGCCGCACGCCCAAAAAAAAAGGCACCCCGAAGGGTGCCCTTTCAGACTGATACGACGATCTGATTGTTAGCCGCGGCACGAACCCGGCAGGTACTTGCTCGGCACCGTGGTGCCCGTTCCGCCGCACGTCCAGCCGTACAACGACCCGCTCGAGCCGGGGGTGAACGTCGCCGGAACGCCGGCGGAGCTCAGCGGCATCAGCGTCACGACCGAGTCGTTCACATAAGAGCTGACGTTCTGCACCATCCCCGTCACGACGCCGTTCACGTCGGTGGTGATGGATTTCACGTATTTCGTTTCTTCGGAAGTGGTGGTCTTTTCACAGCCCCAGCCGTTGGCCACGGGCGCAACCGACGGACCCGACTGATACACCTCGGTGATCGAGGTGCGGCACGCGCTCATGGCGAGAATCAGCTCGGACATCTTCGCCCGGATGGTGTAGTCCTGGTACGCCGGCAGCGCCACCGCGGCCAGGATGCCGATGATCGCAACCACGATCATCAGTTCGATCAACGTAAAGCCCTTCTGTAGCTTTCTCATTTGGTGCTCCTATTGGGCGCTGGAATAATTCCACCGCAAGTCCACCCTAACCCGTTCACCACTGGAAGTCTGTGCGGCAACGTGTCCATATCGGCCGAATGCCTCCACGGAAGTCGATTAAGTCACGAATGGACCGAAATACCTGCCCAGAATCGGCGCCGCGCGGCGACAAGACACTGCAAGGTGCGACAAGACGTCGACGCTTGTCGAATACGGCAGGCCAAATGCTCAGCGCGCGGCAAGCCGCGAGCGGTTGGCCTCCGACAGGCGTTCGACGAGCAGGCACATGCACGCCTTGTTGAACTGCACCTGGCAAGCCTCGCTCGCCGCATTCAGCGCCGCGGCCTTGATTTCGAGCAGCAGCGCGGGCTCGAGGGAGCGGATGGTGGTGCTGCGCTCCGCCTTGTTGTCGGCGAAGTACAGAATCTCACCGAACAAATCCCCCGGCCCGAGCGTCGCCAACGGCGTGCCGGCGCGCGACGCCTCGACGCGACCCTCTACCAGAATGTAGACCGCATCGCCAGGCCGGCCCTCGGCGAGGATCACCGAGTCCCCGGCGAGGCGCATCCAGATCGCCAGGCGCAGCGTCTCCCAGATCTCGACCTGACTGAAGCCGCGGAAGAAGGGAAGGTCGCGCAGGGCATGGAACTTTCGGGAATCGGAAAGATTGGCCGACGGCTGATCCAGGCCGCGCGCCAGGCGCGCGAGATCCTTGCCGAAATCGAACCAGCTCTGGTAGCGAAGGCTCAGGTCCTTCTGCATGGCGTTCGACACGATCGCCTCGATCGCTTCGGGCAGCTCGGGGCGCAGCGTGCGCAGGCGCGGCGCGTCGTAGTGCAGGATCTGGTACATCAGCGCGGCGGTCGAGGTGGCATTGAACGGCAGCCGCCCCGTCAGCAGCTGGTACATGACCACCCCGAGCGCGTAGATGTCGCTCTGGTGGCTGAGCGGCAGGTCGGCTACGTGCTCGGGCGACAGATACGCCGGCGACCCGACGTGAGTGATGTGCGTGTGAGTCGAGTTGTCGATCCGGGCGACGCCGAAGTCCGAGAGCTTGACGTCGAGCGATTCGGTGAGCAGGACGTTGGCCGGCTTGACGTCGCGGTGGATCACGCCATGTTGTTGCGCGTATTCAAGCGCGCGGCTCAGCTTGAACACCAGCTCGACCACGCGTTCGGGCGGCAGCAGCTTGTCGGCCGTGGCGAACTGCGCCAGGGTGCCGCCCGGCACATACTCCATGACCACGTAGCTGGACCCGGGCTCCACCGCCGCGTCGAGCAGCGCGGCAATGTGCGGATGGTGGAGCTTGCCCACCAAGGCTGCTTCGTTGAGGAAGCTGCTGCGGTGTGTGCCGCGCCTCAGGCCCGGGTCACCGGGAGCGTGCATAAACACCTTGACGGCGACATCGCGCTCGGCAAACGGGTCGTGCGCAAGGTACACCGTCGCGGTGGTGCCGCGACCCAGCTCTCGCACCAGGGAGTATCGCCCGACGCTTTCCGGCATACCGCTCATTGCCGACCCTCTCGAGAACGGAGATCGATTATGGGACAGCCGCGCCGGCCACACCAGCTTGCGACCCTTCCACCGCATACGGGTGTAGGCTTCGTCAGCCGGACCATCGTGCTTGTCGAAGTTCATTGGGGGCAGTCAATGCGCGGTCGACGTTTGCTTAGGGCGGTCAAGCCTTACCTCGTCGCGTTGGCGGTTGTCGTCATGCTGATTTTGCTGGTGGCGACGATCCTGCTGACTCAACTGAACCTGGAATGGATGCTGTTCCTGACGGGCGTGCTGACCGCGTCGATTCTGGCGCTTACCAGCCGCGCGACCCGGGCCGAATGGTCGAGCCTGCGCAACAAGGCGAAGCTCTCCGTGCTGCAGGAGAAGCACAAGCAGGACTTGCGCCTGCGCGAACGGATGGAAGCGACGCTGGCGAAGGCGGCGCCCCGGCTGAAGTACGTGGACGAGCTCCTGCCCGTGATGTTGGCATGCGTTGACGTGGACAACCGGATTCAATATCACAACCAGGCATTCCGGGAGTGGGTTGGCCTGCACGAGGAGCAGATCAACGGCAGGAACATGAAGAACGTCCTGGGCAGCAGGATCTTCGGAGATCTCGAGGCTGTCCTCCAGTCAGTGCTGGCCGGTAGCGTGGTGACGCAGGAGAAGACGCGCGCCGTGCGCAACGGAACCGTTTATCGGCTGCACGAGCAATATGTTCCGTACAGCGTCAAGAGCGGCGCGCTGGCCGGTTTCTTCATCCTCTACAGCGATATCACGGAGCGTGCCGACCTGGCCAGCCAGGGCGCCGCGGCCGCTCCCGCCGCTGCAACGGCGGACGCGAAAGGCGCCGAGCAGGACCTGTACGTCGACGCCTACTCGGAAGAGGTGGCGGGATCCAGGCAAGCGGCTCAGCAGATGATGGCCGCGATCGAGAGAAACGACTTCAAGCTCTTATGCCAGCGTATCCAGCCCCTCGCCACCGATCGTCCCGCAACGTCGCACTATGAGGTGCTGATCCGATTGCTGGACGAGGACCAGAACACGTCGTCCCCCGGCGCGTTCTTCCCCCTGGTAGAGAAGTACGGCCTGATGCCGAAGCTCGACCGCTGGGTGGTCGAGCAGGCGGTCAAGTGGGCGTCCTTCCGGACGCCGGCAGTCGATCCGCGCGAACAAATGATGCTGTTCATCAACCTCGCAGGCGCTACGATCGACGATCCGGATTTTCCGCTGTTCGTCGGTCAGCTGCTGCAGGAACACAAACTGGACGCCGGCACGCTATGCTTCGAAGTCTCCGCGTCCGACGCCTCGTACCGGCACGACCAGATAGGTTTCCTGGCCGATCGCCTCCGGACGCATGGCTGCCGCATCGCGCTGAGCGGCTTCGGCCGCGATCAGGTTTCCTTCGGATTGCTGAAAGACATCAAGGTCGATTTCCTGAAAATCGACGGCTCCATCATTCTTCGCATCAACCGGGATCCGCTGCAACTGGCGAAGCTCAAGTCGGTGAGCCGGGTCGCAAAGACGATCGGCATAAGAACGGTTGCCGAACTGGTGGAGGACCAGACGACGATCGCCGTACTCAGGAATCTGGGCATCGACTATGCGCAGGGATTCGGCATTTCCGTGCCCTGCCCCTTGTCGGAAATCGCCTAGCCCTGCTCGATTTCGCGCATGCGGCGCTCGAGGTCGGCGACGGGCACGAAGGCACGATATTGCATTGCACAAACAATGCCTTGAAGCGCTCGAATGCCCCTGAAGACGCGTTAGTCGCGTCGCAAGGCAGAGCGCGAGGCGCGCCTAACGAAGCGCACTAAGGGTTCTTGCCTCCCCACGGCATCATGCACGCGCTGTAAGCCAACGCGGGGACGAACAGCACAGCCCACCACGCCGCGAGGCCCTCGACGGCGCTGAGCGCCGCGCCGAAGGTCACGAAGGCGCGCAGCGAAACGCCGAACAGCCCGATCGCGAGCGCGCCGAGAAGCGTCACGAGCGGCACAAAGAGCGCCGTGGTGACGACAAACGCCATCACGAGCATCTGAGGCAGGCGGCCAAGAACCCGGCGCATGAATCGAGTCTATAACACGCCATTCAGGGGCGCGCGGCGGCCCGCTCTCTGACGGTACACTTGCCGCAGAATGCAAAACCTCGACGCCCATACGCCGATGATGCAGCAGTACCTGCACATCAAGGCGCAGCATCCGGACATCCTCCTTTTCTACCGCATGGGGGACTTCTACGAGCTGTTCTACGACGACGCCGAGCGCGCGGCGCGGCTGCTCGACATCACGCTCACCACGCGTGGCGCTTCGGCCGGGCAGCCGATCAAGATGGCGGGGGTTCCCTGGCACTCGGCCGAGCAGTACCTGGCCAAGCTGGTGAAGCTGGGCGAGTCGGTCGCGATCTGCGAGCAGGTCGGCGACGTCGCGAGCGCCAAGGGTCCGGTGGAGCGCGCGGTGACGCGCATCGTCACGCCCGGCACGCTGACCGATTCGGCGCTGCTGGACGAGAAATCGGACAACCTGCTGCTCGCGCTCGCCGCCGACAAGGCGACCGTGGGCCTGGCCTGGCTGTCGCTCGCGAGCGGCGA
>JBAUTW010000044.1:0-4580 GCA_049582365.1 Burkholderiales bacterium | reverse complement strand
CGAGGACCGGTTCGAGCCGCAGGCGCGCCCGGCGCTCGCCGCGCGCTACCGCCGCTGGCGCGAGCTGATGCAGCAGGCGACCGGAATCTGATCGAAAAAAGGAGAACGCAATGGCGCGGGCGGCGGTAATCGGGGGCGGCGCATTCGGCACCGCAATGGCCTGCGTGGTCAGGCGCGCGGGCAACCAGACCACGCTCTGGGCGCGCGAGCCGGAAGTGGTCGAAGACGTCAACCGCAACGGGGCGAACGCGGCTTTCCTGCCCGGAGTGAAGCTCGAGCCCGGGATCCGCGCCACCAGCGAGCTCGCGCAGGCGCTCGCCGGCGCCGACTTCGTGCTGCTGGTGGCGCCCGCGCAGTACCTGCGCAGCGTCGCGCGCGAGATGCAGCCGCTGCTCGCCGCGGGCACGCCGGTGATCAGCTGCGCCAAGGGCATCGAGCGCGGCAGCTGCGCGCTGATGCCCGAGGTGATCGCCCAAACGCTGCCCGCGGCGACCGTGGCGGTGCTGTCCGGGCCGTCGTTCGCCAAGGAGATCGCCACCGACCTGCCGACCGGGGTCACCCTGGCCTGCGCCGATCGTTCGACCGGCGAGCGTCTGGCGCGGGCGCTCGGCAGCGCGCGCTTTCGCACCTATCTGTCGACCGACGTGATCGGCGCGGCGCTGTGCGGCGCGATGAAGAACGTGCTCGCGGTCGCCTGCGGCATCGCCGACGGGAAAAAACTCGGCGAAGGCGCGCGCGCAACGCTGATCACGCGCGGCCTGGCGGAAATGACGCGCCTGGGACTTGCCAAGGGGGCGCGCCTGCATACCTTCTTCAGCCTGTGCGGCGTCGGCGACCTGACCATGACCTGCAACGCCGCGCACTCGCGCAACACCTCGCTCGGCATCGCCATCGCCCAGGGCCGCAAGTGGCACGACATCCTGGGCGAGCGCAAGGTCGTCACCGAGGGCTTCTGCTCGGTCGAGGCCGCCGCCACGCTGGCGCGCCGGCTGCAGGTCGACATGCCGATCACGCTCGCGCTGGACGAGATCCTGGTCCACGACGCCGAGGTCGGCGAGGTGATCGCCAAGCTGATGGCGCACCGCTACGATTTCGAGTGGGACGAGGGCGCCCCCTCGCGCGCCTAGGCCCGGGTCTGCTCCATCGCCGCGTCCCACACCCGCGTGCAGTTGCGGCCGGCGGACTTGGCCGCGTAGAGCGCCCTGTCCGCGCGCGCGACACAGGTCTCGATGCTCGCCTCCCGATCCAGCACCGTGACGCCGAACGAGACGGTGACCTGCACGTCGGAACCGTCCCTGCGCGCCATCGGGCCTTCCGCGATCCGCTCGCGCAGGCGCTCCACCACCGCGTTGCCGGTGTGCGCGTTCGTGTTCGGCATGCAGAGGAAGAATTCCTCGCCGCCGTAGCGGTAGAACTTATCGTACGGGCGTATCCGCTCGAGCACCACGCGAGCCACGGCCGCAAGCACCGTGTCGCCGACCGGATGGCCGAACCGGTCGTTGACCAGCTTGAAGTGGTCAACGTCCATCATCGCGATCGCGCAGCTCTGTATGCCGCGCTTGGCCATCTCCTGCTGTTCGCGCAGCTTGCCGAGCATGCCGGTGCGGGCGAGCGCGCCCGTAAGACTGTCGACGCTGCGGAGCGAATCCTCGAGCTCGCGTCGCAGGGAAAGGATCTCGAACCGCAGTTGTTCGAGCGTATGCGAGAACACGTCGTAGTCCTCGCTCGGCACGCCGCGCCCTTCGGCCCACCTACGGAGCAATTGCGCCGCCTGCCGGTGCATGCGCTCGTGTTCCTCTTCCAGCCCGATAAAGCCGGGGTGCCGGCGCAGCGCTGCGGGGGAGAGGTCGTAGTACCACCGGCCGAACCGGCACTGCCGATGCGCATCCTCCGCAAGCTCGCGCCCGTCCGGAGGGAGTCCGCAGACCAGCCCGCGCAACAGGTTCGCGTGCCACTGCTCGTGAAAGCTGATCCCCTGCTCGAGCTCCGACAGGCCTTCCTGAACGTCCCCGGGCTTCAAGCCGAGCATCTGCCTCGCGTCTCCTCGTTCGGGCCCCATACGCGACCGGCGAATGCAGGGTAGCTGACGGCGATCTCGCGCGCCACCGGCCCGCGCAGCAGCGCGAGCTGCTCCTCGCCCGGCTCGGGCGTGCGCGCCGGCGCGCCGTCGAGGTCGAATTCGAACCCGGTCGCCTCGCGCACCTCCTCGAGGCTCGAGCCGGGATGCACGCTCTCGAGCCGGAAGCGCCGCTGCTCTGGTTGCCAGGCGAACAGCGCCTTGCCGGTGAGCAGCGCCTGCGGGCCGCCGCGGCGCCACACCCCGGGCGGGCTCGAGCCGGGCGCGCTGACGAACTCGACCTTCGGCACCAGCACGCGGCGCGAGTGCTCTTCGCGGAACAGGATCGTGCGGCGCGCCGCGAAGTACATGAACGCCGAGCCGAACGAGCCGGGGAAGCGATGCCCTTCGGCGCGCACCAGGTTGACGTTCGCCGCGCCGTCGATCTGCGCCCCGCCGAGGAAGAACACGTCGATCCTGCCCTGCCCCGCGAGATCGAACAGCTCGCGCGAGCCTTCGCTGAAGGGATTGCCTTGCCGCTTGTGGAGCAATGAGACTCTGAGCTTGTTGCCCTGCGCGGCCAGCAGCGCGCACGCCGTGGCGGGAATCGGAGAAGCGGCGCCGACGGCGACGTGCGCCGCGTCGCCGATCAGCCGCGCGATCACGCAGGCGAGCAGCTCTTCTCTGGCGTAAGGACCCATTGCTCCAGGTAGCGCCGGAATCCCTCGCGGGTCCTGGCCGCCTTCGCGTATGCCGTCAGGTGCGCGTCGTCGATCGCATATTCTTCGGCCACGCCGAGCGGCCAGGCGCCGCGCGGCGCGGGCGCCAGCGCGCTGACGTAGACCGAGCCGAGCACCCCCGGCGCGAGGATCTCGTCCTCCAGCATGTCGCCGTCGCGGATCTGCTCGACGCTGACGTAGCAGGCCCTGGCCGCGTGCGCGATCGTCGCCAGCTCGCGCCGCCGACCGAGCCACACGTTGCCCGCGCGGTCGGCCCAGCGCGCGTGGAACAGCGCCACGTCGGGCGAGATCGCCGGGGCAAGGATGATCGGGTCGGCCTGAGCGAAGGGATTCTGAATCACTTTCCAGTCAGGACGAGCGTCGACCAGATCGGAACCGAGCACGCCGCGCAGCGGCATGAAGGGCACGCCTTTTTCGGCCGCCTGCAGGCCGCTGTGGATCATCGGGCAGGTGGCTTCGCGCAGCACCAGCTCGCCCTTCTCGGCGGCCTCGGTGAAGCGCGGCGCGAGCCCGGCTTCGCCGAGCGAAACCGCGCTGGTCTCGACCTCGGCGACGCAGCCGGCGCCGATCAGCAGGTCGGCGCACATGCCCAGCACCGGCACGCCGAGCAGGCGCAGGCCTCGCGCCTTGCGCCGCACCAGCGCGCGCACCACCGCCATCGCCGGCAGCGAATAGTCCGGCGGCATGGCGATTTGCGCGCCGTCGGGGATCTGCGCCGCGAGCGCCTCGGCGCCGGCGAGAAAGCGCGTCGCGTTCGCCGGCAGCGCGTCCATGCTCAGGAAGTGCCGCCCACCGTCAGGCCGTCGATGCGCAGCGTCGGCTGACCGACGCCGACCGGCACGCTCTGGCCTTCCTTGCCGCAGGTGCCGATGCCGCTGTCGAGCTGCAGGTCGTTGCCGATCATCCTGACTCTCGTCAGCGCGTCGGGACCGTTGCCGATCAGGGTCGCGCCCTTGATCGGGTGCGTCACCTTGCCGTTCTCGATCATGTAGGCCTCGGCGGCCGAGAACACGAACTTGCCGTTGGTGATGTCGACCTGCCCGCCGCCGAAGTTGACCGCGTACACGCCGCGCTCGACCCCGGCGATGATCTCGCGCGGGTCGTGCGGCCCGGCGAGCATGTAGGTGTTGGTCATGCGCGGCAGCACCAGGTGGGCGAAGGACTCGCGCCGCCCGTTGCCCGTTACCGGCATCTTCATCAGGCGCGCGTTGAGGCTGTCCTGGATGTAGCCGCGCAGCACGCCGTCCTCGATCAGCACCGTGCGCGTGGTGGGGTTGCCCTCGTCGTCGACGGTGAGCGAGCCGCGCCGCCCGGGCAGGGTGCCGTCGTCGACCACCGTGACGCCGCGCGCGCCGACGCGCTCGCCGATGCGGCCGGAGAACGCCGAGCTGCCCTTGCGGTTGAAGTCGCCCTCGAGGCCGTGCCCGATCGCCTCGTGCAGCAGGATTCCGGGCCAGCCCGGCCCCAGCACCACGGTCATGGTGCCCGCCGGTGCCGGGCGCGCGTCCAGGTTCACCAGCGCCTGCGCCACCGCCTTGTCGGCGTAGTCCTGCAGCACCGCGTCGCTGAAGTGCGCGTAGCCGGTGCGCCCGCCGCCGCCCGCGTGGCCGCTCTCGCGCCTGCCGTTGTGCTCGGCGATCACCTGTACCGACAGCCGCACCAGCGGCCGCACGTCGGCCGAGAGCACGCCGTCCGAGCGCGCGATCAGCACCACTTCGTACTCGCCGCCCAGTTGCGCCATCACCTGCGTCACGCGCGGATCGAGCGCGCGGCACATGCGCTCG
>JBAUTW010000043.1:0-25433 GCA_049582365.1 Burkholderiales bacterium | reverse complement strand
TCACCGCGTAGGTGCCGCCGTAGCGGCCGACGTCCTCGCCCATCAGGAACACACGCGGATCGGCGCCGAGCGCCTCGCGCAGCGCCTCGCGCAGCGCCTCGCGGTAGGAGATCTTCTTCATGCGGCGGTCACGTCCTTCGTCAGGTCCTCGACCGGCTCCCAGCTGCCGGCCTCGGCGAAGGCCACCGCGTCCTCGACCTCCTTCGCCACCTCGGCGTCGAGCGCGAGGAACTGCTCTTCGCTCAGCTTGCCCTCGGCCTTGAGGCGCGCGGTGAAGGTGTGCAGCGGCCCGCGCGTCTTCCACTCCTCGACTTCCTGCTTCGCGCGATACAGCTCGGGGTCGAACATCGAGTGCGCGCGGTAGCGGTAGGTCTGGAACTCGACGAAGAACGGCCCCTTGCCTTCGCGAACGTGCTGCTGCGCCTTGTTCGCCGCCTCGTGCACGGCGACGATGTCCTGGCCGTCGACCTTCGCGGTCGGCACGCCGTAGGAGGCCGCCTTCGCGCACAGGTCGGTCTGCGACTCCGACCTCGCGAGCGCGGTGCCCATGGCGTAGAGGTTGTTCTCGCAGCAGAACAGCGCCGGCACGCGCCACAATGCGGCGAGGTTCATCGCCTCGTGGAAGGCGCCCTCGGCCATCGCGCCCTCGCCGAAGAAGCAGGCGGTGACGCGCTTGACCTCCTGCAGCTTGTCCGCGAGCGCAAGGCCGACCGCGAGCGGCAGGCCGCCGGCGACGATAGCGTTGCCGCCGTACAGGCGCAGCCTGGCGTCGAACAGATGCATCGAGCCGCCGCGGCCACGCGAGCAGCCTTCGCGCTTGCCGTACATCTCGGCCATGATGGTGCGCATCGGCATGCCGCGCAGCAGCGCGTGACCGTGCTCGCGGTAGGTGGCGACGATGTTGTCCTCGGCCTGGAGCGCGCGGATCACACCGGTGGCCACCGCCTCCTCGCCGATGTACAGATGCAGGAAGCCGCGAATCTTCTGCTCGCCGTAGAGCTCGGCGGCGCGCTCCTCCATGCGCCGGATGCGCAGCATGTCGCGCACCATGCCGAGCGCGAACTCGCGCTCCCAGGGCACCGGACCCGAAGGCGGCGGCGCGATCGTCATTCGGACTCCAGGGTCGAGGTGTCGCCCTCGGGCAGCCCGAGCTCGCGCGCCTTGAGCAGGCGACGCATGATCTTGCCGCTGCGCGTCTTGGGCAGGGAGGGCTTGAATTCGATTTCCTTCGGCGCCACGGCCGCGCCGAGCCGCTTGCGGGCGTGCGCAAGCAGTTCCATCCTGAGGCTTTCCGACGGGGAAAATCCTTGCTTGAGAGAAACGAACGCCTTCACCACTTCGCCTACCATGGGGTCCGGCTTGCCGATCACGCCCGCCTCGGCCACCGCGGGGTGCTCCATCAGCACGCTTTCGACCTCGAACGGCCCGATCAGGTGCCCGGCCGACTTGATGACGTCGTCGGCGCGCCCCACGAACCAGTAGTAGCCGTCGGCGTCGCGCCTGGCCAGGTCGCCGCTCAGGTACCAGCCGTCGCGGAAGCACTTGCGGTAGCGCTCTTCCTCGTGCAGGTAGCCGCGGAACATCGACGGCCAGCCGGCCTTGAGCGCCAGCTCGCCTTCGACTTCGGGTTCGGCGACGATCTTGATCTCATTGCTCGACTTGTCGTGTTTGACAATGCACGCGTCGACTCCCGGTACGGGCAGTCCCATCGAGCCCGGCTTGACGTCGAGCGCGGCGAAGTTGGAGATCATGATGCCGCCGGTCTCGGTCTGCCACCAGTTGTCGTGGATCGGCAGCCCCAGCGCCTCCTCGCCCCACCATACCGCTTCCGGGTTGAGCGGCTCGCCGACGCTGGCGACGAACCTGAGCGCCGGAAAGGCGCGCTTGCGCGCGAGCTCGGCGCCGGATTTCATCAGCATCCGGATCGCGGTCGGCGCGGTGTACCAGACCGAAACCTTCTGCTCTTCGAGGATGCGGTACCAGCGCTCGGCGTCGAACTCGGCTTCGTCCACCACGCTGGTGACCCCGTGCAGCAGCGGCGTGATGATGCCGTAGGAGGTGCCGGTCACCCAGCCCGGGTCGGCGGTGCACCAGAAGACATCCTGCGGATGCAGGTCGAGCGCGTAGCGGCCGGTCACGTAGTGCGTCAGCACCGCGCCGTGCACGTGCACCGCGCCCTTGGGCCGGCCCGTCGTGCCGCTGGTGAAGTGCAGCAGCGCCATGTCCTCGGTCGCGGTGCGCGCCGTCTCGAATTCGTCGGAAGCGTCGTCCATCATGCGCGCGAATTCGGGGCTGTCGACCTCGAGCACGTGCTCGAGCGTCGGCAGCCCGGCGCGAACTTTCGCCACCTTGCGCCGGTACAGCTCGCCGGTGGTGACCAGCAGCTTGCCGTCGCCGAGCCTGACGCGGGTGGCGATCGGCTCCGGGCCGAAGGCCGAGAACAGCGGAGAAACCACGCTGCCGTTCTTCAGCGCACCGAGCACGGCGATGTAGAGCTCGGGAATTCGCCCCGAGAGCACGAACACGCGGTCGCCCCTGCCGACGCCGAGTGCGCGCAGCAGGTTGGCGAAGCGGCTGGTGAGGCGCGAGAGTTCGGCGTAGGAAACGTCTCGCTGTCCGCCCTGCGCCGCAAGAAAGCGGAACGCGATCTTGTCGCTCGCCGCGTGGCGCTCGACCGCCTCGTGGGCGATGTTCAGTCCGCCGCCGGGCAGACCCTCGAGCTCGCTCCGCGCCGCGTCCCAGTTGAAGCCGGCGCGCACCGCGGCGTAGTCGGCGAGGTTCGGCGCGACGGCCTGCCCGCCGGCTCGCTTGCGAATGATGCGCGGCCGCTCCATTGCCCTACGCTAGCGGGGCCCGGGCGGCGCCGTTTGACCGAGGTCAAACAGCGTGGGGAGCCTACTGCTTCAACTGCAGCGACTTGTACTCGAGGAATTCCTCCAGGCCGTAGGTACCCGCCTCGCGGCCGTGGCCGGACTGCTTGAAGCCGCCGAAGGGGGCGTTCATGTTGAACGCGCCGCCGTTGACGTCGACCTGACCGGCGCGGATGCGGCGCGCGACCTTCTGCGCGTGCGCCTCGTCCTTGCCCCATACCGCGCCCGCCAGGCCGTAGGGCGTGTCGTTGGCGATGCGAATCGCTTCCTCTTCGTCGGTGTAGGCGATGATCGACAGCACCGGGCCGAAGATCTCCTCCTGCTCGATGACCGAGCCGGGCTTGACCTTGCCGAATACCGTCGGCTTGACGAAGTAGCCGCCCGGTACCCCCTCGGGCTGCTCGGCGCCGCCGGCCAGCAGCTGTGCGCCTTCCTGCACCCCTTTGTGGATGTAGTGGCGCACGCGCTCGCGCTGCGCCGCCGAGGAGAGCGGACCGAGCCGGGTCGATTCCGACAGCGGGTCGCCGAGGGTAAAGCCGTTCGCCACTTCCACCGCGATCTTCGCGGCTTCTTCGTATTTCGACGCCGGCACCAGCATCCTGGTCAGGGCGGTGCAGGTCTGGCCCGAGTTGAGGTAGCAGCCGTTGACCGTGCCCTTCACCGCGGCGGCGAGGTCGGCGTCCTCCAGGATCACCGAGGGCGACTTGCCGCCGAGCTCGAGCGCGACGCGCTTGACGCCTTGCGCCGCGACTTCCGAGATGCGCTTGCCGGCGCGGGTCGAGCCGGTGAAAGAGATCATGTCGACTGCGGGATGGTGCACCAGCGCTTCGCCGATCGCCGGGCCGAATCCGGTCACCAGATTGAACACGCCTTTAGGCAGCCCGGCGGCCTCGATCACCTCGGCCAGCACGAATGCGTTGAACGGCGCCACTTCCGAGGGCTTGAGCACCACGGTGCAGCCGGCGGCGAGCGCGGGCGCGACCTTGAGCGCGATCTGGTGCAGGGGATAGTTCCAGGGCGTGATCGCGACCACTACGCCGACCGGCTCGCGCACGACGAGCGAATTGCCTACGCGCTGCTCGAACTTGAATTCCTTGAGCAGCCTGGCGTAGTTGGCGAAATTGGCGATCGGCAGCCCGGCCTGGATGCGCCCGGCGAGCTTGATCGGCATCCCCACTTCCTGCGCGATGAGTTTCGCCAGCTCGTCGGCGCGCGCCTTGAGGCCGGCGGAGATCTTTTCCAGCCATTCGGCGCGCTTCTCGGCCGGCGTGTGCGACCAGCCCTCGAGCGCGGCGCGCGCGGCAGCGACCGCCGCGTCGGCGTCCTTGTCGTCTCCCGCCGGAACCTTGCCCATCACTTCGCCGCTGCCCGCGTTGTGGACCTCGATCGTCTGCTTGCCGGACGGAGCGACCCAGTGGCCGCCGATGTAGAACTTGTCGCGCGAGTGCATCTGATCCTCCTAGTCGGGAGGCGTATTTTAGCCGAGTGGCCGCGCTATACTCCGCGGCGGGATCGGACAGGGAGATATATTTCATGGCGCAATCCGCACGGGCTGTCGTGTGCCGCGAATTGAACAAGCCGGTGGTGGTCGAGTCGATCACGGTCGATCCGCCGCAGCGCGGAGAGGTGATGGTGAAGCTCGGCGCCTGCGGCGTGTGCCACTCCGACCTGTCGGCGACCAACGGCACCATTCCGCTGCCGCCGCCGCTGGTGCTCGGGCACGAAGCGGCCGGCGAAGTGATCGCGGTCGGCGAGGGCGTCGCAGGGCTCGCGGTCGGCGATCACGTGGTGTCGTCGTTCATCTACATGTGCGGCAAATGCCGCTTCTGCTCGATGGGCCGGCCGGTGCTGTGCGTCGAGCAGGGCAAGGCGCTGACTACGCTTCCGGACGGCACGCTGCGCACCAGGGACGCGCGGGGCCAGCCGCTTAGTATCTTCTCAGGCTGCGGCGTGATGGCGGAGTACGCGACGCTGCACGTCGACAACGTGGTCAAGATCGACCCCAAGATTCCGTTCGACCGTGCGGCGCTGGTCGGTTGCGCGGTCACCACCGGCGTGGGCGCGGTGTTCAACACCGCGCGCGTGGTTCCGGGCGCAAGCGTGGCGGTATTCGGCTGCGGCGGGGTCGGCCTGAACGTGGTCCAGGGCGCGGCGATCGCCGGCGCCGGGCGCATCGTGGCGATCGATTCGATGGAATCCAAGCTCGAGCTGGCACGAAAATTCGGCGCCACCGACGTGCTGCTGGCCAAGCCGGGCGAGGACCTGACCAAGCCGCTCAAGAAGCTGACCGGCGGCGGCGCGGACTACGCCTTCGAGTGCGTCGGCAGCGGCGAGCTGGCGGCGGCGGCCTACAGGGCGACCGGGCGCGGCGGGGTCACGGTGGTGGTCGGGGTGGCCAAGCCCGGCGATTCGACTTCGGTGCGCACGATGACGCTGCCGTTCGAGGAGAAGACGCTCACCGGCAGCTACTTCGGCTCGTGCGTGCCGCGCATCGACTTTCCGCGCATGCTCGGGCTGTACATGCAGGGCAAGCTCAAGCTCGACGAGCTGATCACGCGGCGCTATTCGATCGACGAGGCGCCGCAGGCGTTCGCAGACCTGGAGTCCGGCAAGAACGCCCGCGGCGTGATCGTGTTCTGAGATGAGTGCGACGGATCCGGCGACGGGGCGCATCCTGGTCGTCGACGACCAGCGCACCAACGTCGAGCTGATGGCGGATCTGCTGCGCCAGCGCGGCTATGAGGTGCGTACCGCGCTCGACGGCGAGCATGCGCTCGAGATCGTTCGCAGCGAGCCGCTCGACCTGGTGGTGTCCGACATCATGATGCCGGGCCTCGACGGCTACGAGCTGTGCCGCCAAGTGCGCGCCGGCGCCGAGACCGCGCTGCTGCCGGTGGTGCTGGTGACCTCGCTCGACCCGCAGGCCGAGCGCGTCAAGGGGATCGAGGCCGGCGCGGACGATTTCCTCTCCAAGCCGGTCAACTGGACCGAGCTGTTCGCGCGCGTGAGGTCGCTGTTGCGCGTCAAGGCGCTGCAGGACGAGGTGCGGCGCCAGGCCGAGGCGCTGCGCGAATGGAACGCCAAGCTCGAGGATCGGGTCGGGCAGCAAGTGACCGCGATCCAGCGCCTCGGGCGCCTGAAGCGCTTCTTCTCCCCGCAAGTGGCAGATGCCATCGTCGCCGGCGGCGAGGAGATCCTGCGCCCGCACCGGCGCGAGATCACCGCGGTGTTCCTCGACTTGCGCGGTTTCACGGCCTTTACCGACCGCGCCGATCCGGAGGAGGTGCTCGAGCTGCTGCGCGCCTACCACAGCACGCTGGGACAGATCGTGGCCGAATTCGGCGGCACACTGGAGCACTTCGCCGGCGACGGCGTGATGATCTTCTTCAACGATCCGTTCCCGGTCGACCGTGCCGCGGAGCGCTCGGTGCGCATGGCGCTCGCCCTGCAGCAGGCCTTCACTCCGATCGCGCAGGCCTGGGCCAGCCTCGGACAGGAGGTCGGGCTCGGCATCGGCATCGCTCAGGGCGAGGCGACGCTGGGCGTTATCGGCTTCGAGCAGCGCTGGGAATACGCGGCGATCGGCAACGTGCCGAACCTTGCCGCCCGCCTCTGCGGCGAGGCGCGAGCGGGGGAGATCATCATCGACGGCCAGACCGAGGCCGACCTCGCGCAGCTGGCGCAGTCCGACCAGATAGGACCACTTCAGCTGCGCGGCTTCGCCCATCCGGTGCCCGCGTTCCGCGTCACCGCCCTTCGGGGCTGAACAAATGCGCTCCCGCGTTGTCGACAACGGCAACGGACTCGCGATGCACGTGCTCGAAGCGGGCAAGGCGGGGCGGCCCGGCGTGCTGCTGTTGCACGGCTTCCCCGAGCTCGCCTACAGCTGGCGCAAGGTGATGCCGGCGCTCGCCGCGGCGGGTTTTCACGTCGTCGCGCCGGACCAGCGCGGCTACGGGCGCACGACCGGCTGGGATGCGGCTTACGACGGCGACGTTGACTCGTTTCGCCTGCTCAACCTGGTGCGCGACACGCTCGGCCTGGTGTCGGCGCTCGGCTGGCGCTCGATGGCGGCGGTGGTCGGGCACGATTTCGGCGCCGCCGTCGCGGGCAATTGCGCGCTGCTGCACCCCGAGGTGTTCCGCTCGGTGGTGCTGATGAGCGCGCCGTTCGGGGGTCCGGCCACGCGCGACATCGGCGCCGAGCTGGCCGCGCTGCCGCGCCCGCGCAAGCACTACCAGTGGTACTACTCGATGTGCGAGGCGAACGGCGACATGTGGCGCTGCGCGCAAGGGGTGCCCGCCTTCCTGCGCGCCTACTTCCACATGAAGAGCGCCGATTGGCCGGGCAACAAGCCGTTTCGTCTCGCGTCGTGGAGCGCCGCCGAGCTCGCCAAAATGCCGGCCTACTACATCATGGACCTCGACCGGACGATGGCCGAGACGGTGGCGCCCGAGATGCCCTCGACCGCCGCCGCCTGGCTGACCGAGGACGAGCTTGCGGTCTACAGCGCCGAATACGCGCGCACCGGCTTCCAGGGCGGGCTGCAGTGGTACCGCTGCCGTACCGAGGGCCGCAACAGCGACCTGGCGCCGTTCGCCGCGCGAACCATCGACGTGCCCTCGATGTTCATCGCGGGCGCGAGCGACTGGGGCATCTACCAGGTGCCCGGGGCGCTCGAAGCGATGCAGCAAAACGCCTGCACCCGCATGCGCGGCTGCCACCTGCTCGAGGGCGCCGGGCACTGGGCGCAGCAGGAAAGGCCCGAAGAAGTCGTCCGGCTGCTGCTCGAGTTCCTCGCCTAGCGGCAGCCCAGGCGCCGCTCCCTCTCCAGGACGAGCGCGGTGAGCGTGTCGTTGACCGGCGCGGCGACGCCGACTTCCCTGCCGACGCGCGGAATCGAGCCGTTGATGACGCCGATCTCGGACTTGCGCCTGGCCATCAAGTCGAGCAGCACCGAGGGGCGGGCGTGCGGGATCTTGGAGCCGAAGTCGCGCACGTAGGCGACCGGGTCGTCGAAGCCGAGCCTGACCCCTTTCTGTTTCGCGACGTCGAACGCTTCCTGCGCGCAGGCGGCCGACACGCGCGCGAGTTCCGGGTCGTTCATCACCTCCACTACCGTATGGTCGGTGAGGCCGCAGGGTCCGGAGTAGGCGCAGTTGCAAATGAGCTTTTCCCACACCAGCTGGTCGATGTCGTCGAAGCACTTGACCCTGAACCCCGCGCCCTGCCAGACGTCGGCGACTTTCTGCAGGCGCGGGGTAACCGGGCCTGCGAACTCGCCCAGCCGCACCAGTTCCATGCCGTTGTGATGCGCGTGGCCCGGCGCCTTCATCGAGGCGCCGAAGCCGCCGACCACGCCGACCATGACGCGCTCTCGTCCGAGGACGGAACCCGCCGTGTCCGGGCCTCCCAAGCCGTTTTGAATCGACAGGACCGGGGTCTCCGGACCGAGCAATGAGGAATTTCTAATTGAAGAAGCTGCGCCCTCGACGTGCATTGCCTTGGTGGCGAGGATCACGAGGTCGCAGGGGCCCGCTTCCTTCGCCTCGGTCGTCGCGTTGACCTTCACCGTGCGGTCGCCCGAGGCGCCCTCGAGGCGCAGGCCGTGCGCGCGCATCGCCTCGACGTGCTCGCGCCAGCTGTCGATCGCCCACACCTCGTGCCCGGCGGCGGCGAACAGCCCGGCGTACACCGAGCCCATCGCGCCGCAGCCGACGATGGCGATCTTCACGCGACTTCGAACAGCCCGGCCGCCCCCATGCCGCCGCCGATGCACATCGTCACCACCACGAACTTCACGCCGCGGCGCTTGCCTTCGATCAGCGCGTGCCCGATCAGGCGGCTGCCGGTGACGCCGTAGGGATGGCCCACGGCGATCGCGCCGCCGTCGACGTTGAGGCGCTCGTTGGGGATGCCGAGCTTGTCGCGGCAGTAGATGACCTGCACCGCGAAGGCCTCGTTCAGCTCCCACAGGCCGATGTCCTCGATCTTCTTGCCGGTCTGCGCGAGCAGCTTGGGGATCGCGAACACCGGGCCGATGCCCATCTCGTCGGGCTCGCAGCCGGCCACCGCGAAGCCGCGGAACACGCCCATCGGCTTCAGTCCCTTCCTCGCCGCCACCTTGTCGCTCATCACCACCTGGGCCGAGGCGCCGTCGGAGAACTGGCTCGCGTTGCCGGCGGCGATCACGCCGCCCTCGATCGCGGGCTTGATCTGCGACACCCCCTCGTAGGTGGTGTCGGGGCGGATGCCTTCGTCTTCGGTGGCGGTGACGTCCTTGAGCGTCTCCTGGCTGGTGTTCTTGTCGATGACCTTCATCCTGGTGCTGATCGGGACGATCTCGTCCTTGAACTTGCCCTCGGCGCGCGACTTGGCGGCCTTGAGCTGGCTCTCGACGCCGTAGCGGTCCTGCGCCTCGCGCGGGATCTTGTAGCGCTTGGCGACCATCTCGGCGGTCTGCAGCATGGGCCAGTAGACCTCGGGCTTGTGCTCGACCAGCCAGTCCTCCCGGATCATGTGCTTGTTCATCTCGTTCTGCACGCAGGAGATCGACTCGACGCCGCCGGCGATCATGATGTCGGCCTCGCCCTGCATGATGCGCTGGCTGGCGAGCGCCACGGTCTGCAGGCCGGACGAGCAGAAGCGGTTCACGGTCATGCCCGACACCGTCACCGGCAGCCCGGCGCGCAGCGCGATCTGGCGCGCGATGTTGGAGCCGGTCGCGCCCTCGGGGTTGGCGCAGCCCATGATGACGTCGTAGACCTCGCCCGGCTCGAGCCTGGCGCGCTCGAGCGCGTGCTTGACGGCGTGTCCGCCCAGGGTGGCGCCGTGGGTCACGTTGAGCGCCCCGCGCCAGCTCTTGCACAGCGGGGTTCTTGCGGTCGATACGATGACAGCTTCGGTCATGTGCTTTTCTCCTAGCCGTTAAAGCGTTTGCCTTCTTTGGCGAGTTTCACGAGGAGCGGCGCGGGCTTCCACACCTCCCCCCGGTAGCCCTTCTGGAACTTCTCGATCGATGCCAGCACCTTGGGCAGGCCCACGGTGTCGGCGTAGAACATCGGCCCGCCGCGGTACGCCGGGAAGCCGTAGCCGGTAAGGTAGACCATGTCGATGTCCGAGGCGCGCAGCGCGATGCCTTCCTCGAGGATGTACGCCGCCTCGTTGACCAGCGCGTAGATCAGCCGCTCGACGATCTCCTCGTCCGAGATCTGGCGCGGCTTGATGCCGACTTCGCTTCTATATTCAGCGATTATCCTGTCCACTGCCGGATCGGGTATCGGCTTTCTGTTGCCCGGTTCGTACAGGTACCAGCCCTTGCCGGTCTTCTGCCCGAATCGACCCTGCTCGCAGACGCGATCGCCGACCTTCGAGTAGACGAAGTTCGGCCGTTCGGCGTAGCGCCGCTTGCGGATCTCCCAGCCGATGTCCAGGCCCGCCATGTCGCCCATGGTGAATGGCCCCATCGCCAGGCCCCATTTCTGCGCCGCCGCGTCGACCTGCTGCGGGCTCGCGCCCTCGTCGAGCAGAAACAGGCTCTGCTGGCCGTACTTCTCGATCATGCGGTTGCCGATGAAGCCGTCGCAGACGCCCGAAACCACCGGCACTTTCTTCAGTGTCTTGCCGAGCTTCATGGTGGTGGCGAGCACGTCCTTGGCGGTCTTCGCGCCGCGCACCACTTCGAGCAGGCGCATCACGTTCGCGGGCGAGAAGAAGTGCGTGCCGATCACCTCCTGCGGCCGCCTGGTGGCCGCGGCGATCTCGTTCACGTCCAGGGTCGAGGTGTTGGAGGCGAGGATCGCGCCCTGCCTGGCGGTTGCGTCCAGCTTTCTGAAGATCTCCTGCTTGACGTCCATGCGCTCGAATACCGCCTCGATCACGATGTCGGCGTCCTTTGCCGCGGCGATGTCGAGCGCCGGGGTGATGAGCGCCATGCGCTTGTCCATGTCTTCCTGCTTCAGGCGCCCCTTGGACACGGTGTTGGCGTAGTTCTTCTTGATCGTCGCCAGGCCCCGGTCGATCGCCTCCTGCTTCATCTCGATCAGCGTCACCGGGATGCCGACATTGACGAAGCTCATCGCGATGCCGCCGCCCATGGTGCCGGCGCCGATGATCGCCGCCTTCCTGATCTCGCGCGTCGGCGTGTCCTCGGGCACGTCGGGGATCTTGGAGGTCTGGCGCTCGGCGAAGAACATGTGGCGCAGCGCCTTCGATTCGTTGCCTTCGACCAGGAACTGGAAGCGCTTGCGCTCCTCGGCGCGGCCCTCGTCGAACGGCTTGGTCGCCGCGGCTTCGACGCAGGCGACGATCTCGAGCGGCGCCGGGAAGCCGCGCGAAGCCTTGCCGACCTCGGCGCGAGCCTGCTCGAAGAAGGCTTTCGGATCGCCTTCGAGCTTGACCTTCATGTCGCGGATGCGGCGCGGGCCCTTGCCTTCGGCGAGAAGCTTCCCGGCGTAGGCAAGCGCGCCCTCGAGCAGGTCGCCCTCGACGATCTGGTCGATCAGGCCGAGCGAGAGCGCCTTCTCCGCCGGCACCGGGTTGCCGGTGGTCATCATCTTGATCGCCTCTGTCGCGCCGACCACGCGCGGCAGGCGCTGCGTGCCGCCCGAGCCGGGCAGCAGACCGAGCTTGACCTCGGGCAGGCCGAGCTGGCTCTTGGGCAACGCGACCCTGTAATGACAGCCGAGCGCGAGCTCGAGGCCGCCGCCGAGCGCGAAGCCGCCGATCGCGGCGACCATCGGTTTGACGAAGGCGTCCTGCGCGTCGTTGATCTCCGGCAGCGACGGCGGCACGCCCATCTTCGGGGTATTGAACTCGCGGATGTCGGCGCCGCCGGAGAAGGCCTTCGCCGAGCCGATCATGACCAGGGCCTTGACCGCCGGATCCTTGCCCGCCTTGCCGATGCCGTCCATGATCGCCGGGCGCAGCACGCTGCCCAGGCCGTTCACGGGGGGGTTGTTGAGGGTGATGACGGCGATGCCGTCGCGTACGGAATAGGGCGCTGCGTCGCTCATGCGGAAATCTCCGGGGACTGGATGGCTGCGCGGGGGAGATCCCGATTTTACCGGCAACTCAGACCTCGAGCCACTCCTTGCGCATCGCGGCGTTCGACCTGATGTCCTGCGGCGAGCCCTCGAACACGATCCGGCCGTGCCCCATGACGTACAGGCGCTCCGAGATGTCGAGCGCGATCGCGAGCTTCTGCTCGACCAGCAGGATCGACACCCCGCGGCGCTTGATCTCCAGGAACAGCTCGGCCATCTGCTCGACGATCTTGGGCGCGAGACCCTCGGTCGGCTCGTCGATCATCACCAGCTCCGGATCGCCCATCAGCGTGCGGCACAGCGTGAGCATCTGCTGCTCGCCGCCCGAGAGGACCCCGGCCTGGGTGTCGATGCGTTCCCTGAGACGCGGGAAGAGCGCGAACATGTCCTCCATCTTCCAGCGCCCGGCCGTCTTGGCCGACTTCTGGCCGAGCAGCAGGTTCTGGCGCACGGTGAGGGTGGGGAAGATGTCGCGGTTCTCCGGCACGTAGCCCAGGCCCTTGTGCGCGATGCGGTAGGCCTTGTGCCCCGCGATCTCCTCTCCCTTGAACTTGACCGAGCCGTGGCAATGCACCATTCCCATGACGGCCTTCACCGTGGTCGAGCGTCCGACGCCGTTCCTGCCGAGCAGGGAGACGATCTCGCCCCGGCGGATCGACAGGTGCACGCCGTGCAGGATGTGGCTCTTGCCGTAGAACGCGTGCAGGTCGCGCACCTCAAGCATCCGCGGCCTCCTTGTGCAGCGCGCCGAGGTAGGCTTCCTGCACCGCGGCGCTGGCGCGGATGTCGGCCGGTGCGCCGGTGGCGATCACCTCGCCGTACACCAGCACGCTGATGCGGTCGGCGAGATCGAACACCACGCCCATGTCGTGCTCGACCATGACCAGCGTGCGGCCTTCGGTCACCTGGCGGATCAGCTCGACCGCCTGCGCGGTTTCGGTGCGGCTCATGCCCGCGGTCGGCTCGTCGAGCAGGATCGCGTGCGCACCGCCCGCGATCGTGATGCCGATTTCGAGCGCGCGCTGCTCGGCGTAGGACAGCGTGCCCGCGGCGACGCTGCGCCGCGCGGCGAGCCCGATGCGCTCCATGACCTCCACGCTGCGGTGGCGCACCTCGCCCAAGCCCCCGACGCGGTGCCAGAAGGAGTACTTGTAGCCCATTGCCCACAGCACGCCGCAGCGGATGTTCTCGTACACCGAGAGGTTGTGGAAGATGTTGGTGACCTGGAAGCTGCGCGAGAGTCCCTTGCGGTTGATCTGGAACGGCTTCAGGCCCGTGACGTCCTCGCCGTCGAGCAGGATGCTGCCCGAGCTCGGCGGGTAGCGGCCCGAGATCAGGTTGAACAGGGTCGACTTGCCGGCCCCGTTCGGGCCGATGATCGCATGGCGTTCCCCCTTGCCGATCGCGAGCGAGACCCCGTTGATGATCTCGGTCTTGCCGAAGTTCTTGCGCACCTCGCGCAGCTCGATCGCGGCGCTCATGGCGGCGTGCCCTGGATCCGGTTCTGGATCGCGCCCCAGCGCTCGCCGACATGGCGCGAGGCGAAGGCGAGCGCCGCAATCCCGGCGGCGAGCAGCAGCGAGAAAGCGATCCAAGGCGGCGCGGACTTCGCGTCGAAGCCGATTCCGAACAGCGTCATCTGCGTGTCGAGGCTCTGGTCCGAGAGGCGGTAGACCATCTCGACCACGCCGACCAGGCCGGCGAACGCGACCATTCCGGCGGCGAGCGCGAGCAGGTAGGGCACGAGCAGCGCGCCGAAGCGCCGGGCGCGGATCACGGGCAGCTGCATCATGATGAGCGAGGCGATGCCGCCCGGCGCGTACAGCACCATGGCGAGAAAGAAGAGGCCCAGGTAGAGCAGCCACGCCTGGGTGAAGCCCGACAGCGCGACGACGAAGAAGATGAACACCACCGAGCCGAGGATAGGGCCGAAGAAGAATCCCGTCCCGCCGATGAAGGTCGCGATCAGCACGCCGCCGGAGCGAAGCGCGGAGACGTTCTCGTCGGTCACGATCTCGAAGTTGATGCACGACAGCGCGCCGGAGACGCCGGCGAAGAATCCCGCCAGCGTGAGCTGCAGGAAGCGGATCTTCTGCGTGTCGTAGCCGACGAACTCGGCCCGCTCGGGATTGTCGCGCACCGCGTTCGCCATGCGCCCGAGCGGCGTCTGGGTCAGCGCGAACATGGCGATCATGCACACGAAGCACCAGAACGCGACCAGGTAGTAGACCTGGATTGCCGGACCGAAGGTGATGCCGAGGAAGGGATGCCCCACCACGCGGTTGGTCTGCACGCCGCCCTCGCCGCCGAAGAACCCGGGGAACATCAGCACGCAGGCGTGCACCAGCTCGCCGATGCCGAGCGAGATCATGGCGAAAGTGGTGCCGGCTTTCTTGGTCGTGACGTAGCCGAAAATGACGCCGAACGCGAGGCCGGCCAGGCCGCCGATCAGCGGCAGCAGCATCACCGGGAACACGAGGGTGCCCTTGCCGATCATGTTGAGCGCGTGCACCGCGAAGTACGCGCCCAGCCCCGAGTAGACCGCGTGCCCGAACGAGAGCATGCCGCCCTGTCCGAGCAGCATGTTGTACGACAGCGCGAAGATGATGAAGGCGCCCATCTGCGTCATCATGGTGAGCGCGAACCCGTGCGGGAACGCGAGCGGCGCGACGACGAACAGCGCCGCCGTGGCGCCCCACAGCAGCCAGCGCCCGAGATTGATAGGCTGATAGCGCAGGTCCGCCATTTCAGCCCTCGCGCGTGCCGAGCAGGCCGCGCGGCCGCAGGATCAGAACCAGGACCATCAGCAGGTACGGCAGCACCGGCGCGGTCTGCGCCACCGTGATGCCGAGCCAGGGGATGCTCCAGTCCAGCCCGACCGAGAAGGTCTGCAGGCAGCCGATCAGGATCGAGGCGACGAAGGCGCCGGCGAGCGAGCCCATGCCGCCGACCACCACCACGACGAAGATGATGGGGCCCACCGCGGCCGCCATGCCGGGCTCGGTGACGAAGGCGTTGCCGCCGATCACGCCCGCCAGCCCGGCGAGCGCCGCGCCGCCGCCGAACACCAGCATGAACACGCGCGGCACGTTGTGCCCCAGCGCCTCGACCGTCTGCGGGTGGGTGAGCGCGGCCTGGATCACCAGCCCGATGCGCGTGCGCGTGAGCATGAGCCAGATCGACACCAGCATCGCGACCGACACCAGCATCATGAATACGCGATAGGTGGGATATTGGGACGTGAAGAGGCTGAACATCGGGCCGTCGAGCGCCGCCGGGATGCGGTATTCGACCGCCGCCCGGCCCCACACCAGGTGCACCGCCTCTTCGATCAGGTAGGCCAGGCCGAAGGTGAACAGCAGCTCGGCCACGTGGCCGTAGCGGTGCACCGTGCGCAGGCCGAAGCGCTCGACCAGCATGCCCACCCCGCCCACCAGCAGCGGCGCCGCCACCAGCGCGGGGAAAAAGCCGATTGCGGTACTGATCTGGTAGGCGAAGTACGCGCCCAGCATGTAGAAGCTGGCGTGGGCGAAGTTGAGCACGCCCATGAGCGAAAAGACCAGCGTCAGCCCGGAGGACAGCATGAACAGCAGCAGCCCGTAGCTGACGCCGTTCAGCAGCTGGACGAAGAAGAACTCCATGCGCAAAAAAGAAACGGGGGGCGAGCCCCCCGTCGGCCTCCTAGCTCTCGCGCGCTACGGGCGTTGCATCTGGCACGAAGTCGGCTGCGCGGTGACGTAGGACTCGACCCGCAAGTCGGTCACCGGCGCGAGGCCGCTGCCCTCCATGTCGACCTTCGCCTCCTTCGGCCCGCCGTGCGCGGCGGACTTCTGCAGCGTGAACACGTACAGCGGCTGGATCAGCTGATGGTCGTCCTTGCGCATCTCCAGGTCGCCCAGGTCGCCGTCCATCTTCATTCCCTCGAGCGCGTAGGCCACCTTTACCGGGTCGTCGGTTCCGGCCTTCTTCATCGCCGCGACCAGCATGTCGAACATGATCTTGCCGCGCAGGTAGTAGAAATCCGGGTTGCCCTTGGGCGCCTGCTTGCGGTAGGCGGCATCCCAGGCCGCGGCCTTGTTGTGCGCGACGTTGGAGTGGTACTCGGCGACGATCTTGACGTGGCCCGCGGCGGCCTCGCCCATGGCGGTCGGCGTGCCCAGCCCGCCCGCATAGTAGGTGTACCAGTCGACGTCGAGCCCCGCTTCGCGGCCGGCCTTGACCAGCAGCGACATGTCGTTGCCCCAGTTGCCGGTGATCACCGCCTGCGCGCCGGAGGCCTTGATCTTGGCCACGTAGGGCGCGAAGTCCTTCACCCGCCCGATCGGGTGGAACTCGTTGCCCACGATCTGGATGTCCGGGCGCTTGCGCTTGAGCATGCGCACCGCCGCATCAGCCACCGCGTGGCCGAAGGAGTAGTCCTGGTCGATCAGGTAGACCTTCTTCAGGTTCTTGTCCTTCGCCATCAGCGCGGTGAGCGCTTCCATCTTCATGTCGGCGTCGGCGTCGAAGCGGAAGTGCCAGAAGCTGCACTTCTGGTTGGTCAGCGCGGGATCGACCGCGGCATAGTTCAGGTAGACGATCTCCTTGCCCGGGTTGCGCTGGTTGTACTTGGTCACCGCGTCCGACAGCGCCAACGCGACCGCCGACGAGTTGCCCTGGGTGATGTAGCGGATGCCTTCGTCTTCCACCCGCTTGAGCTGGTTGAGCGACTCCTGCGGGCTCACCTTGTTGTCGAACGGCACGATCTCGAGCTTCTTGCCGAGCACCCCGCCGCGCTTGTTCAGCCACTCGGCGTAGAACTGGAATTCGGCCAGGCCCTGGGCCCCGGTGTTGGCGAACGGGCCCGAAAGCGGGTCGATATAGGCGATCTTGATGGTTCCCGCGGCCTGCGCGCCGAGCGCGAACAGGGCTGCGGCGGCGCCGAGAACGGTCGCGCGGACGAATTTGCTGCTCATGATTCCCCCCTTGGCTGTGAACACGGCCGTAAGTCTTGTTCTTGTTGGGCCGTGCAGTGTCAGCGATCTTAGTGAACGCCATCAGGCGGGTCAAGCACGCTTGACCGGCAATCATGACGCAGAGTAACTTCACCCGCCTGCTCGCATCGTGAAAGAGCATTCCGGAGGAACCCCATGCTTGGCCTGATGATGGACGCGCCGCTGTTGATCACCGACCTGATCCGGCATGCCGATCGCCACCATGGCGAGACAGAGATCGTTTCCAAGACGGTGGAGGGCGGAATCCACCGCTACAACTACCGCGAGGCGCACAAGCGCTCGCGCCGGCTGGCCAATGCGCTCGCCGCGCTCGGCGTCAAGCCGTCCGACCGAGTCGCGACGCTGGCCTGGAACGGCTTCCGCCACTTCGAGGTCTACTACGCCGTGGCCGGCAGCGGGGCGGTGGTCCACACCATCAATCCGCGCCTGTTTCCGGACCAGATCGCCTACATCGCCAACCACGCGGAAGACAAGTTCGTCTTCTTCGACCTCACTTTCCTGCCGCTGGTGGAGAGGCTCGCGCCGCAGTTCAAGACGGTCAAGGGCTTCGTGCTGATGAGCGACGCTGCGCACATGCCGAAGCAATCTTCGATCCCGAACCTGCTCTGCTACGAGACGCTGCTGGAGGTGCAGAACGACAGGTTCGAGTGGCCGCAGCTGGACGAGCGCACCGCGGCCTGCCTTTGCTACACCTCGGGCACGACCGGCAACCCGAAGGGGGTGCTCTATACGCATCGCTCGACGATCCTGCACGCCTATGCCGCCGCGCTGCCCGACGCGCTCGACCTGTCGGCGAGCGATGTCGTCCTGCCGGTGGTGCCGATGTTCCATGTCAACGCCTGGGGGCTGCCGTATTCCTGCGCCCTGACCGGCACCAAGCTCGTTTTCCCCGGGCCGCACCTGGACGGCAAGAGCCTGCACGAGCTGTTCGAGACCGAGCGCGTGACCATGTCGGCGGGCGTACCCACCGTGTGGCTCGGCCTGCTCAACTACATGAAGGAATCGAAGCTCAAGTTCTCGACCCTTAAAGGCGTGGTGATCGGCGGTTCCGCCTGCCCGCCGGCGATGATCCGCGCCTTCCAGGAGGACTATGGCGTCAAAGTCCTGCACGCCTGGGGCATGACCGAGATGAGCCCGCTCGGTACCGTGTGCACGTTCAAGGAAAAACACCTGGCGCTGGACAAGGAGGCGCGCTACGCGGTGCAGGCCAAGCAGGGCCGCGCCATTTTCGGCGTCGACATGAGGATCGTCGGCGAGGACGGCAGGGAGCTGCCGATGGACGGCAAAGCCTTCGGCGACTTGCAGGTGCGCGGGCCCTGGGTCATCAGCCGCTATTTCAAGGACGAGGGCGGCGACCCGCTCAAGGACGACTGGTTTCCGACCGGCGACGTCGCCACGCTCGACCCGGACGGCTACATGCAGATCACTGACCGCTCCAAGGACGTGATCAAGTCGGGCGGCGAATGGATCAGTTCGATCGACCTGGAGAACGTCGCGGTGGCGCACCCGGGGATCGCCGAGGCGGCGGTGATCGGCGTCAAGCATCCCAAGTGGGACGAGCGCCCGATCGTGGTGGCGGTGAAGAAGCCCGGCCAGGAGGTGACCAAGGAGCAGCTGCTCAAGTTCTTCGAGGGCAAGATCGCGAAGTGGTGGATGCCCGACGACGTCGTGTTCGTGGCCGAGCTGCCCCACACCGCCACCGGCAAGCTCTCCAAGCTCACCATCCGCCAGCAGCTCAAGGACTACAAGCTGCCGGCGGCATGACATGAGCGCCAACGTCGTCGTCGAGACCCGGGACCGCGTCACGCGGATCGAGCTCGCGCGCCTCGACAAGAAGAACGCGCTCACGCTCGAGATGTACGCCGGCATCGGCGCGGCGCTCGGCGCGGCCGAGGCCGATCCGCAGGTCCGGGCGATGCTGATCCACGGCAAGCCGGACTGCTTTACTGCGGGCAATGACCTGAAGGACTTCCTCGAGCGCCCGCCGCACGGCGAGCGCTCGATCACCACCGATTTCCTGCACCAGCTCGCGGCGCTGCAGAAGCCGCTGGTCGCCGCGGTCGGCGGCGCGGCGGTCGGCATCGGCACGACGATGCTGCTGCACTGCGACCTGGTGTACGCCGCGCCCAACGCGCGCTTCCAGCTGCCGTTCGTTCCGCTCGGACTGGTGCCGGAGGCGGGCTCGAGCCTGCTCTTGCCGGCGATCGCGGGCTACCAGCGCGCCGCGGAGCTGCTGCTGCTCGGCCAGCCCTTCGGCGCCGACAAGGCGCTGGCGGCGGGATTCGTGACCGAAATCGTGCCCGAAGCCGACCTGTTCGAGACCGCGCGCGGCGCAGCGCTCGCCCTGGCGGCGCTGCCGCCGGCGTCGGTGCGCCTGACCAAGCAGCTGATGAAGGCCGCCTTCTCGCGCGCGGTGGGCGAGCAGATCGACGCCGAGTTGCGCGAGTTCAAGCAACGCCTCGGCTCGCCCGAGGCGAAAGAGGCGATGAGCGCGTTTTTCGAGAAGCGCAAGCCGGATTTCTCGAAGTTTTCGTGACGCAAGGAACCGCCATCGAGCACGGCTACGCCGAGGTCAACGGCGTGCGGCTGCATTACGCGCGCTGCGGCGAAGGCCCGCTGATGCTGTTCCTGCACGGCTTTCCCGAGTTCTGGCGCGGCTGGAAGGCGCCGCTGGAGCATTTCGGCGCGCGCGGCTGGTGCGCGGTGGCGCCGGACCAGCGCGGCTACAACCTGTCCGACCGCCCCGCGGCGGTGGAGCAGTACCGCGCCAGGCTGCTGGTCGAGGACATCCGCCAGCTGGCGCAGCGCTTCGGCGGCGGGCGTTTCGTGCTGGTGGCGCACGACTGGGGCGGCGCGGTGGCCTGGGGGTTCGCGATGGCGCACCCGGAGCTGCTGTCGCACCTGGTGATCGTCAACTCGCCGCATCCGTACACTTTCTGGCGCGAGCTCGCCTCCAATCCTGCGCAGCAGCAGGCGAGCGCGTACATGCTGCTGCTGCGCGATGCGAAGGCCGAGCGCGTGCTGTCCGAGGACGGCTACGCCAAGCTGTGGCAGTTCGCCTTCGCCTGGGGCAGCCCGCGCTTCAGCGAGGATGACAAGGCCGCCTACCTCGAGGCCTGGGCGCAGCCCGGCGCGCTCACCGGCGGGCTGAACTGGTACCGCGCCTCGCCTCTCTATCCCCCCGCGCCAGAGGATCCCGGCGCGTCGCGCCTGAGCCTGGAAGCCAAGGACTTCATGGTGAAGGTGCCGACCCTGGTAATCTGGGGCGAAGCGGACAAGGCGCTGCTCACCGGCTGCCTCGACGGCCTCGAGGCCTGCGTGCCGGATCTGCGCGTGGTGCGCGTGCCGGGCGCCTCGCACTGGATCGTGCACGAGCGCCCCGAGCTGGTGTGCGGCGAAATCGAGCGCTTCGTCGGCGCTTCGTTGAACAAAGGATAGCCAATGAGCGCCGCCTCACTGACCGTACGTAGCCTCGAGCACAGGGTGGGCGAGGAGATCGCCGTCTCGCCCTGGGTCGATATGCCGCAGGAGCGCATCGACCTGTTCGCGAAGGCGACCGAGGACTTCCAGTGGATCCACGTCGATCCCCAGCGGGCGAAGGGCTCGCCGTTCGGCGGCACCATCGCGCACGGCTTCCTCACGCTGTCGATGCTGCCCAAGCTCACCGAGTCGACGTTCGAGTTCGCCGACCGCAAAATGGGCGTCAACTACGGCCTGAACCGGGTGCGCTTCACCGCGCCGGTACCCGCCGGCTCGCGCATTCGCGGCCGCTTCACGCTCGCGAAGTTCGAGAAGATCGAAGGCAACGGCGTGCAGACCACCTGGAGCGTCACCCTCGAGCGCGAGGGCGGCGACAAGCCCGTGATGGTCGCCGAGACCATCAGCCGACACTACTTCTAGGAGCGCCATGACCCAACGCTGGAAGCGGCGCCCGCCGGGTTCGAACTGGGGCGAGTTCGGCCCGGACGACCAGCGCGGCCGCATGAACTACGTGACGCGCGGGAAGGTCTTGCAAGGGGTGGCCGAAGTAAAGGAGGGGATCAGCTTCTGCCTCTCGCTGCCGCTCGACTACCCCGGCGGCAGCGCGCTCAACGCCCGCCGCGGCCCGCCGCGCCAGTTCGCCACCCTGCGCGACGGCAAGAAGAACGCCGGGCGGCAGAATTTCTGCTTTGCGCTGGCCGAGGACGACCCGGACCTCACCGACGTGGTGTGCGACGACCTGGTGCTGCTGACGCTGCAGTACTCGACCCAGTGGGACTCGTTCGCCCACATCGGCAGCCGCTTCGACGCCGACGGCGACGGCAAGGCGGAGATCGTGTTCTACAACGGCTTTCGCGCCGGCGAGCACGTCAAGCCGGCGCCGGAGAACCCCGCCGCGGCCGAGCCGTGGGCCAAGTACGAGGGCGCGCGCGCCGACGCGCTCGGGATCCAGAACCTGGCGGAGCACGGCGCCCAGGGGCGCGGCGTGATGATCGACCTGCATGCGCATTTCGGCCGCGAGCGGCGCGCGGTCGGCTACGACGACCTGATGCGGGTGCTCGAGGCGGACAAGGTCGCCATCGAGCGCGGCGACATGGTGTGCCTGTACACCGGCTTCGCCGACGTGATCCTGGAGCTGAACAAGAAACCCGATCCGAAGCTGCTGCACTCGACCTGCAGCGGCCTCGACGGGCGCGACGACAAACTGCTCGCCTGGATCAGCGACTCGGGCCTCGCCTGCCTGATCGCGGACAACTACGCGGTCGAGATCATTCCGACCAGCCTGTTCAAGCCGGCGCCGCACGCGATGATGCCGCTGCACGAGCACTGCATCTTCAAGAACGGCATCCACCTCGGGGAGCTGTGGTACCTGACGCGCCTGGCGAACTGGCTGCGCGAGCACCAGCGCAGCCGTTTCCTGCTCACCGCGCCGCCGCTCAGGCTGCCGGGCGCGGTCGGCTCGCCCGCCGCGGCCACCGCCACGGTCTGAGCGCGTGGACGCGCGCGTCGCGATCGTCACCGGCTCGGCCTCGGGCATCGGCGCCGCCGTCGCGCTCGAGCTCGCCGGCCGCGGCTGGCGCGTGGCGGTCAACTATTCCAAGAGCGCCAAGCAGGCCGAGGAAACCGCCGCGCGCTGCGGCGCGGCGATCGCGGTGCGGGCGGACGTCTCCGACGACGCACAGTGCCGGACGCTGGTACAAGCGGCGCTCGACAAGTGGGGCAGGCTCGACGCGCTGGTGAACAACGCCGGCACCACCAAGTTCGTGCCGCACGGCGAGCTCGACGGCCTGTCGGCGCAGGACTTCCAGCGCATCTACGCCACCAACGTGATCGGCCCGTTCCAGATGTGCCGCGCCGCGGCGCCGGCGCTGAAAGCGGCACGCGGCGCGATCGTCAACGTCTCCTCGCTCGCCTCGCGCGTGGCGACCGGCTCGTCGATCGCCTACGCGGCTTCGAAGGCCGCCCTCAACACGGTTTCGATGACGCTCGCGCGCGTGCTCGCGCCCGAGGTGCGCGTGAACGTCATCGCGCCGGGCTTCGTCGACACGCCGTGGATGGTCGCGGGCTACGGCGAAGAGCGCTACGCGCGGCTGCGCGAGACCTACGCCTCGATCGCGCCGCTCAAATCGGTGACCCAGCCGCAGGACGTGGCGCAGGCCGCGGCCTGGCTGATCGAGGCCGCCTCCTCGATCACCGGGCAGGTGCTCTACGTCGACGCCGGAATGCACGTGGCGCCGCCGCGCAAGGTCTGAGCCGAACATGACGCGCAGCGAGTCCTGCGATGTCGTGGTGGTCGGCGCCGGCTCGGCCGGCTGCGTGCTCGCGAACCGGCTGACCGAGGACGGCCGCACGCGCCTGCTGCTGCTCGAAGCGGGCCCGCGCGATACCAATCCATGGATCCATGTGCCGCTCGGCTACGGCAAGCTGTTCGCGCGCACCGACGTCAACTGGGCCTACGAATCGGACCCCGAGCCGGCGCTCAACGGCAGGCGCGTGTTCACGCCGCGCGGCAAGGTGCTGGGCGGCTCCTCGTCGATCAACGGCCTGGTCTATATCCGCGGCCAGCGCGAGGACTTCGACGGCTGGGGCGTTCCGGGCTGGAGCTTCGACGACCTGCTGCCCTATTTCATCAAGTCCGAGGACCAGAGCCGCGGCGCCGACGCCTGGCACGGCGCGGGCGGCCCGCTCGCGGTCAGCGATCTGCCCGACAAGCACGAGCTGTGCGATGCCTTCATCGCCTCGGCCGCGGCGCTCGGGGTGGCGCGCAACGACGATTTCAACGGTGCGATGCAGGACGGCGCAGGCTACTATCAGGCCACGAGCAGAAACGGCAGGCGCTCGAGCGCCGCGACCGGCTACCTGCGCCCGGCCGCCAGGCGCCCCAACCTGCGGGTCGAGGTCAACGCGCTCGCCACGAGAGTTCTGTTCGAGGGCAGGCGCGCGGTAGGGGTGGAATACCTGCAGGGCGGGCGCACGTACACCGTGCGCGCGGCGCGCGAAGTGATCCTCGCCGGCGGCACGTTCAACTCGCCCCAGCTGCTGCAGCTCTCGGGCGTCGGCCCGCGCGCGCTGCTCGAGGGCCTGGGCATCGCGCCGCTGGTCGACTCGCCCGGCGTGGGCGAGGCGCTGCAGGACCATTTCTACGTGCGCACCTTCTGGCGCTGCAACCGGCCGATCACGCTCAACGACGACATGGCGAGCCTGCGGCGCCAGCTCGGCATCGGGCTGCGCTACCTGCTCTGGCGGCGCGGGCCGCTGACGGTCAGCGCCGGCTACGCCGCAGCGTTCGTGCGCACGCGCCCCGAGCTCGCGCGGCCGGACGCCCAGATCTACTTCATCAACTTCTCCACCGCCAGGCGCGGCGGGGTGCTGCACCCGTTCTCCGGCTTCACCGTTTCGGTGTCGCAGCTGCAGGCCGAGTCGCGCGGCTGGGTGCGGATCCGCTCGGCCGATGCGCACACGCCGCCGGCCATCCAGTACAACTACCTCGCCACCGAAAGCGACCGCCGCATGATGGTCGAGGGCCTGAAATTCGCGCGCCGGCTGGCCAACACGGCGCCGCTATCCGGCTACGTCGCGGGTGAATTCCAGCCCGGCGAGCGGGTGCAAAGCGACGACGAGTGGCTGGCGTTCTGCCGCGAGGCCGGCGACACGGTCTTCCATCCGACCTCCACCTGCCGCATGGGAACCGACGCGGCCTCGGTGGTCGACGAGCGGCTGCGGGTGCGCGGGGTCGGCGGCTTGCGCGTGATCGACGCCTCGGTGATGCCATCGGTCGTTTCGGGCAACACCAACGCCGCGGTGATCGCGCTGGCGGAAAAGGGCGCCGACCTGGCTCGGCAAGATGCCGCACGAGGCGGCGGGGAGGGCCCATGACGGATTTCGACTATGTGGTAGTCGGGGGCGGCTCCGCCGGTTGCGTATTGGCGGCGCGCCTGTCGGAGAATCCCGCGCTGCGCGTGTGCCTGGTCGAAGCCGGTCCGCCGGACGACAGCGCGCTGGTCAACACGCCGGTCGGGGCCGCGCTGCTGGTGCCGACCCGGATCCGCAACTGGGCCTTCGAGACCGTGCCGCAGGAGGCGATGTACCGGCGCCGCGGCTATCAGCCGCGCGGCAGGATGCTCGGCGGCTCGAGCTCGCTCAACGCCATGGTCTACATGCGCGGCCACCCGTCGGACTACGACGACTGGGCCGCCGCGGGCGCGACCGGCTGGGCCTGGCGCGAGGTGCTGCCGCATTTCCTGCGCTCCGAGAACAACGAGCGCGGCGCGAGCGATTTTCACGGCGTGGGCGGACCGCTCAACGTGGCCGACCTGCGCTCGCCGAATCCCTTCGCGCGCCTGTTCGTCGAGGCGGGCAAGCAAGCCGGCCTGCCCGAGAACGACGACTTCAACGGCCCGAATCAGGAAGGCGTTGGCCTGTACCAGGTAACGCAAAAGGGCGGCGAGCGCTGGAACGCGGCGCGCGCTTACCTGCACCCGGCCATGGGGCGGCCGAACCTCGCGGTGTACACCGAGGCGCACGCGCTGCGCGTGCTGTTCGAGGGGCGGCGCGCGAGCGGGGTGGAGATCGCGCGCGCCGGGCGCAAGGAGACGCTGGCCGCGGCGCACGAGGTGGTGCTCGCCGCCGGCGCGTTCCAGTCGCCGCAGCTTCTGATGTGCTCGGGAATCGGGCCCGGCGAGCAGCTGCGCGCGCTCGGGCTGGAAGTCGTGCACGACGCGCCCGGCGTGGGCGAGAACCTGCAGGACCATCCGGACTACATCATCAACCGCAGAGTCGGCTCGAGCGAGCTGCTGGGCGTTTCGCTCGGCGGCGGCCTGCGCCTCGCGAAGGAGATCTGGCGCTACGTGCGCGAGCGGCGCGGCATGCTGACCTCCAATTTCGCCGAGGCGGGCGGCTTCGTGAAAAGCGAGCCCGGGCTCGAGCGCCCCGACCTGCAGCTCCACTTCGTGATCGGCATGGTGGACAACCACAACCGCAAGCTGCATCTGGGCCACGGCATGTCTTGCCACGTCTGCGTGCTGCGCCCCAGGAGCCGCGGCACG
>JBAUTW010000042.1:0-3492 GCA_049582365.1 Burkholderiales bacterium | reverse complement strand
GCACGGCGCGACCGGCTCGCCGCGCGGCTGCGCGAGGGCGGCGGCCAGGTCGGCCTGGGCAAGGAAACCTCCAACCTGTTCCGCGACCGCGCGGGGCCCGCGCGCCGCAGGCTCGACGTGCGCGAGTTCCGCGACGTGCTGCGCGTCGATCGCGCGGCCGGGGTGCTCGAAGCCGAAGGCATGGCAAGCTACGAAACGCTGGTCGCGGCCTGCCTGGCGGAGGGCGTGATGCCCGCGGTGGTGCCGCAGCTCAAGACCATCACGCTCGGCGGCGCGGTCGCCGGGGTCGGCATCGAGGCCTCTTCGCACCGCTACGGGCTGGTGCACGAGTCGGTGCTCGAGCTCGAGGTGCTGACCGGCGACGGCCGGATCCTGGTGTGCACGCCGCACAACGAGCACGCCGACCTGTTCTACGCCTTGCCGAACTCCTACGGCACGCTCGGCTACGCGCTGCGCGTCGTCGCGCGCACCGCGCCGGTGAAGCGCTACGTGCGGCTCGAGCACCGCGCCTTCCGCCGCGGCGAGGACTGCTTCGCCGCGCTGCAGGAAATCATGCGCGCAGGAGAGGCGGACTTCGTCGACGGAACGGTGTTTGCGCCGGACCGGATGTTCCTCACGCTCGGGCGCTTCGTCGAGCAGGCGCCCTACGCGAGCGACTATACCTACCGCGACATCTACTACCGCTCGATCGGCGAGAAGCGCGAGGACTACCTGTCGGCGCACGACTTCATCTGGCGCTGGGACACCGACTGGTTCTGGTGCTCGAAAAACCTGCTGGCGCAGAACCCGCTCGTGCGCCGCCTGTACGGCCCGAAGCGCCTCAACTCGCGCACCTACACCCGCATCATGCGCTGGAACAGCCGCGTGGGCCTCACGCGCTGGCTCGACCGCCTGCAGGGCCAGCACGGCGAATCGGTGATCCAGGACGTGGACGTGCCGCTTTCGCGCGCGGCCGAGTTCCTCGATTTCTTCGCGCGCGAGATCGGCATCTGGCCGGCGTGGCTGTGCCCGATCGCGCCGCAGGCGGACGCCGGGCGCTTCACGCTCTACCCGATGCGGCGCGAGCCCTACGTCAACTTCGGCTTCTGGGACGTCATCCACACCCGCAAAGGGCACGAGCCCGGGCACTTCAACCGCCTGATCGAGGAAAAAGTGAGCGCGCTCGGCGGCATCAAGTCGCTCTACTCCGACAGCTTCTTCGGGCGCGACGAGTTCGCGCGCATCTACGGCGGCGAAGCCTACTTGGAATTGAAGCGCAAGTACGACCCCTCGGGAACCTTCCCCGGGTTGTACGAGAAATGTGTGCTGAAAAGCTAGCTCAGTGGTCCTCGATGCGCGGGACTGACTCTTCGGCGGGCTCGCCGGTGTCGGGGTCGATCCAGTCGGCCACGCCGATCTCGGATTCGGCTTCCTCGAGCGTCTCGCCCGGCTCGTAGTCGCCGCCTTCGGCCGCCTGCAGCTCGGCGACCGCTTCCTCCAGCGTCGGGTACGGGCCCGACTCCTCGTCGCTCGCCTCGTTTTTCCAGTAGAAGCCGTCGGGCCGCTCGATGATGCGGGTGCGGTCGTCGTCCTCGGGTGGACGCTGCGGGATCTTGCGTGCCATGGCCTTGCCCTCTTCGCTCTTTTCGCTCTGGCTCGATCCTACGCCCAGGGGCGCGCTTCGCAAAGAACTTATTCGGCCGCTTCGAAGGGGTGGCGCAGGACGATGGTTTCGTCGCGGTCGGCGCCGGTGGAAATCAGATCGATCGGCACCCCGGTCAGCGCCTCGATGCGCGCGAGGTAGTCGCGCGCGGCCCTGGGCAGGCCGTCGTGGCGCCTGACGCCGACCGTGCTCTCCATCCAGCCCGCCATTTCCTCGTACACCGGCACGCAGCGCGCCAGCTCTTCGGCGCCCACCGGCAATATATCGCTCATCTCGCCGTCGATCTGGTAGCCGACGCAGATCTTCACCGCCTCGACGCCGTCGAGCACGTCGAGTTTGGTGATGCACAGCCCCGACACGCCGTTGATCTGGATCGAGCGCTTGAGCGCCGCGGCGTCGAACCAGCCCGTCCGGCGCGGGCGGCCGGTGGTAGCGCCGAACTCCTGCCCGCGCTGGCGCAGCTGCTCGCCGACGTCGTCCGACAGCTCGGTCGGAAACGGCCCGCTGCCGACGCGGGTGGTGTAGGCCTTGGTGATGCCGAGCACGTAATGCAGATGGTGCGGGCCGATGCCAGCGCCCGCGGCCGCCGCCCCCGACACACAGTTGGACGAGGTCACGAACGGATAGGTGCCGTGGTCGATATCGAGCAGCGACCCCTGCGCACCCTCGAACAGGAGATTCTTGCCCGCGCGGTTCGCGTGGTAGAGCGCGCGCGGCACGTCGGCCACCAGCGGCGCGAGGCGCGGCGCGAGCGCGAGCGCCTCGTCGAGCGTCTGCTGGAAGTCCACCGCAGGCTGGCCGTGGAACTGGGTCAGCACGAAGTTGTGGTACTCGAGCAGCTCCTTGAGCTTCTCGGCGAAGCGCACCGGCTTGAACAGGTCCTGCAGGCGAATCGCGCGCCGCGCGACCTTGTCCTCGTACGCCGGGCCGATGCCGCGTCCGGTGGTGCCGATCTTGTTCGTGCCCTTGCTCGCTTCGCGCGCCGCGTCGAGCGCCGCGTGGTAGGGCAGGATGAGGGGACAGGCTTCCGAGATGCAGAGCCGCGCCACGACCCCGGGCACGCCCGCGGCCTCGAGCTCGTCCATCTCCGCGACCAGCGCCTGCGGCGACACCACGACGCCGTTGCCGATGAAGCAGTCCACGTTCTGCCGCAGGATCCCCGACGGGATCAAGTGCAGCACCGTCTTCTTGCCGCCGATCACCAGCGTGTGTCCCGCGTTGTGCCCGCCCTGGAAGCGCACCACGCCTTGCGCATGGTCGGTGAGCCAGTCGACGATCTTGCCCTTGCCCTCGTCGCCCCACTGCGTGCCGATGACGACTACGTTTCTCGCGCTCACTTGGTTTTTCCGATTCGCTTGACGATCCATGCGCCGCGCCTTTGCACCAGCTGCCTGGTGCAGCCCAGCTCCCTGCGGTGGCGCGCGTGCCCCGGCAGCTCCTCGATCACGATCTCGCCCGCGCGCCGCAGCGCGTCGATCTTCGCCGCCAGCTTTGATTTTCCGTTGGCGCACGGCGCGAGGATCGGCTCGCTCGAGGACAGCGGCGCCGCGGCCCCGGCCAGCTCGCGCAGGTCGATCGAGAAGCCGGTCGCAGGACGCGGCCGCCCGAACGCCTTGCCGACTTCGTCGTAGCGCCCGCCGCGCGCGACCGCGCCGCTGACACCCTCGCAATACGCGTCGAACACCGCGCCGGAGTGATAGTGGTAGCCGCGCAGCTCGGCGAGGTCGAAGCTCGCCGGCAGCACGCTCGCCTCAGCGAGCGCGCGCAGCGTCGCCAGCGCGCGCTTGAGCGCCGGGATGGCGGGTAGCCTGCGCGCCGCGAGCGCGAGCACCTCGCGCCCGCCGTACAGC
>JBAUTW010000041.1:0-3147 GCA_049582365.1 Burkholderiales bacterium | reverse complement strand
CGCCGGCACTCGGCGAGGCAGGCCGCCTGCGCCGCCGCGTCGAGCCTGACCCGCCCCAGGGGATAGGCCAGCACGCGCGCCAGCTCGGCCTCGCAGGCGGCGTCGATGAACACCTGCGCCAGGCCCTGCTCCACCGCGGCGCGCAGCGCCGCCAGCTCGGGATCGTCGAACACCAGCCAGTCGAGCCAGACGTTGGTGTCCAGGACCAGGCGCATGCGCGCAAGGGTACCGCAGGCTCCGGTATGCTCCGCGTCTTCGCGTTTCCTTATCGGGGAGGAGTCATGCCGGCAGTCGTCAATCACGCCAAGCGCCAGCTGCGCGAGGGCAAGCTCGCGATCGGGCTCGGGCTGCGCCAGGCGCGCACGGTGGACAGCGCGCAGCTGTTCAAGACCGCGGGCTTCGACTGGCTGTTCATCGACTGCGAGCACGGCTCGATGAACCTGGACACCGCGGCGCAGATCTCGGCCGCCGCGCTCGCGGTCGGGATCACGCCGCTGGTGCGCGTGCCGGGGCTGGAGCATCACCACGCCTCGCGCGCGCTCGACAACGGCGCGCAGGGGATCGTGTTCCCGCACATCGACACCCCCGAGCAGGCCAGGCGCGTGGCCGACCACTGTCGCTTCCCGCCCGCGGGGCGCCGCTCGATGGGCGGCGCGCTGCAGCAGACCGGCTTCGCGCCGCAGCCGGTGGGCGAGACCGCACGGCTGGTGAACGACGAGACCCTGGTGGTGGTGATGATCGAGTCGCCGCAGGGCGTCGAGAACGCCGACGCGATCGCCGCGGTGCCGGGCGTCGACGCGCTGCTGATCGGCACCAACGACCTCTGCTTCGAGATGGGCATCCCGGGCAAGTTCGACGACCCGCGCGTGGCCGACGCCTACACCAGGGTGATCGCGGCGTGCAGAAAGCACGGCAAGCACCCCGGCATGGGCGGCATGTACAGCCCCGAGCTGCTCGAGCGCCACATCGGCATGGGCGCGCGCCTGATCCTGTCGGGCTCGGACTTCGCGCTGCTCATGCAGGCGGGGACGGCGCGCGCGAGCCTGGTGCGGGGGTTCCAGAAGTAGGAAAGCGGTAGAAGACCCGCTTGGCGAACTCGGTGACCAGCACGTAGGCCGCGGTGACGCCGATCACCGCGCCGAGCAGCGCCGCCGGCAGCGGCTCGAAATCGAACACCGCGGCGTGCGGCAGATAGGGCAGGGCGAGCGCCGTGATCGCGGTGCCGAGCGTGGACCAGGCGAGCAGCGCGCCGGGCCTGCTGCGGTAGAACGGCAGCGTGGTGCGGATCACCAGCAGCACCGCCAGCTCGCTCAGCAGCGACTCGACGAACCAGCCGGTGCGGAACAGGTCCGGGTTGCCGGCGGCGACGTGCCACAGCACGGCGAAGGTCACGAAGTCGAAGAACGTGCTGATCAGGCCGAACACCACCATGAATCGCCGGATCGACGCGATGCTCCAGCGGTAGGGCTTGCGCAGCCAGGCGGCATCGATGTTGTCGCCGGCGATGAATACCGAGGGCACGTCGGAGAGGAAGTTGTTGAGCAGGATCTGCTTCGCGAGCAGCGGCAGGAAGGGCAGGAACAGCGACGCCGCCGCCATCGAAAGCATGTTGCCGAAGTTGGCGCTGGTGGTGGCGAAGACGTACTTGATGGTGTTGGCGAAAGTCGTTCGCCCCTGCAGCACGCCCTCGTGCAGCACCGCCAGGTCGTGTTCGAGCAGCACGATGTCCGCGGTCTCCTTGGCGACGTCGGCGGCGTGCTCGACCGAGATGCCGACGTCGGCCGCGTGCAGCGCAGGCGCGTCGTTGATGCCGTCGCCGAGGTAGCCGACCACGCGGCCGCTGCGGCGCAGCGCGCCGATGATGCGCTCCTTCTGGTTGGGATCGACCTCGGCGAAAACGTGCGTGCCTGCGGCCGCGCTCCACAGCGCCTCGTCGGACATCGCGTCCAGCTGCGCCCCGGTGAGCAGCGCCTTGCCGTCGAGGCCGACCGCGTCCGCGACGTGCGCCGCGATGTAGCGGTTGTCGCCGGTGATGATTTTCACCGCCACTCCGAGGTGCGCGAACTCCGCCAGCACCCGCGGCGCCTGCGCGTCGGGCGGATCGAGGCACAGGAGGAATCCGGCGAGCCGCATCTCGCGCTCGTCCTCGCGCCGATAGACCTCTTTTCGCGGCAGGTCGCGCACCGCCACCGCGATCACGCGGTAGCCCTGTAGGCTCCACTCGCGAAAGCGCGCGTCGATCGCCGCGCGGCTCTCGCCCAGGCCGCTGCACACCTCGAGCACCTGCTCGACCGCCCCCTTGATGATCAGCCGCGGCGCATCGCCCGCGAGCGGATCGTCTACCACCACGCCGAGGCGCTTGCGCACGAAGTCGTAGGGAATCTCGTCGAGCTTCTTCACTGCGCCCGCGTCGAGCCCGGCATTCCGCGCCGCGGCCAGGATCGCGTCGTCGAGCGGGTTGCCGAGCCCGGTTTGGAACACGGCGTTGAGGAAGGCGTCGCGCAGCACCGCCGGACTCGGTGCGCCGCTCGCGTCGCAGGCGAGCGCCACGCGCGCCTCGCCCTCGGTCAGCGTGCCGGTCTTGTCGGTGCACAGCACGTCCATGCTGCCGAGGTTCTCGATCGCACTCAGCCGCCGGACGATGACGCCGCGCTTCGCCATCGCGCGCGCGCCGCGCGCCAGGGTTACGGTGAGGATCGCGGGCAGCAGCTCGGGCGAGATGCCGACCGCGAGCGCGACCGCGAACAGCAGCGACTCGAGCACCGGGCGGTGGAAAAACACGTTGACCGCGAACACCGCGATCACCATCAGCGCCGCCACGCGCGCGAGCAGATAGCCGAATTGGCGCAGGCCGCGCTCAAAATCGGTCTCCGGCAGCCTGCGCTGCAGGTGCTCGGCGATGGCGCCGATTTCGGTCGCGCGCCCCGTGCGCACGATCAGCGCGCGCGCGGTGCCGCTGCGCACCGAGGTGCCCATGAACACGCAGTTCGCGCGCCCGACCAGGCCCGCCCCTTCGGGGCTCTTGCCGGGCTGCTTCTCCACCGGCAAGCTCTCGCCGGTGAGCAGCGCCTGGTTGACGAAGAAGTCCTTCGCCTCGAGCAGCACGCCGTCGCCCGGCACCAGGCTCCCCGCGGCGAGCAGCACCAC
>JBAUTW010000040.1:0-3837 GCA_049582365.1 Burkholderiales bacterium | reverse complement strand
AGGTCGGACTGCGTCACTATAACCGGCCTGTTTGTGAGCATTCTGGTGCTCTGGCCCTGATGAAAGCCGCACGCCCGGTCCTCGCTCGTTAGTCGGCGTCGATTGCCGCCGTGGAGTTTGATCAGGTTCTCCGGGCGCCGGTCTGACCGTTTCGTCATCGTCGAGTGCAGTCTCAGCGGATGGGTCTGTTCATGCCTAGCGCAGCGTTTCGTTCTTGGCGAGCAGCGCCCAGGCGATGCGCGCGTTCTTGTTGGCGATCGCCACGAGCGTACGGTAGTAGCCGCGCCGGGGCTGCAGTTCCAGCGCCCAGCGCGACATGCGATCCTGGTGAGCGGCCGCGGTATGAAGGACAGAGCGCGCGCCCTGCACGAGCAGGTTTCTGAGGTACGCATCGCCGCGCTTGCTGATGTGCCCCAGCCGCGGCTTGCCGCCGGTGGAGTACTGGCCCGGCACCAGCCCGATCCAGGCGGCGAACTGCCGGCCGTTCTTGAACTCCCGCGCATCGCCTACGGTGGCCACGATCGCCAAGGCGGTGGTCGCGCCAATGCCGCGGATCTTCATCAGCCGGCGTGCGGGCTCCGACAGGCGCGCCTGGGCCTCGATCTCCCGGTCGTAGCCGCCGATGCGTTCATCGAGCACCCGCATCTGCTCGAGCAGATCACCGATCGCGCGCTGGGCGAGCTCGGGCAGCCCTTCGGCGGCGGCCGTGGCCTGGCGGCGCACCGTCACCGAGCGCAACGGCAGCACCACGCCGAACTCCGAGAGTAGCCCGCGCAGCCGGTTGATCAGCGCGGTGCGCTCGACCACGAAACCCTGACGTACCCGGTGCAGGGTCAGCAGCGCCTGCTGCTCGGTCGACTTGACCGGCACAAACCTCATGCTCGGGCGGCTCACCGCTTCGCAGATCGCCTCGGCATCGTTGCCGTCGTTCTTGCCGCTCTTGCGGTACGGCGCGACAAACTTCGGCGCCATCAGCCGCACCGTGTGCCCGTGCCGCTCGAAGCGCCGGCCCCATTCGTGCGCCCCCGAGCAGGCCTCCATGCCGATCAGACACGGCGATAAACCCGCCACCGTCTCCAGCAGCCGATCGCGCCGCACCGTGCGGCGCAGTACCGTCCTGCCCGCACCATCCACCCCATGCAGCGAGAACACGTTCTTTGCCAGGTCGATCCCCACGGTAGTAATCTGTTCCATGACTTCCCCTCCGGCTATTTAGATTGAACACAGACACTTCAATCTTGGCACCTCGATGCCGTCGCCGCGACGGGGAAGTCCCTTTCATTCGTTAGACGGCAGGTGCAAGGTAGCCGACATACAGGGGGAAATTATGAAAGCCTTCCGGATATCCTCAGTTGCTTCATTGGTGCTAATTGCAGGCGGATGCCAGTCGATCATTCCAAATCAAACACCGGATTACTCTCTTCGTCTCGCCCAAATTGTTGAATACGCGACGCGTAATCAAATTCTCGCTGAGAAGCCGCTTCATGAGGCGATAAAGAAGGCGGGTGGTGACCTTGAAAAAGTTGGTAACAGCAGTTTTGCGGCGGGGCGCGTCCAATGCTGTGGCGGTCCAAACGAGCGTGAAACTGCCATCGCATTTTTTATTCCGGAAGGGATCACCACGCAACTGGACGATGTCGTTGAAATAAGATCGGGCGGATCAAAAGAGAGTGGCGTTATCAATGTGGTTACTCGCGTAAGAGATGGCTCGAAGTGTCGTTGGGTACCTGAAGACCCGAGACTCTGGCGGAGAGTCCTATATTGTGACGGGCTAAAGGACGAGGGATGGGAACAACAAACAGGCCTGTGGAACTTCTGGATAAAGCGAGCGACGCAGTAGCAAGCCCGATGCTAGCTTGTAACTGCCGTCTAACGATTCGCTCCAGCCGACACCGCCTGCGGCGGCGCGGCTGAGCTCAAGCATTATGTGGCATTGGCCATCGCCCGGGGACTCGGGCAGAATTGAACTAGATCGGAGGCGCCAGCCATGTCCACCGCCAAAGAAGAGCTCGCCCGCCTCATCGCGGGACAACCCGACGATAGCTCGCGGGAAGAAATCGTCCGCGAGCTTGCATTCCACGTCATGGTTGAGCGTGGTCTTTCCGATTCGGATGCCAAGCGCACGATGTCGAATGAAGACATGGGCCACCGCATCCGCTCATGGCAGAAATAGCCTGGACGCTCGAGGCCCAGCGCTGGCTTGAGGACATCTTTGAATACATTGCCGCGGATAATCCTCAGGCTGCGGCGCGGACAGTACAAGGTATCTACGAGCGGGCGCAGGATCTGAAGAGCTTTCACACAAGGCCCGTGCGCTACCACCAGAGGATCGCGTCCGGCTCGCTGAAGAGTTGCTCGCGTCAGTGCAGGAACCTGACGCCGAAGTCGATGCCGCGTGGGCGGAGGAAATCAAGCGCCGAATCGCAGACTTCGACAGCGGTAAGGCCAAACTGATCCCCGCCGATGAGGTCTTCGCCGAGGTCCGTCGCCTCCTCAAGTGAAATCGGTTCGCTTTCACGAAACAGCGACCGTCCGCAAGCGGGCGGCGCGTTAGGCGGGACAAAGGCACAATAGCCATGACTGGCCGAACCGTCATCATTGCAGGCGCCACCGGCCTGGTGGGCCGAGGCCTGCTCGAGGGTCTGCTGGCCGACCGAACCGTGGCCGCCGTGCACAGCCTCGGACGCCGGGCACCGGCGATTCGGCATCCCAAGCTGACTGCGCACGTGGTCGATTTCGCCGCACTGCCTGTGCTGCCGCCCGCCGACGAGGTGTACCTGGCGCTCGGCACCACGATCAAGGTCGCCGGCAGTCAGGCCGCGTTCCGTGCGGTCGACTACGATGCCAACCTCGCCGTGGCGACGGCGGCGGCGGCGGCCGGCGCGAGAAAGGCGGGCCTGGTGAGCGCCATGGGAGCCGACGCCGGCTCGAGGGTCTTCTACAGCCGCGTCAAAGGAGAGCTCGAGAACGCGTTGGCGCAGATGCCGTTCGAGGGCCTGGTCATCGCGCGCCCATCCATGCTGGTCGGCGACCGCGAAGCCCTCGGGCAAGCCACCCGGCGCGGGGAGGAGCTGGCGTACGCGCTGGGGAAGGCGCTCGGCTTGCTGATCCCCGCGAACTTCAAGCCCATCGAAGCGTCGGCGGTCGCCAGGGCGCTGCTGTCCGCAGTCCCGTCCGCGATCGGCAGGAAGGTCCTGCTGTCCGGCGCGATGCGGCGAGCAGCGTTGCGTCCTCTTTAGTTTCTCTCGCGCCTCAGGAGGCCGCCGCCAGGCGCTGCTTCAGCAGGCGCTCGAACTCGGCCGCCTCGACCGGCGGACTGAAGTAGTGCCCTTGCCACTCCTCGCAGCCGAGCGCGAGCAGGCGCCTGAGCTGGGCTTCGGTCTCGACCCCCTCGGCGGCGACCGACAGGCCGAGCGTGCGGGCCATCGCGGCGATCGTCTGCACGATGGTCTCGTCGGCCGGATGCGAGGCGAGCTCGTGCAGGAACGAGCGGTCGATCTTGAGCTTGTCGATCGGCAGCCGGCGCAGGTAGGAAAGGCTCGAGTAGCCGGTGCCGAAGTCGTCGATCGCGAGGCGCACCCCGGCCTGGCCCAGCTGGCGCAGAGTCTCGACGTTCTGCGGCAGGTGCGACATCAGCACCCGCTCGGTGACTTCCAGTTCCAGGCTGCCGGCGGCGATGCGGTGCGCCGCCATCGCGTCGCGCAGCTGCCGGACGTAGCCTTCGCCCTGCGCCAGCTCGGGCGCCGAGACGTTGAGCGCGAACCAGGGCGCGGCCGGCAGCGCCTGCTGCCAGGCGCCGATCTGCGACAGCGCCCGCTCGAGCGTCCATTCGCCCAC
>JBAUTW010000039.1:0-2337 GCA_049582365.1 Burkholderiales bacterium | reverse complement strand
CCTCGAGGTGAACAAGAACAGACTGGAATCGTTCTCGGATGGCGTGATCGCCATCATCCTGACCATCATGGTGCTCGAGCTAAAGGTGCCGAAGGAACCAACCCTGGCGGCGCTCGGGCACTATTGGCCCGTGTACTTCGCCTACCTCCTGTCGTTCGGCAACGTATTCATGATGTGGGTCGCGCATCACGACATAGTGGCCGAAATCCGTACGGTCAATTACCCGATGCTGTTCGCCAACGGTGTTCTCCTGTTCTTCATGTCGCTGGTGCCGTTCGCTCTGGCGTTCGCCAGCGAGACGCATTGGACGGAGCCGGTTCCCGTGGCCCTGTACGGCGTGATCATGCTGGCGGCTTCCGGCGGCTTTGTGTGGCTTCGTCTCGCCGCCGGCAGTCATTCCCAGGATGCGAAGGTCTTCGCGCAGCAGCGCGTTCAGGCAAGAACCACGCTCGTTCTCGGTTGCGCCTTCCTCGCCGGCAGCGCCACCGCGTTCTGTGCGCCGCGCGCGGCCCTGTTCTTGTATGCATCGGTGCCGCTGTTCCGCGTCGGCCAGATCATCGCGCGCGGCCGTGCGCGGGCCTAAGCCTTCGCCGCAGGCGTCCAAGTCCGGCCCTTTGCCCACGGAGATACGAGAATGCCCTTGCTCGGGAAAGCCGCGATGCTTCTGTCCTTCGACATTGCGCAGGACGCAGTGGACGAGCATGATGATTGGCACACTCACGAGCACCTTCCCGAACGATTGTCGATCCCGGGCTTTCGCAGGGGCACGCGCTGGGTAGCGCTGCGCGGCCGGCCCAGATACCTGGTCCTGTATGAGGTCGCCGAGCTCGATACCTTGGTCTCAGGCGCGTATCTTGAGCGCCTGAACAACCCGACCCCATGGACGCGGAAGATGATGCCTCACTACCGCGCAATGGCGAGAGGGCTCTGCTCGGTGGTTGGCAGCTTCGGGCTCGGCGCCGGCCACTTCGGACTACTCACCCGCTTCAGGCCGGCTGCGGACGCGAAGCGGCAACTGAGCAACTGGCTCATGCAGCAGGTGCTGCCGAAGCTGCCGCTGCGGCCGGGCCTGGCCGCCGCCCATCTGCTGGCCGGGGCCGCGTCGCCGCAGATGACGAACGAGCAGAGGATCCGAGGGGCAGACGCCAATGTCGACTGGGCGCTTCTGGTCACCGGCTACAGCGAAAGCGGCGTGGCGGCGCTGATCGAGACCGATCTTGCCGCAAGTGGATTGGAGGAGCAGGGGGCCGAAGCCGTGCTTAGCGCACTTTATCGATCCGACTACACGCTCACCGGGCTGGATGTCGACGCACGACCCGTCGCGCGGTCGAACCCGTAACGGCGTGTCACGCCGGCGCGCCCGCGGCACAGCCGGCTGACGCGGTGCTTGCAGCAGATTCGCTCGTCCGAAAGCGCTCGGCCGCCGATGGTGGTATGTTCGCGCTGGGGAAGGCTGAAGCGCTCTGGCTTGTCTCGCGCCGGCAGTCGGCGTAATTGCATGATACGACGAGACAAAATGTCCGCTGCCAATCACATCAATCCATTGCGTCGCAGGCGCGCCGGGGCGCGCGCATGAGCGCGTTCGTCGCCTTGTTGCGCGCGGTGAACGTCGGCGGCCGCAAGCGCGTCGGCGGCGACGCGCTGCGTGCGAGCTTCGAGGCGCTGGGGCTGACCAGCGTGGTCAGTTACCTGCAAAGCGGCAACCTGGTGTTCTCGTCCACCCAGGAGGACTCGCACGCGCTCGCGGATGCGCTCGAGGCGAAGCTCGCGGCGGACTTCAGCCAGGAAGTGAACGTGCTGGTGCTGCCGGCCAAGGAGTTCGACGAGATCGTGCGCGCGAATCCGCTCTCGCCGCGCGCGGCGAAGGCGGGCAGCCTGTATCACGCCACGTTCCTGTTCCGCCACGTGCCGGAGACGCTGTTCACCGAGCAGCAGCTGCCGCTGCAGGAAGGGGAAAAGGCGGCGCTGGTCGGGCGGGTGGTGTACCTGTACTGCCCGAACGGCTACGCCAAGAGCGGTTTGAGCAACGCCTATTTCGAGAAGACGCTCGGCGCCAGGGCCAGCACGCGCAACTGGCGTACAGTGCGCGCGCTGCAGGCGCTGTGCGCCAAGCAGCCGTCAGCGGCCGCGCCCTAGCCAGCCGTTCCAGATCCGGCGCGCGGGCTCGATCAGCTCGCCGGCGCGCAGCCCCACCGGTCCCTGTCCCTGCGCGACCAGCGCGTCGGCGGCGCAGCCGTGCAGGTGCGTGCCGAGCACCAGCGCGGCCTCGCCTGCAAGACCCTGCGCCAGCAGCGCGCCGAGGACGCCGGACAGCACGTCGCCCATGCCGGCGCTCGC
>JBAUTW010000038.1:0-8422 GCA_049582365.1 Burkholderiales bacterium | reverse complement strand
CCGGATTCGCCGCCGCGGGCGCCGCTAGCGCCTGCTCGCCAGGGATGGCGGAGGCCGCCTCGCGCTCGATCTTGCCGCGCACGGTCAGGCCGATAGCCACCAGCGCGACGAACACGAGAGATGCGGCCAGCATCGCGGTCCGGTTGAGCCCGAGAGGCCCGGTGGCCGCGAGCCAGCTCGCGCTGCCGCCGTTCTCGCGCAGGCGCGCCACCGTGTCGACCACGCGCCGCCCTGCCGGTATGCCGGAGCCGACTGAGTACACCTCGTGCGCACGAACGTGCTTGTCGGTTCGCGAGCCCTCATGAAAGAACAACTTCTCGTAGTCGCGCGAAAGGCGCGATACCACTTCGTAGAAGGAGCGCGATACGAGTAACTGTCCGGGCCGCGCAAAACCCATTACGCGCTGCGCAACGTTAATTCCGTCGCCGATGATATTCATCTGCCCGTTCAGGTCTTTCAGCAGCCGCACCGGCCCGAGATTGACGCCTAGGCGCACCGGCAGTGCGCCTGCCGAGTCCCGGATGGACATGGCGGAGAACAAGGCGTCTTCAGGGTCGCCGAGAAAGGCGATCGCGGCGCCGTCGCCGGTATCGAGGATGATCCGGTCCCGCACCGGAACCTGATCGAGAGCGTTCGCCAAAATGCCGTTGAACGACTGCTTGAGCTGCAGCTGCTCCGCTACCGGCTTCTTCGAATATTCCGCGATGTCGAGGAACACGACGCTGCACACCAGCGTTCGACCGGAATTCTCCATCTCAGGGCGTTGCCCGATTTGCGGCATGGGGCCGCGACAGCGTTATTTTACGCGCATGCCAGGCAGCGCCCCGTCGTCGGGCGCGATGAGATATATGCCCGGACCTTCGCCCGACGCGGCCAGCACCATGCCTTCTGACACACCAAAGCGCATCTTGCGCGGGGCGAGATTCGCGACTATCACCGTGTGGCGGCCTTTGAGCTTTTCGGGGTCATAAGCCGACTTGATGCCGGCGAACACGGTGCGCGTTTCTTCGCCGATATCGAGCGTGAGCCTGACCAGCTTGTCCGCGCCTTCGACCTGCTGCGCGTCCACGATGCGTGCGACGCGCAGGTCGATTCTGTTGAAATCTTCGATTGAGATGGTTTCGTTCACTGCGCTCTCCTCGGCGGCGTGCTGCTGGTGCTCGGCATGGCGTTGCTGGGATTGCTGGGTGGGCGCGGGTTGCAGGCTTTCCCGGTTCGCATCGACCAGCGCCGCGATTTGCTTGGTGTCGACACGCGTAATCAGGTGCTGGTAGGGCTTGACGCGGGTGACCGGTCGCGCGAGGTTGGCCCACGCGAACGGATATTCGAGCCCCAGCAGTTCGGCGGCGCGTTCTGCGGTCTGCGGCAGGACCGGCGCCAGGTAATAGGTGAGTATCCGGAACGCGTTGACGCAGTCGGAGCAAAGGACGTGCAGTTCAGTTTTCTTCGAAGCGTCCTTCGCCATATCCCACGGCTTGTCCTGGTCGATCTGCCGGTTGATCAGGTCAGCGACTCGCATGACCTCGCGCAAGGCCTTGCCGTACTCGCGGTTCTCGTAGGCTTGCATAATCGTGTCTTCGGCCGCGTAGGCGTGCATCGAGTAACGCCGAGTCTCTGAGATCCGATCGTGGTCTTCAGGCAGCACCCTGCCGTCGAAGTGCCTGTTCAGGATCGCAGCGTAGCGACTGATGATGTTCACGTACTTGCCTACCAGGTCGCTATTCACCCGGGCGACGAAGTCGTCCAGGTTGAGGTCGATGTCTTCCATCGTCGGGCCGAGTTTGGCGGCGTAGTAGTAGCGCAGCCACTCAGGGTTGAGCCCGAGACGCAGGTAGCTCTCCGCGGTGATGAACGTACCACGACTCTTGGACATCTTTTCGCCGTTAACGGTGAGAAAGCCATGCGCGTAGATCTTCGACGGGGTGCGGTACCCCGCGTGCTCAAGCATCGCGGGCCAGAACAGCGCGTGAAAATACAGGATGTCCTTGCCGATGAAATGCACCAGCTCGGAGTCGCTGTCCGTGCGCAGGAAGGCGTCCTGGTCGATCGCGGCGCCTTCAACTCGCCGCTTCGCAGCGTAATTCGCGAAGCTGCCGAAGTAGCCGACCGGCGCGTCGAGCCAGACGTAGAAGAACTTCGTCCCGCCGGTGCCGGGGATCGGGAAGCCGAAATAGGGCGGATCGCGCGAGATGTCCCAATCGGTGAGCAGGTGCTCGCCCTGCTCGCCGAGCCACTCCTTCATCTTGTTGGCCGCTTCGGGCTGCAGGCGATCGCCGCCCTGGGTGAAGCGGCGCAAGAACGTCTCGCAGCGCGGGTCGGAGAGGCGGAAGAAATGGTGCTCGGAGGCACGCCGCTCGGGGCGGGCGCCCGAGACCACCGAGTACGGGTTCTTGAGGTCGGTGGGCGAATAGGTGGCGCCGCACACTTCGCAGGAGTCGCCGTACTGGTCCTTGGCGCCGCACCTGGGGCATTCGCCCTTTATATAGCGGTCGGGCAGGAACATCTCCTTGATCGGGTCGTAGAACTGCTCGACCGAACGCACCGCAATCAGGCCGCGTTCCTTCAGTTGCAGGTAGATGTCCTCGCAAAAGGCCCGATTCTCGGGCGAATCTGTCGAGTAATAGTTGTCGAAGCCGATCTCAAAACCGTCGAAGTCGCGCTTGTGCTCGTGCCAGACCCGCTCGATCAGCTGGCGTGGGCCGATCCCTTCGGCGTCGGCGCGCAGCATGATTGGCGTGCCGTGAGTGTCGTCGGCGCAGACGTAGTGCACCTCGTGACCGCGCATCTTCTGGAACCGTACCCAGATGTCGGTCTGGATGTATTCGACCAGGTGGCCGAGGTGGATCGCGCCGTTGGCGTAGGGCAGGGCGGAAGTGACGAGGATCCTGCGGTGGGACATCGGCGAGGCCTGAAGCGGAGTCGACAATTCTAGCAAAGCGACCAGGGTTTCTATGTCGCAGCGGCGCCGTTTTCGGTAGACTTGACTGTTTTTTCTCCGCCCCGGCATGGTGCGGGGCGAGGAACCTGCCATGACCATCAGCGAAGCCCAAGTCCAAGCAGCTCTCAAGCAGCTTGTCGATCCGAACACCGAAAAGGATTTCCTCAGCACCCGCTCGGCCCGCAACATCAAGATCAGCGGAGCCAACGTGTCACTCGATGTCGAGCTCGGCTACCCGGGCAAGAGCCAAGTCGAGCCGATCCGACGGCAGATCACCGAGGCGCTGCGCCAAGCGGGGGCGGCGTCCGTGACCGTAAATGTGAGCTCGAAAGTGGTAGCGCACGCGGTGCAGAAGGGCGTCAAGTTGATTCCCGGGATCAAGAACATCATCGCCGTGGCGTCGGGCAAGGGGGGCGTCGGCAAGTCGACCACCGCGGTTAACCTGGCGCTCGCGCTTGCAGCCGAGGGCGCCTCGGTGGGAATTCTGGACGCCGACATCTATGGCCCCTCGCAGCCTATGATGCTCGGCATCTCGGGGCGTCCAGAATCGAAGGACGGCAAGAGCCTCGAGCCGATGGAAGGCCATGGCATTCAGGCAATCTCGATAGGCTTCCTGATCGATACCGACACGCCGATGGTGTGGCGCGGGCCGATGGTGACGCAGGCCCTCGAGCAGCTGCTCAAGGACACGCGCTGGCGCGACCTCGATTATCTGGTGGTCGACCTACCCCCGGGCACCGGCGATATCCAGCTCACGCTTGCCCAGAAGGTGCCCGTCACCGGTGCCGTGATTGTCACCACGCCCCAGGACATCGCCCTGATCGACGCGCGCAAGGGCCTCAAGATGTTCGAGAAGGTCGGCATTCCGATCCTGGGCGTGGTCGAGAACATGTCCATCCATGTCTGCCCCAACTGCGGCCACGAGAGCCATATCTTCGGCTCCGGCGGTGCGGACAAGATGTGCGCCGACTACGGTACTGAGCTGCTCGGCCAGCTGCCGCTGGACACCGCAATCCGCGAGCAGGCGGATTCAGGCCGCCCGACCGTGGTCGCCGACCCGGACGGCCACGTGGCGGAGATCTATCGACGTATCGCGCGCCGCTGCGCGGTGAAGATCGCGGAGTCGCAGCGCGATATGACTTCCAAGTTTCCCAATATTGTGGTGCAGAACACCTAGATGACGATCAAATCGGATACCTGGATAAGGCGCATGGCGCAGAGCTCACGCATGATCGAGCCCTTCGAGCCAGGCCAGGTCAAGGAGCTCGGCGGACGCCGGATCGTGTCGTACGGGACCTCGAGCTACGGCTACGATATCCGCTGCTCGAACGAGTTCAAGATCTTCACCAACATCAACTCCAGCATCGTCGATCCCAAGGCGTTCGACGAGAAGTCCTTCGTCGACTTTAGGGGCGAGGTCTGCATCATTCCGCCGAATTCCTTCGCGCTGGCGCGCACGGTCGAGTACTTCCGCATCCCGCGCAACGTGCTGACGATCTGCCTCGGCAAGTCCACCTACGCGCGCTGCGGCATCATCGTGAACGTCACCCCGCTCGAGCCGGAATGGGAGGGGCACGTGACGCTCGAGTTCTCCAATACCACGCCGCTGCCGGCCAAGATCTATGCCAACGAGGGCGTGGCACAGGTTATCTTCATCGAGTCGGACGAAGTCTGCGAGACCTCCTACAAGGATCGCGGCGGCAAGTACCTCGGCCAGCAGGGCGTGACGCTACCGCGCATCTGATCCGCCTCGCCGGCGCCGCAGAGACACAATATGGCGCCGCGCACCGCTCCTGCTTCCCGCATGTTGTGGTTTGGCGCCCCGCAGCGTGCACCGGACGCCGGGGCGAGCGCACCGCGCAGTCTGTGCGAGCTTGAAAAAAACGCGCCTAAGCCCTTGACTCAGCGAGGGTCACCCCTATAATCGGCGCAAGTTTACCAACCCCCGGCGAGGGCAAGGAGGTCATCATGACAGGCAGAAAGAGATACGCGTTGCGCTTCGACGTTTGCGTTCTGGAAATTCCTGAGACTTAGTGAACCGGGAGACGTGAATGGGCGCTCGCCCCACTAGCATAGCTCGCAACAAGCAACCGACTCACCCGCAAGAACAGCTCTTCGACACGCACCCCGAAGTCAGCCTCGACTTCGAGACCGTGCGCCAGGCCGCCCGCAAGAAGTACACGCGGCCGTTTCTGATCCTCGACACAGCCATCGTGCGCGAGAAGGCGCGGCGCTTCCATGCCGCCATGCCGCGCGTGAGGCCGCACTACGCGGTCAAGGCGAATCCGGACCCGCGCGTGCTCAAGGTCCTGGTCGAGGAGGGCGCAGGCTTCGAGATCGCCTCGATCGCTGAACTCGACCTCCTCCTTTCGCTGGGGGTGCCTGCAGCCGAGGTGTTCTACTCCAATCCAGTCAAGTCGCGCGATTCCATCGCCTACGCCGCCGCCAAGGGCGTCGAATGGTTCGTGCTCGACAGCGTCGACGAGCTGAGACGCGTGTACGGGGTGAAGTCCGACGCAAAGCTGTACCTGCGGGTTGCGACGCCCAACATCGGCAGCGATTGGCCACTCTCCGGCAAGTTCGGCGTCGGCGCGGCCGAAACCCGGGAGATCATCGCCACCGCGGCGAAAATCGGCGCCGACCTCGCGGGAGTGACTTTCCACGTCGGCTCGCAATGTCGCAACCCGGAGAACTGGCGCGTCGGGATCGAAAAAGCGCGCACGGTGTTCGACGCGATGGCGAAGGCGGGGCTCAAGCCGCGCCTGCTCGACATCGGCGGCGGGTTCCCGGTGCGCCACGTCAGGCCGATCCCGTCAATCGAGGTGATCGGCAACGTGGTCAACGAGGCGCTGAAGGGTTTTCCGCCCGAGGTGCGGGTGATCGCCGAGCCCGGGCGCTATCTCGTCTCCGACGCCGGTTATTTCGTTTGCCGCGTGCTTGGGACCGCGGCGCGCGGGAGCAAACGCTGGCTGCACCTGGATGCTGGCCTGTTTGGCGGCATCATCGAGACCACCGAGGGCCTCAAGTACCGCATCCGCACCGATCGCTCCGGCCCGGACGTGACGTGGAACGTTGCCGGCCCGACCTGCGATTCGGTGGACGTGATCCTGCGCGATGAGCCGCTGCCTTCGGATCTGCAGGAAGGCGATTTCTTCTACCTGCGCAATGCCGGGGCCTACACCACAGCGTACGCAAGCGAATTCAATGGCTTCCCGCTGCCCGAAGTGAGGATTTTCGAGTCAAAGCGCTGAGTGCGATGGCCGCTGCATGATTGAAGAAGGCGGGCCTCGTGCCCGCCTTTTTTTGTTCAGCGTCTTGATACGCAGGGAATTTATTCCGACGGGGCGCGCTCGTATCGCACGAAGTCGTAACGCAGGCCTTCGGCGGTGGCACGCCGGACCCGCTCGCATTCCCGCCAAGCACCGCGGTCGAAATCCGGAAAGCGGGCGTCGCCCTCGTAGTCGCGCTGGATTTCGGTCAGCAACAGAACGTCGGCGTCGGCGAGCGCCGCGGCGTACAGCTCTCCGCCGCCGATCACGAACACAACCGGCGAACTCGCGCACAGAGCGAGCGCGGCATCGAGCGAGGACGCTACGCTCGCACCGCGCGCTTCGAACCCCTTACTGCGGGTGACCACGATGTTGTCCCGGCCCGGCAGGGGTTTGCCGAGCGACTCCCATGTGCGGCGGCCCATGATCACGGGATGGCCGTAGGTGAGCGCCTTGAAATGCTGCAGGTCCTCCGGCAAGTGCCAGGGCAGCTTGCCCCAGGCGCCTATGACGCCGTTGGAGGCGACCGCCGCGACCAGATGCACGCGAGAACCGTCGCCTTCGTCTGCCTGCGTTTGTGACATTCGTCCTGTCTGCGACGGAATTTTGCAATAATTATAGTCAGATGAGCGCCAATCCGTCCCCCGCGGCTACTGCGCTTCCGTATCCGCGCTCGTTCCTAGGGCTGCTGCTGGCAGGCTTCACGCTGGTTGCGCTGCCGCTCGCGGGCGCGCTCGCCTACTCGGCCTGGAACACCGAGCGGCTGGCAGAGCAAAGCCGCAACGCAGTGTTCAGCGCGGCGCAGGCGGCGCGCGCGAGCAGGTCGCTAGTCAACCGTATCGGCTCGATCGAGCGCCTGGCGCAGCAGGTGACCCTGCTTGCCGACCCAGTGTTGATGGATGACTACGCGCGCGTGCATCGCAGTTTCAAGCAGGTATCGGGCGAGCTCTCGCAGCTTCCACTCGACAGTCAGCAGCTGATCGCGCTGGAGCGCACCGTCAAGCAGGAGCAGAGCCTGTACGACCAGCTCACAGCGCAGCCGCGCCGAGCCATCGATCCGCGCGCGATAAGCGCGGAAGCCGACAAGCTGGCGGACAACGCCTATGAAATGCTGGCGATCAGCTATCTGGTGGCCGACCGCGAAGTCGACCGCCTGCGCTCAAGCGCGGAAGTCGTGCAGCAACGCCTTATCCTGCTGGTTATCTTCAGCACTGCGATCGCGCTCGCGATTGCGCTTGGATTGACCCGCTTCATCGTGCGGCCAATCGCGGAGCTGGACGCATCGATTCGGCAGCTTGGCAGCGCCGACTTCACGCGGCCGATCAGGGTGCGCGGGCCTGAGGACCTGCAATACCTGGGCGAGCGCCTGGACTGGTTGCGGCGCCGACTGACCGAGCTCGAGGCACAGAAGAACCGCTTCCTGCGCAACGTGTCTCATGAACTGAAGACGCCGCTTACTGCGTTGCGCGAAGGCGCGGAATTGCTGAACGACCAGGTTGCGGGCCCGCTCGCGCCGCCGCAGCAACAGGTCGTGGCGATCATGCGCGACAACAGCCTTAAGCTGCAGCGTCTGATCGAGGGCCTGCTCGACTATCAACGCGCGGTGCACGCCGCGGCCTCGCTCGATCTTCAGCCGGTCGAGCTCGATATGCTGGTGCGCGATGCCGCGCGCGCGCATCAGCTCGCGGCGCGAGCCAAGCGTCAGCGCGTGGCGCTAGACTTGCAACCGGTGGTAGTGCGCGCTGACCCCGAAAAGCTGCGTTCGATTGTGGATAACCTGCTAGGCAACGCGGTTAAGTTCACGCCCGAAGGCGGAAGCATTTCGGTGGTGGCGCGGGAAGAAAGCGGCACAGCCACGCTCGAAGTGATAGATTCCGGCCCGGGCGTCCCGGCGGAGGAGCGTGATTCAGTGTTCGACTCCTTCTTTCGCGGTCGGGCGAAGGCTAGCGGGCGAATCGAGGGCAGCGGCCTTGGGCTCGCGATCGTGCGCGAGTTCGTCGAAGCACACGGAGGGCGGATCGCGGTGGTCGAAGGCGGCCGTGGCGGGCATTTCAGGGTGACGCTGCCGCACCAAGCCGGGCCGGCGTTTCCGGCGGCGGCATGAGGGCGCTCCTGGCCTTATTGGTGTTCCTGCTTGCGGGGTGCGCGGCGCTTGCGCCGGGCGCCGACGAGCGCGCCGAAGTAAGCGGAATCGTTGCGCGCGCCGTCGTCGCTG
>JBAUTW010000037.1:0-2740 GCA_049582365.1 Burkholderiales bacterium | reverse complement strand
ACATTGCGCTGTGCCTGCTGGCGGGGTATGCATGGCTCGCGCTCGGCGGGGCGCTGCTGGCGAGCGGCGCGGCATTCGACAACGGACGCGCGCTGTGGGACGCCGCGCTGCACGCGATCCTGCTCGGGTTCGTGTTCTCCATGGTGTTCGGCCATGCCCCGGTGATCCTGCCGGCGGTGCTGAGGGTGGCGCTACCCTATTCCGCGATCCTGTATGCGCCGCTCGCGCTGTTGCATGTCTCGCTCGCGATCCGGTTCGCGGGTGACCTGGGCACGAGCCCCTTGCTGCGCGCGGCGGGCGGCGCGGGCAACGCGCTCGCGATCGCTCTCTTCATCCTCACGGCCGCCGCGCTTGCGCTCTCGCACGGCGGCCGTGTCCCTTCGAAAACCTAAGGAGGAAAACATGAAATCCCCGATCCTCGCTGCCGCACTTATTGCCTCGTCCGTCGTTGCGTCTCCGGTCATGGCGCAGCAAGCTACCTACGAGGTGAAGTTCATGACGCCCGAGACCGCACTGCTTGCGGCGCAGGCGGCGCTCAAGCAGTGTCGCGCGCTGGGCTATCAGGTAACGGTGGCGCTGGTGGACCGCAGCGGCACCCCGCAGGTCGTGCTGCGTGACCGCTTCGCCGGACCGCATACGGTGCGTACGGCGATCGGCAAGGCATGGACCGCGGCAAGCTTCAGGACCGACACCGGCGAGCTGGTCGATCTGACCCAGCCCGGCAAGCCGCAAAGCGGAGTGCGCGGCCTGCGTCATGTGGTCGTGCTCGGCGGCGGGAAGATGATTCAGAGCGGCGGCGCGCTGGTCGGCGCAATCGGGGTTTCGGGCGCACCGGGCGGCGTCGAGGACGATCGTTGCGCCGCCGCGGGGATTGACGCGGTACGCGAAGCGCTGGAGCTCTGAGCGGTGGTCAAAGCAGCTTGCCGGGATTCATCAGCCCCAAGGGGTCGAGCGCGTCCTTGAGCGTGCGCATGAGCGCGAGTTCGAGTGGATCCTTGTGGCGGCGGATTTCCTCGCGCTTGAGCTGTCCGAGCCCGTGCTCGGCCGAGATCGATCCGCCGAGCGCGTCGACCACGCCGTAGACGACGCGGTTGACTGCGCCCTGGCGGGCCATCAGACCCTCGGTGGCCGCGGCGTCGCCCATGCCAACGTTGAAGTGGACGTTGCCGTCGCCGATGTGCCCGAAAGCGTAGATCCGTACGCCCGGAAATTCGGCTTCCAGCGCTGCAGAAGCGCGCTCGATCAGCTCCGGCACGCGCGACACCGGCACTGATACGTCGTGCTTGACGTTGCGAAACTGCGCTTCCGGAATCGTGTCGCGTATCTTCCACAGGGCGCGCGCCTGCGCCTCGCTGTGCGCGAGCGCGACGTCTTCCAGTGCGCCGCGCTCGGCGCATTCGAGCAGTGCCTGCTCGGCGAGCGCCTGCAGCGCAGCTTGCTCGCCGCTGTCGGCGAGCTCCGCGAGCACGTACCATGGGTGTTTCGCAGCGAGGGGATCGGGCGCGCCGTGGGCATGCGCGAGAACGGCGTCGAGGCACGCGCGCGATACGAGCTCGAACGCGCTCAATCGGTCGCCGAGGCGCCCGCGCAGGCACGCCAGCAGTTCGACCGCGCGCGCGGGGCTCGCGACCGCGATCCAGGCGGTCGTGCCGGCCGAGGGCTTCGGGTAGAGCTTCAGCACCGCGGCGGTAATCACGCCGAGCGTGCCCTCGGCGCCGATGAAGAGCTGCTTCAGATCGTAGCCGGTATTGTCCTTACGCAGGCCGCGCAGCCCGTTCCAGACGCGGCCGTCGGACAGCACGACCTCGAGCCCGAGCGCCTGCTCGCGCGCGTTGCCGTAGCGCAGTACGTTCACGCCGCCGGCGTTGGTCGACAGGTTGCCGCCGATCATGCAACTGCCTTCCGCGCCCAACGAGAGCGGAAAGAGCCGTCCGGCGTCGTCGGCCGCGCGCTGGATTTCGGCCAGCACGCATCCTGCTTCGGCGGTCAGGGTGTTATTCAACGCGTCGAGTTCGCGGATGCGGTTCATGCGCGCGAGCGACAGTACGATCTCGCGCTTCGCGCCGCTCGGAACCGAGCCACCGCAGAGTCCGGTATTGCCACCCTGGGGCACGAGCGCGACGCCTTCGCGGGCGCACAGCCGAACCACCGCCGAGACTTCGGCCGTGCTCGAGGGGCGTACCACGCACTCGGCGGCAGCACGGTACTGCCGCCGCCAGTCGGTGAAATACGGCGCGGTATCCTGCGGCTGCGTCAGTACCTGTTCGCCGCCGACGATGGCGGTGAGCCGGGCGAGGAAGCTTTCCTGGGGCATCGGTGCGATGTTCCTTGACGCGGATTTTGTCACACCTTACTTTGGAGCCGGAGTTTGGACGATTTGAATCTGAGGCAAACGATGGATGGATTGCGCGCGCCGCTGCTGGCGTTGCTGTTGGCGCTCGCACCCGCGTGCGCCACGGCGCAGACGCAGACGCGCCCAGTGGTGGTGGGCGCCGCGGTGGCGCAAACGGGACAGCTGGCCGATCTTGCGGCCGGCTACCGCAAAGCGCTGCTGCTGTGGCAGGACGAGGTCAACGCTGCGGGCGGCCTGCTCGGGCGGCGCGTCGAGCTGCGGCTGGTCGACGACCGTTCCGAGGCTGTCACGGCCGAGCGCTTGTACGCGCGCCTGGTGCGCGAGGACCACGCCGACCTCCTGATCGGTCCGTTCGGATCCGCGGCGTCGCGCGGCGCGGCTGCCGCC
>JBAUTW010000036.1:0-3707 GCA_049582365.1 Burkholderiales bacterium | reverse complement strand
CCTGGTGGGCGCCAACAGCAGGGCATTGCGCTACGGCCTGGCGAACCTGAAGCGCCACGCGCGCGGCAACGCGATCCAGGTCGCGAGCCTCGCGCTCGGCCTGACCGCGGTGCTGCTGCTCGGCTTCACGCGCAACGATTTGGTGGACGCATGGCGGCGCGCCGCGCCGCCCGACGCGCCGAACCGCTTCGTGCTCGGCATCCAGCCCGAGCAGCTCGCGCCGCTGAAGTCGTTCTTCGCCGCGCGCGGCATCGGCGTGCCCGAGATCTATCCCATGGTGCGCGGGCGGCTGGTCGCGGTCAACGGCAAGGCGGTCGCGGCCGAGGACTACCGCGACGAGCGCGCCAGGCGACTGGTCGAGCGCGAGTTCAACCTGTCGTACGCGGACCGGATGCCGGGCCACAACCAGCTCGCCGCCGGCAGCTGGTGGCGCAAGGGCGCCGACCCGCACCAGCTCTCGGTCGAGCAGGGCATCGCGGACACGCTCGGCTGGAAGCTGGGCGACGCACTCAGCTTCGAGGCGGGCGGCGAGTCCTTCAGCGGCCGCGTCACCTCGCTGCGCAAGCTGCGCTGGGACTCGATGAAGGTCAACTTCTTCGTCATCGCGCCGCCGGCGCTGCTCGCATCGATGCCGACCAGCTACATCACCGCGTTCCGCGTCTCGGCCGACCAGGAGCGCGCGATGCAGGCGCTCACCCAGCGCTTCCCCAACCTCACCGTGGTCGACGTCGGCGCCGCGGTGCGCCAGGCGCAGGGCGTGATCGACCAGCTGATCAACGCGGTCCAGTTCGTGTTCCTGTTCGCGCTCGGCGCGGGCCTGCTCGTTCTCTACTCGGCGCTCATCTCGACCGAGGACGAGCGCCGGCGCGAAGCGGCGGTGATGCGCGTCTACGGCGCCTCGCGCGCCCAGGTCGCGGGCAGTCAGCGGGTCGAGTTCCTCGCCATGGGCCTGGTCGCCGGCGTGCTCGCCACCGCCGGCGCCGCCGCCATCGGCCAGCTGCTCGCGCAGCGCGTGTTCGACCTCGACCTGCCGCCCAGCCCCATGCTGCTCGTCGCCGGCCCGCTCGCCGGCATCCTGCTGCTGTCGCTCAACGCCTGGCTCTCCTCGCGCAAAGTCCTGCGCGCCTCGCCCGCGCTCACCCTGCGCGAGTCCGTCTAAATCGGGGTCAGACCACCTTTTTCGCGCGCGGCTTGTCTGGTATCCTTGTCATACGTCGTTATACGGAGCGGTTCAATGCTTGCCTTGCGTCTGGAGAAGGAGCTCGAAGCGAAGCTCGCGGCGCTGGCGCGCGTGAGCGGACGCTCCAAGAGCGAGGTGGTGCGCGAGGCGATCGTGCGCCTGCTCGAGGACGCCGAGGACCTGGAGCTGGCGGAAAAGGCGCTGCGCGCCACGCGCTCGACGAAGTCGCTGCGGCAGCTCAGAAAACAGCTTGGCCTGGAGCGTTGAGATCAGCGACCACGCCGAGCGCCAGCTGCGCAAGCTCGACGCGCAGGTGCGGCGCCGGATCCTCGACTGGCTCGACGAGCGCATCGACGGATGCAAGAACCCGCGCCACTTCGGCGAGGCGCTCAAGGGCGGCCGCGCCGGGCTGTGGCGCTACCGGGTGGGCGACTACCGCATCATCTGCCAGATCCTCGACGGCCGCCTGGTGGTGCTGGCGCTCGCGGTCGGGCACCGGCGCGAGGTGTGCCGCTGATCGATTTTGCCGATCGGGTGTAATCTGATGTCGCAGCAAACCACGCCATTCGATCTGCTGGGAGGGGAGACGGTGCTGTTCGCGCTGGTGGAGCGCTTCTACGCCCTGATGGACTCGGAACCCGAGTACCACGCGGTGCGACGCCTTCATCCCGAGGACCTGTCGGGATCGCGCGACAAGCTGTTCATGTTTCTCTGCGGCTACCTCGGCGGGCCGCCGCTGTACCAGGAGAGGATCGGTGCGCCGATGCTGCGCGCGCGCCACCTGCCGTACGCGATCGGCAAGGCCGAGCGCGACGCCTGGCTCGCCTGCATGGGCCGCGCGCTCGAGGACACCGAGGTCGAGCCGCCCGAGCTGCGCGACTGGATGATGCAGCAGTTCTTCGCCACCGCGGACTGGATGCGCAACAAGCGGGGCGACATGCCGGGGCAGGAATGAGCCAAGTCCTGCTCGTGCTCACGCTGGTCGCCGCCGCCGCGGCGGTGATGCTGCTGGGGGTGCTGCTGGCGCGCGAGCGCAGCTCCGCGCGCGAGGCGCGCGACGAGCTCTCGCGCAGCCTGGCCACTTTCGGCCAGGGCATGTCGACCCAGATCGCCTCGGTCGCGGGGCTGCAGAACCAGCAATTCGAGACGCTGCGCAGCACGGTCGGGCAGAGCCTGGAGAAAATCCGCATCGAGAACGCCGACAAGCTGGAGCAGATGCGCCGCACGGTGGACGAGAAGCTGCACGCGACGCTCGAGCAGCGCCTGTCCGAATCCTTCAAGCAGGTCTCCGAGCGCCTCGAGCTGGTGCACAAGGGGCTGGGCGAGATGCAGTCGCTCGCCGCCGGCGTGGGCGACCTGAAGAAGGTGCTCTCCAACGTCAAGAACCGCGGCGTGATGGGCGAGGTGCAGCTCGCCGCGCTGCTGGAACAGATCCTCACTCCAGAGCAGTACGAAACCAACGTCGCGACCAAGCCGGACTCGCGCGAGCGCGTCGAGTTCGCGATCAAGCTGCCGGGACGCGACAGGGAAAGCGTGGTGTGGCTGCCGCTCGACGCCAAGTTCCCGACCGAGGACTATCAGCGGCTGCAGGAGGCGCAGGACGCGGCCGACCCGGTCGCGGTCGAGGCCGCGGCCAAGGCGCTCGAGGCGCGCATCCGGCTCGAGGCGAAGACGATCGCCGACAAGTACCTCGCGCCGCCGGCGACCACCGACTTCGGCCTGCTGTACCTGCCGTTCGAGGGCCTGTACGCCGAGGTGCTGCGCCGGCCCGGACTGTTCGAGGCGCTGCAGCGCGACTACCGCGTCACGCTCTGCGGCCCGACCACGCTCTCGGCGCTGCTCAACAGCCTGCAGATGGGATTCCGCACGCTCGCGATCGAGAAGCGCTCGTCCGAGGTGTGGCAGGTGCTGGGCGCGGTCAAGAGCGAGTTCGGCAGGTTCGGCGAGGTGCTGGCCAACACCAAGCGCCAGCTGCAGACGGTGGCCAACTCGATCGACGCCGCCGAGACGCGCACGCGCCAGATCGAGCGTAAGCTGAAGGACGTCGAGGCGCTGCCGGGGGCGGAAATCCCGCCGCTGATCGACCGCGACCTCTAGGCCCCATGCTCGAGTGGATGAAGACCGAAGGCGGCGGCTCCGGCGAGCCGATGCGCGATCCCGCGGCGGCGAAGAAGCTGCTGGCGGAGATGTGCGCCGCCGATCCGCTGATCGCGCTCAACGACATGCGCGGCTGGCTCGAGTCGTTGGCCGAGAGCAAGCTGCCGGACGCGCGTGCGCGGGTGGAAATCTTCGCCCTCGCGCAGGAAGCCGGCCAGCGCCACGCCGATGCGCTGCTGGCGCAGTTCTTCGCCGCGCCGATTCAGGCGCAGCGCGGGCGCGAGGCGAACTGGATCGCGCTGGTCGACTACCTGAAGGCGCTGTCGCAGGGACTGGCCGCCGCCGCGCAGGGCCCGCTCGGCCCGGTCGCCGCGGCGCGCGCACTGAACGCGACCCGCATGCTGGCCAAGGCGCATCTGCTGCGCTACCT
>JBAUTW010000035.1:0-2667 GCA_049582365.1 Burkholderiales bacterium | reverse complement strand
CGGTCGCCTCGCCGCTTTGCTCGCAGATCTCGAGCCCCGGGCGCGGGGCGAGCCGGCGCACCGCCAGCAGGCCCGCCGCGTCGTCGGCGCGCAGCGCATTGCCCACGCCGATCACGACCACCGCTGCGCTAGCCACGCTCGACCTCGAGCTTGAGGAAATGGCAGGAACAGGAGATGCACGGGTCGTAGTTGCGGATCGTCTGCTCGCAGCGCCAGCGCAGCGCGTCGTCCTCCAGCGCCAGCCATTGCGGCAGGAAGGCGCGCAGGTCGTCTTCGATGGTGCCCTGGTTCTGCGAGGTGGGCGGCACGATGTTGGCCGCGGTGATCGTGCCCTCGGCGTCGAGCGCGTAGCGGTGGTAGAGCAGCCCGCGCGGCGCCTCGGTGCAGGCGCAGCCGACGCCCGCGCGCGGCTCGACCGGCACCGCGGTCCGCTCGGGCTCGCGGTAGCCTTCGATCAGCCGCAGCGCCTCGTCGCAGGCGTACAGCGTCTCCACCGCGCGCACCACGATGCTGCGGTAGGGGTTGGTGCAGGTCTCGCCCAGCCCGGCCGCGCGCGCCGCCTGCTGCGCCAGCGGCGAGAGCCGGTCGAAGTTCAGGCTGTAGCGCGCCAGCGGCCCGACCAGGTAGGCGCCGCGCTGCCGGATCACCGACTGCAGCGCGGTCGAGTGCGCGACGTGGCGTTCCTCGAAGTGCGCTTCGTAGTCGCGCGCGCCGATGTCGAGCCCCCGGTTCGACACCACGCGCCCTTCGTTGAACGGGTACTCGTGCGGGTGGCGCAGCGCGACCAGCTCGTAGTCGCGCTCGCAGTCGGGGAAGTCGAAACCGGCGACCCAGCGCAGCGTCTCGAGCGCCGCGTCGCGCGCCCATTTCAGCCGCTCGGCGAGCGGCGCCAGCTCGCGCCGCGCCGGGGTGCGGTAGAAGCCGCCGACGCGCACGTTGATCGGATGGATCTCGCGCCCGCCGACCAGCTGCACGATCTCGTTGCCCACCTTCTTCAGCTGCAGCCCGCGCTCGACCTCGGCCTGGTGCTCGCGCGCCATCGCGATCGCGCTCTCGTAGCCGAGAAAGTCCGGCGCGTGCAGCAGGGTGATGTGCAGCCCGTGGCTCTCGATCCATTCGCCGCAGTACAGCAGCCGGCGCAGCGCGCGCAGCGGCGCGTCGACTTCGACGCCGAACGCGTCCTCTATCGCATGCACCGCGCTCATCTGGTAGGCCACCGGGCAGATGCCGCAGATGCGCGCGGTGATGTCGGGCGCTTCGCCGAACGCGCGCCCGCGCAGCAAGGCCTCGAAGAAGCGCGGCGGCTCGAAGATGCGCAGCTCGACGTCGCGCACCGCGCCGTCCTTCAGCGTGACGTGCAATGCGCCCTCGCCCTCGACCCGCGCCAGGTAGTCGACCTTGATCGTCTTACGAGTCATGGCGCTCGCTCTCCTCGCGGAAGGCTCCGGCCTGGGCATTGAAGTTGCGGAACACGCGCACAACGTCGCGCGAGGGCATGCCCAGCGCGAGCAGGCGCTCGCCCAGCGCGCGCGCGTTGGGCGTCTCCATCGGGCCGAAGCAGCCGTAGCAGCCGCGGTTGTAGGACGGGCACAGCGCGCCGCAGCCGGCGTGCGTCACCGGCCCGATGCAGCCGGTGCCGTGCGCCACCATCACGCACACGTTGCCCTTCAGCTTGCACTCGAGGCACACGCTGTGGGCCGGCGTCACCGGCCTGCGGCCGGCGAGGAAGGCCGAGATCACCTCGACCAGCTGCAGCTTGTTGATCGGGCAGCCGCGCAGCTCGAAGTCGACCTTGACGTGGTCCGCGATCGGCGTCGAGGTGGACAGGGTGTCGATGTAGGCCGGGTTGGCGTACACGATCGAGATGAACTCCTTCACGTCCTTGAAGTTGCGCAACGCCTGGATCCCGCCCGCGGTCGCGCAGGCGCCGATCGTGACCAGGTGCTTCGACACCCGCCGCACCTCCTGGATGCGCTCGGCGTCGTGGTGCGTGGTGATCGAGCCCTCGACCAGCGACAGGTCGTAGGGCCCCTTGGCCATCGCCCGGCTGGCCTCCGGGAAGTAGGCGATCTCCAGCGCGCCGGCGACCGCCAGCAGCTCGTCCTCGCAATCGAGCAGGCTGAGCTGGCAGCCGTCGCAGGAGGCGAACTTCCAGACCGCGAGTTTCGGCTTGCGGGCGCCCGGCATGTCAGATCTCGCGCACCGCGAGCCGCTCGCGGATGCGGTCGTAGCGCAGCACCGGCCCGTCCTTGCACACGAAGTCCGCGCCGTACTGGCAATGCCCGCAGTGGCCCAGCGCGCACTGCATGTTGCGCTCCATGGACAGGTAGACGCGCTCGCGCGCGACGCCGGCGTCGCGCAGGGCGGCGACGGTGAAGCGCATCATGACCTCGGGCCCGCACAGCATCGCCAGCGTGTGCTCCGGATCGAAGGCCGCGTGCCTGACCAGGCCCGTGACCACGCCGACGTTGCCGTGCCAGGCCCCGGTGGCATGGTCGACCGTGACCTGGATGTCGACGTCGAGGCGGCGCCGCAGGGCCTCGATCTCGCGCCGGTAGAGGATCTCCTGCGGGCTGCGCGAGCCGTACAGCAGGATCAGCCTGCCGTAGCGCTCGCGCCGCGCCAGCAGCGCGTGCAGCGCCGGGCGCACCGGGGCGAAGCCGAGGC
>JBAUTW010000034.1:0-1950 GCA_049582365.1 Burkholderiales bacterium | reverse complement strand
GTGCTCAACCAAGCCTTATCGCGCGCCGGCTATGAAGTGCGCTCGACCGGCAACGCCGCCACGCTGTGGCGTTGGGTCAGCCAGGGCGATGGCGATCTGGTGATCACCGACGTGGTGATGCCGGACGAGAACGCCTTCGACCTGATCCCGCGCATCCGCAAGGCGCGGCCCGATCTGCCGATCATCGTCATGAGCGCGCAGAACACGTTCATGACAGCGATCCGCGCGTCCGAGCGCGGCGCCTACGAATATCTGCCGAAGCCGTTCGACCTCAAGGAGCTGATCGCCATCGTCGGCCGCGCGCTGGCCGAGCCGAAGGAGCGGACGGCGGCCGCGGCGCCCAACGAGGATTTCGACTCGTCGATCCCGCTGGTCGGCCGCTCGCCGGCGATGCAGGAAATCTACCGCGTGCTGGCGCGGCTGATGCAGACCGACCTGACGGTGATGATCTCCGGCGAATCCGGCACCGGCAAGGAATTGGTGGCGCGGGCGCTGCACGATTACGGCAAGCGCCGCTCCGGCACCTTCGTCGCCATCAACATGGCGGCGATCCCGCGCGATCTGATTGAATCGGAATTGTTCGGCCACGAGAAGGGCGCCTTCACCGGCGCCAACACCCGCAGCGCCGGACGGTTCGAGCAGGCCGAAGGCGGCACGTTGTTCCTCGACGAGATCGGCGACATGCCGATGGAGGCGCAGACGCGCTTGCTGCGCGTGCTGCAGCAGGGCGAATACACGACCGTCGGCGGCCGCACCCCGATCAAGAGCGACGTGCGCATCATCGCCGCGACCAACAAGGACCTGCGGCTGCTGATCCAGCAGGGCCTGTTCCGCGAGGACCTGTTCTTCCGCCTCAACGTCGTACCGCTGCGCTTGCCGCCGTTGCGGGAGCGCACCGAGGACATCCCCGACCTCATCCGCCATTTCTTCGCGCAGGCCGAGCGCGAAGGCCTGCCGGCGAAGCAGATCGACCAGGCCGGGCTCGAACGGCTCAAGCGCCACCGCTGGCCCGGCAACGTGCGCGAATTGGAAAACCTCGCCAGGCGCCTGGCCGCGCTCTATCCGCAGGAGACGATCTCGGCGGCGGTGATGGAGGCCGAATTGGCGCAGCCGGCGATTCCGCTCGGCGTCGCCGAGGAGTCGCGCGCCGACGAGAGCCTGAGCACTGCGGTCGAGCGGCATCTCGCCGCCTATTTCGCCGGCTTCGAGGATGGGCTGCCGCCGGCGGGGCTGTATCACCGCATCTTGCGCGAGATCGAACACCCGCTGCTGACGGCGGCGCTCTCCGCCACCCGCGGCAACCAGATCCGCGCCGCCGACCTGCTAGGGGTCAACCGCAACACCCTGCGCAAGAAGATCAAGGATCTCGAGATCCAGGTATTTCGCGGCAACTGATCCGCGATCGTCATACACCCGCGACCGATCGTCAGTGTCGCCCCGGACGGCGCCATGCGCCTCCGGGGCGACGTTCGCCGTCAGCCGGCAACGGTGATGGTCGGATCCCAGGCGTAGTAGCCGAACAGCACGGGCTGCCCGGAGTTGAGATCGCGGGTGTAGAGCGCGAACTGCACCATGTAGCCTTCGGTGCCCTTGGTGCTGACGCTGGCCTGATAGAACCAGAAGGTCTCGTCCTGGATCTGCGCCGGCAGCACGCTGGTCACCGAGTTCGGCAGCACGGTCGACTTGGTGAAATTCTGGTAGTTGAACGGGCCGAACACCTGGCTGCCGCTGAATTTCGGCATGCCGTAGAGCAGCACGGCGTCCTCGAAATTGTCGGAGCCGGAGGTGGCGAAGGCGCGGACGGTGTCGCCGACCAGCGCGGTGATGCTCAGGTCGCCGGTGCCCTGTCCGGAATTGATGGTGGTCCCGGTCGCGACCATGTAGCCCATGTTGTGGGCGATGCCGGTCGGGCTCGACGAGTTCTTGCTGGGATTGGTATAGCTCTTGCGC
>JBAUTW010000033.1:0-4582 GCA_049582365.1 Burkholderiales bacterium | reverse complement strand
CGCCAGGGCAACCGCCGCTTCGCCGCGGACCGCGGCGGCGCGAGCGCCACGCGGCCGATCGAGGTGGCCGCGGGCCAGGAGCCGTTCGCCATCATCCTGGGCTGCTCGGACTAGCGCGTGCCGGCCGAAATCGTGTTCGACCAGGGCCTGGGCGACCTGTTCGTGATCCGCGTCGCGGGCAACATCGTCGCGCCCTCGCTGGTCGGCAGCGTCGAGTTCGCCGCCGAGCGCTTCGCTACCCGGCTGGTCGTGGTGCTGGGCCATTCGAGTTGCGGCGCGATCCTCGCCACGCTCGAGGAGCTCGGCCGGGAGGGCGGCAGCCAGTCGCCCAACCTGCGCTCGATCGTCGACCGGGTGCGCCCGTCGGTGGTCGGGCTGCTCGCGACCGAGCTGCGGCACAACCCCGAGGCGCTGGTGCGCGAGGCGGTGCGCGCCAACATCCGCGCCTCGGCCGACCACCTGCGCCACGGCTCGCGCATCCTCGAGCAGCTGATCCAGACCGACGGCCTGCTGGTGGTCGGCGCGGAGTATTCTCTCGAGACCGGCGTGGTGGATTTCTTCGACGGAGTAGCGTAATGAACCCGGAAAAGATCAAGGTGGTGATGGAAAACGGCCAGTCGATCGAGGTGGTCGTGTTCAGCAAGCGCGCCGACTCGATCGAGGTGGTGCTGGGCGAGGGCGTCAACAACGTCAAGTGCACGCTCACGCCCACGCGCAACGGCCTGGCCTACGCCGGCAGCGTGATGGGGCGCGAGCTCGTCTACCAGCGCAGCCGCGAGCAGGTCCAGGCCGACATCGAGCGGCTCAACCCGTCGCTGCGCAAGCCCAGGGCGCGCTGACGCCGCGATGCGCCTGCGCGAGCTGCGGTCCGACGAGCGCGACGCGCTGCTCCAAATCGTCAACGACGCGGCGCAGGCCTATCGCGGCGTGATCCCCGCCGACCGCTGGCGCGAGCCCTACATGCCGCCCGCGGAGCTGGAAGCGGAGATCGCCGACGGGGTCGAGTTCTGGGGCGCCGAAGAAGGCGGGCGCCTGCGCGGCGTGATGGGGATCCAGGACCGGGGCGAGGTGGCGCTGGTGCGCCACGCCTACGTCGCGCCGGAGGCGCAGCGCAGGGGCGTCGGGCGCGCGCTGCTCGCCCACGTGCAGGGCCTCGCGCGCAAGCCGCTGCTGGTGGGCACCTGGGCAGCCGCCGAGTGGGCAATCGCGTTCTACCGCCGCAACGGCTTCGCGCTCGTCGCGGACGAACGGAAGGTTGCCTTGCTGCGCAAGTACTGGTCGATTCCCGAGCGCCAGATCGAAACGTCGGTGGTGCTCGCCAGCCGCAATCCGCAACCGAATCGAGCGGAGGAACCATGAACGTCGCCGCGAACGTAGTGGTCGCGCTGGTCGCGCTGCTGCACCTGTACTTCCTCGTGCTCGAAATGTTCCTGTGGGACAAGCCGGCGGGGCTGCGCGCCTTCGGCCAGACGCCGCAGGCCGCGGCCGCCTCGAAAGTGCTGGCGGCGAACCAGGGCCTGTACAACGGATTTCTCGCCGCGGGCCTGGCCTGGGGCTTGCTGCTCGGCGCCGAGGGCACCGGGGTGAAGATCTTCTTTCTCGCCTGCGTGCTGATCGCGGGCCTGTACGGCGGCGCGACCGCGAGCCGCAAGATCCTCGTGGTGCAGGCGCTGCCGGCGGCGATCGGCCTCGCCCTGGTGCTGCTCGCGTGAGCGGCGCGCGCTAGCCCTTCCTGCCGCCCACCAGCAGCAGCAGGCCGCCGATCACGATCGCGCCCACGCCGGCCCAGACCGGCACGTTGACCGTTTCCCGGTCCTTGATCGAAAGCTCGATCGGGCCGACCTTGGCCTGATGAGTTTCCTTGGTGTAGGTGAAGCCGCCGTACCCCAACGCCAGCGCGCCGGCCACGATCAACACGATTCCCACAAGCTTGACTGCGTTCATTTCGCGTTCCTCCGGTTAAGGGGCTCCTGCTGCGACGGCGGGGCTGCGGTCACTTCCGACGCATCAGTCCCACGATGAGAGAGGCGAGGAACAGCAGGAGAAAGATGAAGAACAGCACCTTGGCGATCTGGACCGCGCCGGCCGCGATGCCGGTAAAGCCGAGCAGCCCGGCGACCAGCGCGATGATCAGAAATACGACGGCATATTGGAGCATTTCCTTCCCCTTCATTGACAGGCAGCCAGACGGCACCATGCGCCTCCCTGCCGGGCTACTCCGTACGATAGCGAACATAGTCCGATAGCGCATGTGGCACTTGATCTGAATCAAACGCGGCGAGGGATGAGCCGGGCACATTCAGGCTTGGGGTTGAGTCGATGGACAGCTTGCCGTGCCAGATCCTGCCTGAGGGCTCGTCACCGCCAGCGCGGGCGAATCGGCCATGATTCGAGCCCTGATCCGGCGCATCGCCGGCAGCGTCGCCGACGGAGGGAAGTATCACCTGAAGGTCGTCTTTTCCGACGGCAGCGCCTACCACAGCACGCGCCTCGGCGAGCCGGACGTCGCGATCGTGTTCCGCAACCGCGCGGCGGAGCGGCGCATGGCGCTCGGCGGGGTGTTCGAGTTTCTCGAGGCGTACTTCGACGGCGGGATCGATATCGTCGGCGAGCAGGGCCTGCGCAAGCTGGTCAATCTCGCCTATCGCAAGCCGTTCGGGCGCTTCGAGCACCCGCTGACCTTCGTCAAGCGGCGCCTGCTCGAATGGCGGCAGAACAACCGCAACATCGCGCGGGCGAAGCGCAACGCCACCTTCCACTACGGCCTGCCGACGGAGTTCTTTCATCTCGTGCTGGGCGACACCTACGGCTACAGCGAGGGACTGTGGCTGAAAAACACCCGCAGCCTCGACGAGGCGCAGCACAACAACTTCGACCGGATCTGCCAGAAGCTGCGGCTGGGGCCTGGCGTCAAGCTGATCGAAGTCGGCCCCGGCTGGGGGTATCTGTCGATGCTCGCGGCGCAGAAGTACGGCGCCGACGTGACCGCGTACGGACTGGTCGGGAGCCAGAACGACGCGATGCGCAGGCTGCTGGAAGCGCGCAGCTTCCGCGGCAAGCTCGCGCTGGTGGAAAAGGACCACCGGGCGCTCGCCAGCGAACCCGCCGTCTACGACCGCTTCGTCTCGGTCGGCGTTCACGAGCACGCGGGACGCGACTGCAACGAGCAATGGATCAGGAGCATTGCGCTCGGCCTGCGCTCGGGAGGCATCGGCCTGATATCGGCGACCTTCAACATGAGAAAGCGGCCGACCAACTACTGCACGATCAGGCATATCTTCCCCGGCGGCTACATTCCAAGCCTCGCGGAGACGCTGATCCTGATGGAGAAGCACGGCCTGGACGTGAGGGCGATTGAGAACGTCTCGTATCACTACCATCGCAGCGTCGACCAGTGGCTGGAGAATTTCGAGGCCAACTGGGAGCGGATTCATGCCATCGATCCGCTCCGCTTCGATGAGAAATTTCGCCGGGCCTGGCTGTTCTACCTCGGTGGCGCCGCGGAAACCTTCCAGGCGGCGCGCGAGATCATCAATTGCTACCACATCACGTTCGTGAAGGGTCACTTCGGACGCCGGGGCCCGACCACGCCGCTCGACAATCTGCGCTGATTCCCGGCGTCACTTGCAGCTCGTGATTGCGGACGGAAAACGATCGGATGTCTGCCCGCAGACTGGGTCTTGATTCAGATCAAGCCGCGGGCGAACGCGCGGCTTAGATTGATCACCCATAGGATCCTTCCGAGGGAGAACCGACCAGGGCTCGAAGAGGTCGGGTGGCGATGGCGATGCGATTTGCAGCAGCCTGGCTCGCCGTGCTGGCGTGCGGGAACCTTCCCGCGGCCTCCATTGCGCAATCGCCATGCCCCGGAATTCACGTGACGATTCTGAACATCAGGAACAGCATTGGAACGGTGGCTTGCGCGCTTTTCGAATCACCGCAGGGCTTCCCAACCGAGTTTCTGCTCTCGGCAACGAATGTCATGGTGATCAAGATCCGCAAGAGCCAGGCGCGTTGCGACTTCGAGGACATTTCGCCGGGCGACTATGCGATGGCAGTCATTCATGACGAGAACATGAACGGCAAGCTCGATACCAACTGGCTGGGCATCCCCACGGAGGGCTACGGTTTCTCGAACAATGCGACCGGGGCGCTCGGCCCGCCTGCGTTCTCCGCCGCGAGCTTTCGCTACGACGGGCAGACCGTGCAGCTGACGATGAAGCTCAAATACTGAAAGGCCGATGAATGGCCGCCGCAACAGTCAAGGTCTCGCCTTGCTTCCGGCCCTGAGGTTCCGTCGGCCGGCGCCTAGAGCGCGGCGCGCCGCGGCGCGCCCGAGCCCTTGATCTGGGTGCGGTGCATGATGCGGCGCGCGGACGGGTCGAAGGCGTCGCGCCGGTGCATGGTGGTGCGGTTGTCCCACAGCACGAGATCTCCTACCGCCCACTTGTGGCGGTAGACCGAGGTCTCGACGTAGCGCCACAGCTCGTCGAGCAGGCGCTCGGATTCCTCCAGCGCCAGGCCCACCACCCAGGCGTTGCGCCGGCGCCCGAGGTAGAGCGCGCGCGCGCCCGACTCGGGA
>JBAUTW010000032.1:0-7672 GCA_049582365.1 Burkholderiales bacterium | reverse complement strand
CACCAGGCGCGTGCCCGGCGGCGAGGCGCGGCAGTAATCCCCCAGGGAAACGACGCCATGAACATGGGGGATCCGATTGCGCCCGGATTGCTCGCAGGCCGAGAGCACGATCTTGCGCCAGTGCTCGACGCGCGCCGCAGCGCGCTTCGGATCGAGCTTGACGAGCGACTTCTGTGCCAGGACCGGCTGGATCGCGGCGACGCCGAGCTCCACGGCCTTCTGCACCGTCAGGTCCATGCGCTCCGCGGAGGAGACCGCCTGCACCAGGGTCACTCTGAGCGGCGACTCGCGCTCCACGTCGCGCCGCTCGCCGACCTCGGCCTCGACGCGCTCGCGCGCGATCGAGACGATCAGCGCGTCGTGCTCGCCGCCGGTACCGTCGAACAGGACCACCGGCTCGCCCTGGCGCAGGCGCAGCACCGTACTTGCGTGGTGAGCCGCACGCGCCGGCAGTGCGATGCGCGCGCCGGCCCGCAGCGCGCCCTCGACGTACAGGCGCGGGGTCCGTGCAGGCTTTTGTCGCATGCTATGATTTTCGCATGGTCAGCCTGCAGACATCGGTGTGTGATTTCGGCTGGAACGCGGTCGATTTCGACCTGCCGGGCGTCGACGGCAGGCGTCACAGCATGGCGAGCGCGCGCGGGCCGAACGGCCTGCTGGTGATGTTCATCTGCAATCACTGCCCGTACGTCAAGGCGGTGATCGACCGCATCCTGCGCGACTGCCGGGATCTCGCCGGCCACGGCGTCGGCTCGATCGCAATAATGTCCAACGACCCGGAGGACTATCCCGAGGACTCGTTCGACAATATGCAGCGCATCGCGCGCGAGAAGAACTTCCCGTTTCCCTACGTTTTCGACCGGACCCAGCAGGTGGCGAAGGCCTATGCTGCGGTGTGCACTCCGGATTTTTTCGGCTTCAACGCCAAGCTCGAGCTGCAGTACCGAGGGCGGCTGGACGCTTCGCGCCGCGAGGCGGTTCCCGGCGCCCGGCGCGAGCTCTACGAGGCGATGCTGCAGATCGCGCAGACCGGAGAAGGTCCGCGCGAGCAGACCGCGTCGGTCGGCTGCTCGATCAAATGGCGCTGAACGTCACATGGTCGCGCCCAGCACCCAGGGCGCGAACTCGTCCTCGCCGTAGCCGAAGGCTTCGCTCTTGGTCTGCTCGCCCGAGGCGGTCTTGAGGATCAGGCGGAAGAAATTCTCCGCCGCCTGCTGGATGCTCTCGCGCCCGTCGACGATGGTGCCGCAGTTGAAGTCCATGTCCTCTTCCTGCCGGGCGTACAGCGCGCTGTTGGTGGCGAGCTTGAGCGAGGGCGCCGGCTTGCAGCCGTAGGCCGAGCCGCGGCCGGTGGTGAAGCAGATCAGGTTCGCGCCGCCGGCGACCTGGCCGGTGGCCGAGACCGGGTCGTAGCCAGGGGTGTCCATGTAGACGAAACCTTTGGCGGTCACCGGCTCGGCGTACTCGTAGACGTCGACCAGGTTGGTGGTGCCGCCCTTGGCGACCGCGCCGAGGGACTTTTCCAGGATGGTGGTGAGGCCGCCGGCCTTGTTGCCGGGCGAGGGGTTGTTGTTCATCTCGTTGCCGTTGCGGCGGGTGTACTCCTCCCACCAGCGGATGCGCGCGATAAGCTTTTCCCCGACTTGTTTCGAAACCGCCCTTCTCGTCAGCAAGTGCTCGGCGCCGTAGATTTCCGGGGTTTCGGACAGGATGGCGCTGCCGCCATGTCGCACCAGCAGGTCGACGGCGGCGCCGAGCACGGGGTTGGCGCTGATGCCTGAGTAGCCGTCGGAGCCGCCGCACTGCAGGCCGAGCGTCAGGTGGCTCGCCGGAACGGTCTCGCGCTTGACCCGGTTCGCCTCGGGCAGGATCGCCTCGATGCGCGCGACGCCCTCGCGCACCGCCTTCGCCGTGCCGCCCTTGTCCTGGATCGTGAAGCTGCCGAAGCCGTCGCGGCGCTCGAGCTTTTGCGCCGCGAGCAGGTTGCTGATCTGGTTTGCCTCGCAGCCCAGGCCCACCACCTGCACCGCGCAGAAATTCGGATGGCGCGCGTAGCCCGCCATGGTACGGCGCAGCACGTCCATCGGCTCGCCTTCGCTTGCCATGCCGCAGCCCGACTTGTGGGTCAGCGCCACCACGCCGTCGACGTTCGGGTAGTCCTCCAGGCGGCCCTCGAAGTGGCGCGCGATCATGCGCGCCACGGTGGCCGAGCAGTTGACGCTGGTGAGAATGCCGACGTAGTTGCGGGTCGCCACCCGGCCGTCGGCGCGCACGATGCCCTGGAATGTTGCTTGCGGCCTTATGTAGTCGGTGTCTTTCCTATGCGAACAGTAGGAATAATCTCTCGCGAATTCGCCCATCGCCAGGTTGTGCACGTGCACGTGCTCGCCGGCGCGGATCGCGCGCGTGGCGAAGCCGATGATCTGGTCGTAGCGCCTGACCGCCGCGCCCTGCGCCAGATCGCGCGCCGCGACCTTGTGCCCGGCCGGAATCGCGTCCGAGGCGCGCAGGTTCTCCTTCGCCAGCAGCGTGCCGCCGGGGATCTCGACGCGCGCGATGACGACGTCGTCGTTCGGGTGGAGACGAATAGTGAGTTCGGCGGCCTGCAGCATGGTTCGCCCTTTCAGTGGTTGTCGCGCGGCACCAGCGCGCCGCTCTTGCCGACCAGGAAATCGAGGTCGGCGCCGTCGCTCGCCTGCAGCACGTGGTCGTGGTACAGCTTCCAGTAGCCGCGCTCGAGGTGCGGCTTCGGCGCTTTCCAGCGCTTCTTTCGTTTCAGTAATTCGGATTTTGAAACGAGCAAATTCAACTTACGCTTCGAGACGTCGAGCTCGATGATGTCGCCGCTTTCGACCAGCGCCAGCGCTCCGCCGGCCGCCGCTTCGGGCACGATGTGCAGCACCACGGTGCCGTAGGAGGTGCCGCTCATGCGGGCGTCCGAGATCCGCACCATGTCGGTGACGCCCTTCTTCAGCAGCTTGGGCGGCAGCGGCATGTTGCCCACCTCGGCCATTCCCGGGTAACCCTTGGGGCCGCAGTTCTTCAGCACCATGATGCTGCGCGCGTCGATCTCGAGCTTGGGGTCGTCGATGCGGCGGTGGAAATCCTCGATGTTCTCGAACACCACCGCGCGGCCGCGGTGCTTCATCAGCTTCGGCGTCGCGGCGGAGGGCTTGATGACCGCGCCGCCCGGGCACAGGTTGCCGCGCAGCACTGCGATGCCGGTGTTCTTCTTGAACGGCTTCTTGAAGGTATGGATCACGTCGCGGTTCCAGCACGGCGCGTCCTTGTTGTTGGCCCAAATCGTCTCGCCGTTCACCGTCAGCGCGTTCTTGTGCAGCATGCCCGCTTCGCCCAGCTCGCGGATCACCGCCGGCAGGCCCCCGGCGTAGAAGAAGTCCTCCATCAGGTACTTGCCGGAGGGCATGAGGTTGAGCAGCGTGTGCACCCCGCGCCCGCAACGGTCCCAGTCTTCGAGTTTGAGGTCGACCCCGATGCGGCGCGCGATCGCGATCAGGTGAATGACTGCGTTGGTCGAGCCGCCGATCGCGGCATTGACCCGGATCGCGTTCTCGAACGCTTGCTTGGTCAGGATCTTCGACAGCGACAGCTTGTCCTTGACCATCTGCACGATGCGCCGCCCGGCGGCGCGCGCGAGCACATTCCGGCGCGCGTCGACGGCCGGGATCGCCGCGTTGCCGGGCATGCCGACACCGAGCGCCTCGACCATCGACGCCATGGTCGAGGCGGTGCCCATCGTCATGCAGTGCCCGTGCGAGCGGTGCATGCACGACTCGGCCTCGTGAAAATCCTCCAGCGTGATCTTGCCGGCGCGCAGGTCCTCGGACATCGACCAGACGTTGGTGCCCGAGCCGATGTCGGTGCCGCGGTACTTGCCCGAGAGCATCGGTCCGCCCGAGACCGCGATCGCCGGCAGGTCGACGCTCGCCGCGCCCATCAGCAGCGCAGGCGTGGTCTTGTCGCAGCCCACCAGCAGCACGGTCCCGTCGAGGGGGTTGCCGCGGATCGACTCTTCCACGTCCATGCTGGCGAGATTGCGGTACAGCATCGCGGTCGGCCTGAGCAGCGTTTCGCCCAGCGACATGACCGGAAACTCGAGCGGGAAGCCGCCCGCCTCGAGCACGCCCGCCTTGACGTGTTCGGCGATGACGCGGAAGTGCGTGTTGCAGGGGGTGAGCTCGGACCAGGTGTTGCAGATGCCGATCACCGGCCGGCCGTCGAACTGGTCCTGGGGGACGCCGCGGTTCTTCACCCAACTGCGGTAGATGAAGCCGTAGATGTCCTCGCGCCCGAACCACTGGACGCTGCGCTGCGTCGGATTCTTTTTTGCCATGTCAGTACGTCGCCCTTCCGCCGGAAATGTCGAACACCGCGCCGGTCGAGAACGAGCAATCCTCCGAGGCCAGCCAGCAGGCCAGCGCGGCGACTTCGTCCACCTGCACGAACCGTCCCATCGGGATCTTGGACAGCATGTAGTTGATGTGCTGCTCGGTCATCTGGTCGAAGATCGCGGTCTTCGCCGCCGCCGGGGTGATGCAGTTCACCGTTACGCCGGTCTGCGCCAGCTCCTTGCCGAGCGACTTGGTGAGCGAGATCACGCCCGCCTTGGAAGCGCTGTAGGCGACCGCGTTCGGGTTGCCCTCCTTGCCCGCGATCGAGGCGATGTTGACGATGCGGCCGTACCTGGCCTTCGCCATGTGCGGCGCAATCGCGCGGCAGGTGAAGAACTGGCTGGTGAGATTGACCGCGATCACCTTGTGCCACTCCTCGAGCGGATAGTCGACCGTCGGCGCGTTCAGCCCCGCGATGCCCGCGTTGTTGACCAGCACGTCGATCTTGCCGAGCGTCCCGAGGGCGCTCTTCACGGCCTTCTCGATCGCCGAAGCGTCGGTCACGTCGATCGCGTCGCCGCTCGCGTCGCGCCCGAGCGCGGGGAGCGCGCCCGCGAGCAGCTTTTCGTCGCGATCCCAGATCCGCACCCTCGCCCCGGAGGCGAGCAGCCGCCTGGCGATGGCAAGTCCGATGCCTTGCGCCGCTCCGGTAACGATCGCGCTGCGGCCTGCAAAGTCGAGCTGGTTCATCGTCCTCCCCGGAGTGAACGGAGTCGAAAGTGTACCGCGTCGGCCCGCGCTGAACCGCTATAATCGGTCCCCCGCCCCAGGGAGGACAGGCATGTCAGGAAGGCTCGCCGGCAAGACCGCGTTCATCACCGCCGCGGGGCAGGGCATCGGCCGCGCCGCCGCGCTCGCTTTCGCGCGCGAAGGCGCCAAGGTATGGGCGACCGACCTCAACCCGAAGACGCTGGCCGAGATCGAGGGCAAGGACGGGATACGCACGCGCGCGCTCGACGTGACGGACGAGGGCGCGATCGCGAAGGTCGCGGCCGAGATTGGTCAGATCGACGTGCTGTTCAACTGCGCCGGGTTCGTCCACCACGGCACGATCCTCGATTGCACGCCGAAGGACTGGGACTTCAGCTTCAACCTGAACGTGAAGTCGATGTACCTGGTCACGCGCGCCTTCCTGCCCGGTATGCTGAAAAAGGGCGGCGGCTCGATCATCAACATGTCTTCGATCGCCTCGAGCGTGAAGGGCCTGCCGAACCGCTTCGTGTACGGCGCGACCAAGGCCGCGGTGATCGGCCTCACCAAGGCGATTGCGGCGGACTACGTGAAGCAGGGCATTCGCTGCAACTGCATCGGCCCGGGCACGGTAGACACGCCCTCGCTGCACGATCGTATCAAGGCATTCCCCGACCCGGTGCAGGCACGCAAGGACTTCATCGCGCGCCAGCCCATGGGGCGCCTCGGCACGGTGGACGACATTACGGGAATCCTGGTTTTTCTGGCATCCGACGAGTCGCTTTTCGCGACCGGGAACATGTATTCAATCGACGGGGGAATGACCATATGAAGCTCTGCCGCTACGGCAAGAACGGGTTCGAGAAGCCGGGCGTAATCGACGCCGAAGGAAGGCTGCGCGATCTTTCCAAGGTGGTGGCCAACATCGGCCCGAACGAGATTTCGCCGCGCGGGCTCAAGATGCTGTCCAAGGTAAAGGCGGAGTCGCTGCCGATCGTCAACGGCAACTCGCGCCTCGGCGTGCCCTATGTCGGCATCGGCAAGTTCGTCGCGATCGGCCTCAACTACTCCGACCATGCCAAGGAGGCCGGGATGCCGATTCCGACCGAGCCGGTCGTGTTCATGAAGGCGACCACCTGCATCAGCGGCCCCTACGACGACATCATCCAGCCCAAGGGCTCCACCAAGCTCGACTGGGAAGCGGAGCTCGGCATCGTGATCGGCACCAAGGCGCAGTACGTTTCGGAGGACAAGGCACTCGAGCACGTTGCGGGCTACTGCGTCGTGAACGACGTTTCCGAGCGCGCCTTCCAGCTCCAGTCGTCGCAATGGGACAAGGGCAAAGGCTGCGACAGCTTCGGCCCGATCGGCCCGTGGCTCGTGACCACCGACGAAATCACCGATCCACAGGTGCTCGACATGTGGCTCGACGTCAACGGCAAGCGCATGCAGACGGGCAACACCCGCACCATGATCTTCAGCGCGGCGAATATCGTGTCCTACCTCAGCCAGTACATGACGCTGCTGCCGGGCGACATCATCACTACCGGCACGCCGCCGGGAGTCGGGCTGGGGATGAAGCCGCCCGTGTTCCTGAACGTGGGCGACGTGGTCACGCTCGGCATCAAGGGCCTGGGCGAGCAGCGCCAGAAGGTAGTCGCCTACGCGGGCTGAGATGCAGCAGCTGCGCATCAACGGCGACCGCCTGTGGCAGTCGTTGATGGGGCTCGCGCGCATCGGCGCCACGCCGAAGGGCGGCGTGAAGCGCCTGACGCTCACCGACACCGACCGCGAAGCGCGCGAGCTGTTCGCGCGCTGGGCGCGCGAGGCCGGGCTCGCGGTCACGGTGGACGCCATCGGCAACATGTTCGCGCGCCGCGCGGGGCGCGATCCCTCGCTGCCGCCCGTGGCGATGGGCAGCCATCTCGACAGCCAGCCCTCCGGCGGCAAATTCGACGGCGCCTACGGCGTGATGGCCGGACTGGAGGTGCTGCGCACGCTGAACGATGCCGGCATCGAGACCCGCGCTCCGCTCGAGGTGGTGTCGTGGACCAACGAGGAGGGCTCGCGCTTCACCCCGGTGATGATGGGCTCGGGCGTGTACGCCGGCGTGTTTCCGCTCGGACAGGTTCTCGAACAAAAGGACGTGGACGACGTCACGGTGGAAGCCGCGCTGAGCTCCATCGGTTATGCGGGCGAGGCGCCGGCACATCGGCTGGGGGCGTATTTCGAGGCGCATATCGAGCAGGGCCCGGTGCTGGAGGACGCCAAGACCACGATCGGCGTGGTGCAGGGGGCGCTCGGCCAGCGCTGGTTCGACGCGGTGATCAGCGGCCAGGACGCGCACGCCGGCCCGACGCCGATGGAGCTGAGGAAAGATGCCCTGATCGCCGCCAGCCGGCTGGTGCTGGAAGTGAACCGGATCGCGCTCGCCTTTCCCGATTACGCCAGGGGCACGGTCGGCTCGATGCAGGTCAAGCCTAATTCGCGCAACGTCGTTCCGGGCGAGGTGCGCATGTCGGTCGAGTTCCGCAACCAGAAGGACGACACCCTGTCGGCCATGGTGGCCG
>JBAUTW010000031.1:0-9666 GCA_049582365.1 Burkholderiales bacterium | reverse complement strand
CCCGCGGCAAGCCGCCGCAGCGCAAAGCCCCGCGCCGGCGTCACCAGTGTGAGCGCGCCGTGCGCGCCGTGCGAAGCCCGCTCAACTTCGCGGCATAGCGCGTCGGCGTCCAGCGCGAGCAGGCGTGCCGCCTCGGCATCGGCAACCGACCACACCATCGATACGTGGCTGCCCGAAAGCGGCAGCAGCGCGAGCACGGGTCCGCCCTGGAACCATTGCTGCGCCACGTTACCGTGCGGCCGCTCGCAAGCGAAGTTGGCGACCACTGCGGTCTGGCCGTAGGCGCGCTCGGTGGCCCCCAGTCCGGCGCCCTCGCGCACGAAGGAGTGCGCGCCGTCCGCGCCCACTACCAGTTTGCCCCGCAAGCTGCGGCCGTCGCGCAAGTGCACAGTCGCGTGCGCAGCCGACAGCTCCAGCCGCTCGCACTGCGCCGGCGCAACGAACTCGAGCCCGTCGCGCGCCTCCAGCGCGCGCCACAGGGCGTCCTGCAACACGCCGTCCTCGACGATCCAAGCCAGCGCCTCGACCCCGGCACGGTAGGCATCGAACTCGAGCAGCGAGCGGCCGTCATCGCCGAACACACGCATCGCGTGCACCGGCGTCAGTCGCTCTGGCGCAATGCCCTGCCAGGCCCTGAGCTCGCGCAGGAAATCGGCGTTGCCGGGGCTGAGCGCGTAGACCCGGGCATCGAAGCTTCCGGGCGCGGCGTGCGCGGCGGCGCGCTGAGCCGGGGAGATCAGCGCGGTCGACAACCCGCGCGCCGCGCGCGCGAAGCTCGCACCGACCAGGCCGGCGCCGACCACGATGAGGTCGAAGTTCACGCGCGCATTGTAGCCGGCGCGCTCCCTCAGACGGGCGCAGGCTGGGCGCGGATATAGACCTTGTCTTCCTTCAGCGTGCGGCCGAGCAGCTTGACCAGCGCGAACACTGTCTGGATATGCGGGGTCGGCACCCCGACGCGCGCGCCGAGTTCGATCACCGCGCCCACCAGCGCGTCGATCTCCGGATCGCGCCCCGCTTCGACGTCCTGCAGCATCGAAGTCTTGTGTCGGCCGACTTTCTCCGCTCCGGCGATCCGCTTCTCGAGCGGAACGCGGAACTGCGCCCCGAGACGCTCGGCCACCTGCTGCGCCTCGCGCATCATGTTCGCCGCCAGCTCGCGGCTGACCGGGAAACGGCAGATATCGGCCAGCGTCGAGTGCGTGAGCGCGCTGATCGGGTTGAAGGTCAGATTGCCCCACAGCTTGAGCCAGATCTCGGATCGGATATCCGCCAGAAGCGGCGACTTGAGCCCGGCGGCCGCGAACATCTGCGACAGCGCCGCCGCGCGAGGCGTCTCGCGCCCGTCGAGTTCCCCCAGGGGAAAACGCTCGCCCTCGACGTGCCGCACCACGCCCGGCGCCACCAATTCAGCCGCCGGATAGACCACGCAGCCGACGATGCGCTGCGGATCGATCGAATTCGCCAGCACCCCGTTCGGGTCGACCGCGGCGACCCGCTCGCCCTCGAACGGCCGCGCCAGGCTTTCTGCCGGCAAGCGCTGGAAATACCACCACGGAATGCCGTTCTGCATCGGCACGATCACGGTCTCGCGATGGAACGTCGACGCCAGGTCGTGCGCCACTGCCTCCACCTGGTGCGCCTTCATGCCGAGGATCACCACGTCCTGCTTGCCCGCCTCGGCGACCGATCCCGCCGCCCGCACTTCGCGCGCGTGCAGCTCGCTGCCATCGGCCATGCGCAGCCGCATGCCGTCGGCTGCGATCGCCCGCAGGTTCGGCCCGCGCGCCACCAGCGTCACGGCATGCCCCGCGAGCGCGAATTTCACTCCGAGCATCCCGCCGATGGCCCCGGCCCCGACCACGCAGATTTTCATAATCCAAAATCCCCTTGCGATAGCTGAAACAACCTGTTGGTTTTGCTTCGTATTTCTATTGCGGCACCGCCGCAATGATTTAAGCGAAGCGAATTGAAAATGCAAGGTCGGCCTACTTATGCGGACATAGAGCGCGGCGCGAGTCGATGCCGGGCGCGTGCTTGACCGGAACGCGGTCGAAGGCGACAATTCGCGCCCTTTCCGGAGGCGAATTAGCTCAGCTGGTTAGAGCAGCGGAATCATAATCCGTGTGTCCGGGGTTCGAGTCCCTGATTCGCCACCACCCCCTTCGCGCCGGCCTGCGACGCCCCTCCTCTACAATAGGGTCTCGGAGGCCATGTCGATGACCCTTGCCAAGCTCACCCGGGCGTTCGTGCTCTGCCTGCTCGCCGCATTGCCGGCAAGCGCGCTGGCGCAGTTGCGCACCATCCCGGCCGACGCCCGCCGCGGCGAGATCCGCCACGTGCAGGGGATGCTGGTCGAGATCAACGGGCAGCGCGTGTTGCTCGCGCCGGGGGCACAGATCCGCGACGCCTCGAATCGCATCCTCGTGCCTACCGCGCTGCCGCCGGGTGCGAAGATTCGATACCTGCTCGACGCCCAAGGCAACCCGTTCCGGATCTGGCTGCTGACGCCAGAGGAAGCGGCGCAACCCGACCCCAACCACTGAGGACGAGGCCAGCGCAGGCGAGCATGCCCGGCAAGCTCTACATCCGCACCTTCGGCTGCCAGATGAACGAGTACGACTCGGACCGGATGGCGGACGTGCTGGCGCAAAACGGCGCATACGCCCCTACCGGACGGCCCGAGGACGCCGACCTGATCGTGTTCAACACCTGCTCGGTGCGCGAGAAGGCGCAGGAGAAGGTTTTCGCCGATCTCGGCCGGGTGAAGCACCTCAAGCGCGAAAACCCGCACCTGATGATCGCGGTCGGCGGCTGTGTCGCGAGCCAGGAAGGCGCTGCGATCGTCGAGCGCGCGCCCTACGTCGACGTGGTGTTCGGCCCGCAGACCCTGCACCGCCTGCCCGAGCTGCTCGCGCGCCGGCGCGCAACCGGCCGCGCGCAGGTGGACGTGAGCTTTCCCGAGATCGAGAAGTTCGACCATCTGCCGCCGGCGCGGATCGAGGGCGCGGCGGCGTTCGTATCGATCATGGAAGGCTGCAGCAAGTACTGCAGCTTCTGCGTCGTGCCGTACACGCGAGGCGAGGAATTTTCGCGCCCGTTCGACGACGTCGTGGTCGAGATCGCCGGCCTGGCCGAGCGCGGCGTCAGTGAAGTCACGCTGCTGGGGCAGAACGTGAACGCCTGGCGCGGCGAGATCGAGGGCGAGCCGGCCGATTTCGCCGAGTTGCTGCGCTATGTAGCCGAAATCGACGCCATCGAGCGTCTACGCTATACCACGTCGCATCCGCGCGAGTTCACGCAGCGGCTGATCGACGCGCACGCGGATCTGCCGGGGCTCGCCGGCCACGTGCATCTTCCGGTGCAGTCCGGCTCCGACCGGGTGCTGGCGGCGATGAAGCGCGGCTACACGGTGCTCGAGTACAGCTCGATAGTCCGGCGCCTGCGCAAGGCGCGGCCCGACATCAGCCTCACTTCGGATTTCATCGTCGGCTTTCCGGGCGAGACCGAAGCGGACTTCCAGGCCACGCTCGAGCTCGCACGCGAGCTGGATTTCGACGGCTCGTTCTCGTTCGTCTACAGCCCGCGCCCGGGCACGCCCGCCGCCGCGCTGCGGGACGCGACGCCGCAAGCCGAAAAGCTCGACCGGCTGCGGCGGCTGCAGACTTTGCTCGACGCACAGGCGCGCGCGGTCAGCGAGCGCATGGTCGGCAGCCTGCAGCGGTTGCTGGTCGAAGGCCCCGCGCGCCGCAACCCGGACGAGCTCGCGGGCCGCACGGGCAACAATCGGGTGGTCAATTTCCGCGGTGACCGCGAGCTGATCGGGCGCTTCGTCGAGGTGCGCATCAGCGCGGCGCTGTCGCATACGCTGCGCGGCGAAGCCTAGGGAGCGCCCGCCGCCGGTGACGCGCAGCCCGTCCCCCAAGCCGGTTGAAGTTCACTTCGAGCCGCTCGACAACCAGCGCCTGGCGCGCCTGTGCGGGGCGCTCGATGCCAACTTGCGCCAGATCGAATCGGCCCTCGATGTCGCGATCGCGCGCCGCGGCGCACACTTCACCGTGCGCGGCGAGCCGGGGCAGGCGGCGCGCGCCGCACGCGCCCTGTCCGCCCTGTACGGCAGGGCGACCGGCGAGCTGTCGATCGACGACATCCAGCTCGGCCTGAGCGAATTGATGCGCGGCAACGCGCCCGCCTCCGGCGGCTCGGGCCCGCAGCTGCTCACGCGCCGCGCCGACCTGCACGGCCGCACCGTCAACCAGGTGCAGTACCTGCAGAGCATCCTGGCGCACGACATCACGTTCGGCATCGGCCCGGCCGGAACCGGCAAGACCTATCTCGCGGTCGCCTGCGCGGTCGATGCGCTCGAGCGCGACAGCGTGAAACGGCTGGTGCTGGTGCGACCTGCGGTCGAGGCGGGCGAGCGGCTGGGCTTCCTGCCGGGCGATCTGGCGCAGAAGGTCGATCCCTACCTGCGCCCGCTCTACGACGCGCTGTACGACTTGATGGGGTTCGACAAGACCGGCAAGCTGCTCGAGCGGGGCACCATCGAGCTCGCGCCGCTCGCCTACATGCGCGGACGCACGCTGAACCACGCCTTCATCATCCTCGACGAGGCGCAAAACACGACGCCCGAGCAGATGAAGATGTTCCTCACCCGCATCGGCTTCGGCGCCAAGGCCGTGGTCACGGGCGACGTCACGCAAATCGACCTGGCGCGCGGCCAGAAGAGCGGGCTGATCGAGGCGCGCCGCATCCTGTCGGACGTGCGCGGCATCGCGTTCACTCAATTCGGCGCCAACGACGTGGTGCGCCATCCGCTCGTGGCGCGCATCATCGATGCCTACGAGAAACATTCCGAAGAACCCCAGACGAAGTAGCGTCGCAGTGCAGCGCAGCGTACCCAGCGCGCCCTCCGGCGTGCGGCTGCGCGCCTGGGCGCGCGCGGCGTGCGCCGGACCGCTCGAGGTCACCTTGCGGGTCGTCGGCGCAGCGGAAGCACGGCGACTCAATCGCGCCTTCCGCGCGCGCGACTATGCGACCAACGTTCTCAGCTTTCCCTATGGCACAAGGCCGCTGCGCGGCGACATCGTTCTCTGCCACCCGGTGATCGCGCGCGAAGCGCGCCAGCAGGGAAAGTCGCTGGCAGCGCACTACGCACACCTGGTGGTGCACGGAATGCTGCACCTGCGCGGACACGGCCACGCCCGCAAGGCGGCCGCGGCACGCATGGAACGCGCGGAGATTCGCATCCTGCGCCGCCTCGGATTCGGCGATCCGTACATTGTAGAATGAGCCGTCCCGCATGACCGACCCCTCGCGACCCAGCCTGCTCGAACGCCTTTCGGCAATGCTGATGCGCGAGCCGGAGGACCGCGAGCAGCTGATCGCGCTGCTGCGCTCGGCCCACCAGCGCAACCTGCTCGACGCCGACGCGCTGTCGATCATCGAAGGCGCGCTGAACGTTTCCGAGATGCAGGTGCGCGACATCATGATCCCGCGTGCGCAGATGGACGTGATCGACATCAACGAGCCGATCGAGACCTTCATCCCTCAGCTGATCTCGACCGCGCACTCGCGCTTCCCGGTCATCGACCAGAACCGCGACGACGTGATCGGTATCCTGCTGGCCAAGGACCTGCTGCGCTACTACGCGGGCGAAGAGGAATTCAACGTGCGCGAGATGCTGCGCCCCGCGGTCTTCGTGCCGGAGGCCAAGCGCCTTAACGTCCTGCTGCGCGAATTCCGCGCCAGCCGCAACCACATGGCGATCGTGGCCGACGAGTACGGCGGCGTTGCCGGGCTGGTGACCATCGAGGACGTGCTGGAACAGATCGTGGGCGAGATCGAGGACGAATACGACTTCGACGAGGCGAGCGACAACATCCTGGCGGAGTCGAGCGGCCGCTTCCGGGTCAAGGCGCTGACCCAGATCGCGGACTTCAACGCCGCGTTCGGAACGCGCTTTTCCGACCAGGAAGTCGACACCATCGGCGGACTGGTGATCGCCGAGCTCGGGCGCCTGCCCAAGCGTGGCGAGACGCTCACCATCGGCGGTTTCCGCTTCCAGGTGCTGCGCGCCGACAGCCGGCGCGTCTACACTCTGCTGGTCGAAAAGCCGAAGTGAGCCGCCCTCGGGCAGCGGCGGTTGCCCTGCTGGCCGGCGCGGCGACAGTGGGGGCCTTCGCGCCGTTCGGCGCCTACCCTCTCGCGTTGCTCGGGTTCGCGGCGCTCGTGCATCTCTGGATCGAGGCGCCGCGGCCGGCGCAGGCGTTCCGCACCGGGTTCTGGTTCGGTCTCGGCCTGTTCGGCTGCGGCGTGTCCTGGGTCTACGTCAGTCTGCACCGTTTCGGCGCCATGCCGGCGCCGCTTGCAGCCATCGCCACGCTCGCCTTCTGCGCCGTTCTCGCGCTCTACCCGGCACTTGCGGGCTGGCTGCAGGCGCGCGTCAAGGCGCCGGACGCGATGCGCGCCGCGTTCGTCATTCCGGCGTCGTGGACGCTGCTCGAATGGCTGCGCGGATGGCTGCTCACCGGCTTCCCGTGGCTGTCGGCCGGTTACGCGGGCGTCGACACGCCGCTCGCTGGCCTCGCCCCGCTCGGCGGCGTGTACGCCATGTCGCTCGCGACGCTCGTGTGCGCCGGCCTGCTGTGGTGCGTGGTGCGCGGCCGCGCGCGCTGGATTTCCGTGGCCGCGTTCACCGCCGTGCTTGCCGCCGGGTGGGCGCTGCGCCAGATCGAGTGGACCACGCCCTTCGGCGCGCCGTTTCGCGCTGCATTGCTGCAGGGCGACATCCCGCAGGACCTGAAATTCGATCCGCGGCGTTACGTGAACACGCTCGAGACCTACGCGAGCCTGGCGCAGCAAAGCCGCGCGAAGCTGGTCGTGCTCCCCGAGACGGCGGTGCCACGCTTCCTGGACAGCATCGATCCCTCGTATCTCGAGCGTCTGCGCGCGGCGGCGCGCCGAAACGGCGGCGATCTGCTGCTGGGCGTGCCGACCCGCGCGGCGCCCGGGGAGTACTACAACAGCGTACTCAGCCTCGGATCGTCGCCGCCGCAGCTCTACAACAAGGTGCACCTGGTCCCTTTCGGCGAATTCGTGCCGCCGGGCTTCGGCTGGATCGTTCACGTCCTGTCCATTCCGCTGGCGGACTTCTCGCGCGGCGCGCCCGACCAGCCGCCGCTCGCGGTCGCAGGCCAGCGCGTCGCGGTCGACATCTGCTACGAGGATGCCTATGGCGCCGCGATTGCGCGTGCGCTTCCCGCCGCGACCCTGCTGGTAAACGTCTCGAACGTGGCATGGTTCGGCGACTCGCTCGCGCCCGCGCAGCACCTGCAGATCGCGCGCCTGCGCGCGCTCGAAACCGGGCGCATGATGCTCACCGCGACCAACACCGGCATCACCGCCGCGGTCGCGCGCGACGGGCAGGTGATCGCGCGCCTGCCCGAATTCGTCGTCGGCCGGCTGGAAGTCGAGGCGCAGGGCTATGCCGGCGCGACGCCTTACTCGCGCGCAGGCGACTGGCCCACGCTCGCCGCGGCGCTCGCGCTGCTCGCGGCTGCGTCTCTCGTCGCGCGCGCAAGGCGAAGCCGGTAAAATCCGCGCCTTCCCCATGCTCACCTTCCAGCAGCTCATCCTCCGCCTGAACCAGTTCTGGGACCTCCAGGGCTGCGCGCTGTTGCAGCCGTACGACATGGAGGTCGGCGCGGGGACCTTCCACACCGCAACCTTCCTGCGCGCGATCGGGCCCGAGCCGTGGAAGGCGGCCTACGTGCAGCCGTCGCGCCGGCCGAAGGACGGCCGCTACGGCGAGAACCCGAACCGGCTGCAGCACTACTACCAGTACCAGGTGGTGCTCAAGCCCTCGCCCGCGAACATCCAGGAGCTCTACCTCGAGTCGCTCGCGGCGCTCGGCGTCGACCCGAAAGTGCACGACATCCGCTTCGTCGAAGACGACTGGGAGTCGCCCTCCCTCGGCGCCTGGGGCCTGGGCTGGGAAGTGTGGCTCGACGGCATGGAAGTGACCCAGTTCACCTATTTCCAGGAGGTCGGCAGCCTGCCGTGCAAACCGGTGCTGGGTGAGATCACCTATGGCCTCGAGCGCCTCGCGCTGTACCTGCAGGGCAAGGAGAGCATCTTCGATCTGGTCTGGACCCCGGGCGTGAGCTATGGCGACGTCTATCATCAGAACGAGGTGGAGCAGTCGCGCTATAACTTCGAGCTCTCCAACGCCGACATGCTGTTCGGGCACTTCTCGCAGTTCGAGGCCGAGGCGAAGCGCCTGATCGAGGCCCAGTGCGTGCTGCCCGCCTACGAAATGGTCTTGAAGTGCTCGCACGCCTTCAACCTGCTCGATGCGCGCGGCGCCATCTCGGTCACCGAGCGCGCCGCCTACATCGGCCGCGTGCGCGCGCTCTCGCGCGCCGTGGCGCAGGCCTACTATGAGTCGCGCGAGCGGCTCGGATTCCCGATGACGAAAGGCGAGTCGTGATGGAGGCGAGCCTTCTCATCGAGCTACTCACGGAAGAATTGCCGCCCAAGTCTCTATTGAGACTCGCCGACGCTTTCGCCGAGCATGTCGTGTCGGAGCTCGTCAAGCATAGACTCAAGCATCGCGACCCCAAGCACCGGACGTTCGCGACGCCGAGAAGGTTGGCAGTCCGCATCCCGGAGGTGGCAACGAAGGCAGCCGATTCAGCGCATTCGGTCGAAGGCCCGCCGAGCTCCAACCCGAAGGCGGTGGAAGGCTTCGCGCGCAAACACAAGCTTGCGCCGGAGGCTCTGGAGCGACGCCAGACGGCCAAGGGCGAGATCGTGGTCGCGAATTTCACCCTTCCCGGCGTAGAGCTTGAATCGGTCCTGGCGCAAATCGTCGAACAGGCCTTGAGCAAGCTTCCGGTGCCAAAAATGATGCGCTGGGGTGACGGAGAAGTGCAGTTCGTGCGGCCGGTGCACGGGCTGGTGATGATGCACGGCGCGCGCGTGGTTCCGGGCGCCGTGCTCGGGGTCTCGGCCAGCGGCACCACGCACGGCCACCGATTCATGGGGATCGGGTCGATCGCGCTCTCGAGCGCCGACGAGTACGAGGCCAGGCTGCGCAACGACGGAATGGTGATCGCGGATTTCGCCGTGCGGCGCGCGGAGATCGAGCGCCAGCTGCGCTCGGAGGCGACGCGGCTGGGCGCCCGGCTGGGCGAGTTCGCCGACCTGCTGGAAGAAGTCACCGCGCTGGTCGAGCATCCGAGCGTCTACGTCGGCGCGTTCGACGCCGCGTTTCTCGAGGTGCCGCAGGAGTGCCTGATCCTGACCATGCGCCAGAACCAGAAGTATTTCCCCCTGTTCGACGCCGCGGGCAGGCTGCAGTCGAAATTTCTCATCGTCTCGAACATGCGCGTGGACGACCCGCGCTATATCGTCGACGGCAACCAGCGGGTAGTTCGGCCACGACTCGAGGACGCGCGATTCTTCTACAACCAGGACCGCAAAACGCGCCTCGAGTCACGCGTGCCCCAGCTGGCGAAGGTCGTCTACCACAACACGCTCGGCAGCCAGCTCGAACGGGTTGAGCGGCTCCAGCTTCTGGCGGGTCGCATCGCGCGCGAACTCAATGTCGACGTGGGGCCGGCAGAGCGCGCAGCTTGGCTTTGCAAAGCGGATCTAGTCACC
>JBAUTW010000030.1:0-12050 GCA_049582365.1 Burkholderiales bacterium | reverse complement strand
GCGCCGCTGTCGCCTGCGCTGCCAGACGCGCGAGCTCCTCCAGCGCCGCGGGGTTGAGCGACTGCCGTCCGGAGCGGGCAGTTCCGGCCGCGAAATACAGCCGGCAGTCGACCTTGCCGCGCGCCAGCCGCGCGGTAACCATCTCGCGCAGCGTCGGCTCGAGTGCTCGCAGCTCGTCCGCGACGCGAAACTGAAGATCGAGAAAGCGCGAATTCACGCTGCGCAACTCGAGGCCGAGGGTGCCGCGCGGCGTTTCAGTCGAGGCGACCGCGTATCCGGTCATGCTTTGAATCATTGTGCGTGCCGATGCGGCGCGTAACGTCGAATAGTGCGCAACTGCGACCGCGGTTTTCTGGAGGAAGCAGGTATCATAAGGTGGATGCCAGCCCAAGCCAACCAGCCTTTACCGGAAGGCTACCAGCTGCTGAATTATCGATTGTTGAGGGTTCTTTCCTCGGGCGGCTTTTCCATCGTATACCTCGCGCACGACGAGAACGAGGTGCCACTGGCAATCAAGGAATACCTTCCAGCGCAGCTCGCGCTGCGCACCGGCAATCAGACATCGCCCAGCATCTCGGAGGAGAATCTCGCCACCTTCCGCTACGGAATGCGCTGCTTCTTCGACGAGGGAAGGGCGCTGGCGAGACTGTCTCACCCGAACGTCGTGCGCGTGCTCAATTTTTTTCGCGCCAACGAAACCGTGTACCTGGTGATGCGCTACGAGCGTGGGCGGACGCTGCAGGAGCACGTTCACGCGCGTAGCGGCTCTCTGCCAGAATCCTGGGTGCGCCGCACGTTCGCCCAGCTGCTGAACGGCTTACGGGAGGTGCACACGAACAAGATGCTCCACCTGGACATCAAGCCGGGGAACATCTACATCCGCAACGACGGCACGCCAGTGCTGATCGACTTCGGCGCTGCGCGCCAGACGCTGACCGAGGAGGGGACCAAGCTTCCGCCGATGTACACCCCGGGCTACGCGTCGCCCGAGCACCACATGCGGCGCGAGCACCTGGGTCCATGGAGCGACATTTACTCGGTCGGCGCGAGCATGTACGCCTGCCTCGCATTGACGCCGCCCCAGCCCGCCGACAGCAGGCTCGAACGCGACCGCGTGGTCCCGGCGCGCAAGGCCTGGGCGGGAAAGTACTCGGACGACCTGCTGACCATCATCGACTGGTGTCTGCGGCTGGATCATCTGGAGCGGCCGCAGAGCGTCTTCGAGCTCCAACAGGCGCTGCGCGGCCTCAAGGAGCCTGTGCTCAAGCAAGGCAGATGGCCGATTCTGGGCCAATTCATGGGCGCCGTGGCGAAGCTGCGCAAGCGCCGGGCATGACGCGCGGGAAAGATGAAATACTCGATCGCCCAAGATAGTCGCGTCGGCGCGCGCCGCTACAACCAGGACCGCCTCGGCCACTGGGCGACGAGCGATACCCTGCTGATGGTCGTCGCCGACGGAATGGGCGGGCATCTGCACGGCGAGATTGCGGCTCAGCTGGCCCTCGAGTCCCTGGCGCACGACTTCCAGAGCGAGGCGAAGCCGAAGCTGGCCGACCCCGACATGTTCCTGTTCCGCGGCCTTGCGCGCGCGCACGGCGCGATTGTTCAGGAGGCGCAGGAACGCGAGCTGCGCGAAACGCCGCGCACCGTCGTGGTGGCCTGCGTGGTGCAGGACGGCTACGCCTACTGGTCGCACGTGGGCGACTCGCGTCTGTATCTCATCCGCCGAGGCCGCGTAGCCACGCGCACGAAGGATCACTCTCGCGTGCAGCAGCTGATCGACAAGGGTCAGCTACGCGAAGAAGCGGTGCCCACGCATCCGGAGCGCAACATCCTGACCCGCTGCCTCGGCAGCGAGCACGCACCCAGACTCGAGCCGGCCGCGAGCGCGCGGCTGGCGAAGGATGACCTGATTCTGATGTGTTCGGACGGCCTGTGGGGACCGCTGAACGAGCGGCAGCTGCTGGATGGCCTGCGGCCGCAGGACTTGCGCCAGGCGGTATCCGATCTGGCCGCCCTGGCGGAGGCGCGGGCCGGGAGGCAGTGCGATAATGTCTCGCTCCTGGCGATGGCGTGGGGCGAGGGCGACGTCGCTCCCGCCAACGAGCCGCTCACGCTCCCCTTTCACGAGCTCCCGACGGACGTCCAGGATTTCACTGCAACCGAGCCCGATTTCATGCGCATGAGCGACGAAGACATCGAGCGCGAGATCGCCGAGATCAAGGCGGCGCTGCGCAAGCATTCCGGCACCCCATGACCCGCGCGGGCGGAAGGCAGCCACAGCAGCTTCGTCCGGTGCGCCTGCAGCGCGCCTGGACGCGTCACGCCGAAGGCTCCGTGCTCGTCGAGTTCGGCGATACGCGCGTGCTGTGCACGGCCAGCGTGGAAGAGCGCGTGCCGCCGTTCCTGCGCGGTAAGGGGCGCGGCTGGCTTACGGCCGAATACGGCATGCTGCCGCGCGCGACCAATACGCGCTCGGAGCGCGAAGCGGCGCGCGGCAAGCAATCGGGCCGCACGCTGGAGATCCAGCGCCTTATCGGCAGGGCCTTGCGCGCCGTGGTCGACCTGGGTGCGCTGGGCGAGCGCACCATCCAAGTGGATTGCGACGTGCTGCAGGCCGACGGGGGCACGCGCACCGCTGCCATCACCGGCGCCTTCGTCGCGGTCCACGACGCGCTCGGCTGGATGCTGTCGCGCGGCATGTTGCAGGCGATGCCGGTGAAAGACTTCGTGGCCGCGGTATCGGTCGGAATCTACCAAGGGGCGCCGGTGCTCGACCTGGACTACGCCGAGGATTCGGCCTGCGACACCGATATGAACGTCGTCATGACCGGCGCCGGGGGATTCGTCGAAGTGCAGGGAACGGCCGAGGGCGCGCCGTATTCGCGCGCCGAGATGGACTCCTTGCTGGGGCTCGCTTCGCGCGGCATCGCGGAGCTGGTGGCGCACCAGCGCCGCGCGCTCGCACTGTGAAGAATCTCGTCCTCGCGTCCAACAATCCCGGCAAGCTACGCGAGATCGGGGCGCTGCTGGCGCCGTTCGCGATCGAAGTGACTTCTCAGGCCGCGCTGGCAATCGGCGAGGCCGACGAGCCGCATGCCACCTTCCTCGAAAACGCGCTCGCCAAGGCCCGTCACGCGAGCCTCGCGTCGGGCCTGCCCGCGCTGGCGGACGACTCCGGGCTCTGCGTCGACGCGCTCGGCGGCGAGCCGGGCGTGCATTCCGCCTACTACGCCGGCAGGGACGGCTCGCGCGAGGAGCGCGACGCGCGCAACAACGCAAAGCTGCTCGGCGCGCTGGCAGGAATCGGAGACCGGCACGCGCACTTTCGCTGCGTGCTGGTGCTGCTGCGGCGCGCCGACGATCCGGAGCCCCTCGTCGCGGAGGGCATCTGGCGTGGCGAGATAGCCGCGGCACCGCGCGGCGCAGGGGGCTTCGGCTACGATCCGCTGTTCTATCTGCCGGCGCGGCGCTGCACGTCGGCGCAGCTCCACGCGGAGGAAAAGAACCGCGTCAGCCATCGCGGGCAGGCGCTTGCCAAGCTGCTCGCACGCCTGGGCGATGAAGATCGAGCTTGAGAATCCGCGCGCTGTGCGGCTGGAGGTGCTCCCGCCACTGGCGCTCTACGTTCACATTCCGTGGTGCGTGCGCAAGTGCCCCTATTGCGATTTCAATTCGCACGAGCTGGGCTCGGATCTTCCGCAGGGCGAATATGTCGACGCACTGGTGGCCGACCTCGACGAGCTGCTGCCGTCGGTGTGGGGCCGGCGACTGACCACGGTCTTCATCGGCGGGGGCACCCCGAGCCTGTTCTCGCCGGCAGCAATTGATCGCCTGCTGTCCGAGGTGCGCGCACGCCTGCCGTTCGGGCCGGAGGCGGAGGTGACGCTCGAGGCGAATCCGGGCACGGTCGAGGCGGCGCGCTTTCGAGGCTTGCGCGAAGCGGGTGTCAATCGCCTCTCGCTCGGGGTGCAGAGCCTGGACGACCGGATGCTGGCGGCGCTCGGCCGCATCCATTCGGCGGACGAGGCGCGCCGCGCCGTCGAACTCGCGCTGCGCGAGTTTGACAACGTCAATCTGGACCTCATGTACGGCCTGCCCGGGCAGACGCTGGCCCAGGCGCGCGCCGACATCGGCGAAGCCGTGCGCTTCGGCACGCCGCATCTGTCGGCCTATCAGTTGACAATAGAGCCCAATACCGTGTTCTGGAGCAGGCGCCCGCGGCTGCCGGAGCACGACCTGTGTGCCGACATGGAGCTGGCGGTGCAAGACACGCTCGGCGCAGCCGGCTTCCAGCATTACGAGACGTCGGCTTTCGCGCGCCCAGGGCGGCGCTCGCGCCACAACCTCAACTACTGGGAGTTCGGCGACTACATCGGAATCGGCGCGGGCGCGCACGGCAAGCTGAGCTTTCCGGACCGGGTGACACGCCACGCGCGCATCAAGCAGCCGCGCGACTATCTCCAGGCGCGCGGAAGCACGATCGCCGAGCAAAGACAGGTGGGGTCGGCCGAGCTGCCGTTCGAGTTCATGCTGAACGCGCTGCGTCTGACCGAGGGCTTTGCGGTCGACCTGTTCCGCGCCCGCACCGGGCTGCCGCTCGGATCGATCGAGCCGGCGCTCGCGCGGGCGGAGGAGAACGGCCTGCTCGAACGCGACTGGCAGCGCATCCGGCCTAGCGAGCGCGGGCGGCGCTTCCTGAACGAGCTGATCGAGCTGTTTCTCGCCTAGCCGGGGCGCCTGCGGAACAGCAGGTCTCGCACCGGGTGCCCGAGCGCGAGCCCGCGCTGCTCGAACTTCGTCAACGGGCGGTGCGCCGGGCGCTCGGCGAAGCCCTGGGCCGCGTTTTCCAGCAGGGGCTCGCCGGACAGCACTGCCAGGATTTGCTCCGCGTATTCCTGCCAGTCGGTCGCAACGTGCAGGTAGCCGCCCGGCGCCAGCCTGCGCGCGGCGAGCGCGACGAACGCGGGTTGCACCAGGCGGCGCTTGTGGTGGCGCTTCTTGGGCCAGGGGTCGGGAAAGAACAGATGCAGCCCGGCGAGCGATGCTTCGGCGACCATGTGCTCGAGTACCTCGACCGCGTCGTGCCGGATCACGCGCAGGTTGCCGAGCTGTTCGGCCTCGATGCGATTAAGCAGGCTGCCGACGCCGGGGCCGTGCACCTCGACCGCGATGAAATCGGTGTCGGGCTGGGCCGCGGCGATCGCCGCAGTGCTCTCGCCCATTCCCGAGCCGACCTCGAGCACGAGCGGTGCGCGGCGGCCGAACACTTGCCGTGGATCAATCGGATTCAACGAATAACGCAGCCCGTAGCGCGCGTAGAGGGTATCGAGCGCACGCTGCTGGGCAGCCGAGGTCCTGCCCTGGCGCAGGACGAAGCTGCGGATCGGTCGGGTCACGCAGCCTTGGGCTGCGAGGACGTGATCGTTCCTGCGGTGGGAGAGGACGGCGTCGCGGCGTAAAGCTTCTTCGGCATGCGGCCGGCGAGGAATGCCTCTCTGCCGGCTTGCACGGCCTTCTTCATCGCCTGCGCCATCATGACCGGATTTTTAGCCGCCGCGATCGCAGTGTTCATCAGCACGCCATCGCAGCCGAGCTCCATCGCGATGGCGGCATCCGACGCCGTGCCGACGCCTGCGTCCACCAATACCGGTACGCCGACGCGCTCGATCACCAGCTGCAGGTTCCACGGATTGAGGATTCCCATGCCTGAGCCGATCAGCGACGCGAGCGGCATCACCGCGACGCAGCCCAAGTCCTCGAGCATCTTGGCCTGAATCGGATCGTCCGAGCAGTACACCATCACGTCGAAGTCTTCTTTGACGAGCTGCTTCGCCGCGGCCAGCGTCTCGGGCATGTTGGGGTAGAGCGACTGCGGATCGCCGAGCACCTCGAGCTTGACCAGCTTGTGTCCGTCGAGCAGCTCGCGCGCCAGGCGCAACGTGCGGATCGCGTCCTGCGCGTTGTAGCAACCGGCCGTGTTCGGCAGGTAGGTGAACCTCGACGGCGGCAGAAAATCGAGCAGCGAGGGCTCGCCCGCAGTCTGGCCGATGTTGGTGCGGCGGATCGCCACGGTGACGATTTGCGCGCCCGAGGCCTCGATCGCGCTGCGCGTTTCGGCGAAATCCTTGTACTTGCCGGTTCCGACCAGGAGACGGGAGGAATAGGACCGTCCCGCGACGACCAGCTCGTCTTGACTAGACATGATCAGCCTCCGCCCACCGCCACCACGATTTCCAGCGCGTCGCCGTCTGCCAGCTGCGTCGCCGCATGGGCGCTCTTCGGCACGATTTCGCCGTTGCGCTCGACCGCGACCTTCTTGCCCGCGAGCGCCAGATGCGCGATCAGCTCTTGCACCACGAGCGGGTGTTCGAAGCGGTGCGTCGCGCCGTTAACGGTCACCCGGATCATGGGTGAAATTCTACAACGGCCCCGGGGCGCGGCGGCGCTCAGAGAGCGGCCATCACCCGCTCGAGCCTGCCGCGCACTTCTGCCGCGAGAGCATTGACTTCGGGCCGGTCGACCAGCTGCAGCACCGCCTGCGGGTCCATGAACTCAACCCGCGTGCCGCCGCCGGCGTCCTGGCGCACCACGACGTTGCACGGCAGGAGCACGCCGATTTCCGGCTCGGCGGCGATTGCCTGGCTGGCGAGATGAGGATTGCAGGCGCCGAGGATCTTGTAGGGGGGCAGGTCGAGGCCGAGCTTCTTCTTCATGGTTGCCGACACGTCGATTTCGGTCAATACGCCGAAGCCCTCCTTGGACAGCGCTTCAGTCAATTTCTTCTCCGCGGCGGCGGGGTCCAAGGACACGGTCTTGCCGAAGGCGTATCTGCTCATGGGGTTTCTCCCGGTTGCGCCAATTGATTAGAATTGGGGCGCGCGGGTGTAGTTCAATGGCAGAACGGCAGCTTCCCAAGCTGCATACGAGGGTTCGATTCCCTTCACCCGCTCCAGGACCTTGCCTGGCCGGCGTCAACCGACCAACAGGTCGACTCTCGCGAAGCGCTCGGCCGAGGTATAGGCGGGGGCGTAGAGATAGCCGAGTCGTGGCGTGTCGACCGCCGCGCGCACCACGATGTAGGTTTCCATGCAGGCAACGCCTTGCTCGCGCAGCCTGGCGCACTCGGCCGGGGTGATACGGCGTCCGTGGCCGCCGAAGGGGATTTCCGATTCCAGAATACCCAGTAACTTTTCCATGATGCTGCGTCGCTTATCTGTGGATTGCGTTATAGCGTCCGTGACGCGCCGCAACCAGGAACTTTGCGGCGTTCCGCGGTCAACTTGTGTCAAGCCGCTGCTGAAATCACCTTTTGGAGAGCGGGACCCGAAGCCGCATTCATGCCGAGTCCCCGGAGTTCGCGCCACGCCGGGCAATTCGTACCAGCGAAACGGCTGCGGCGGGTAAAATGAGCCGAGATGACGGTGTCCTTCGACGGCAAGCTGGTGGTCGCGATTTCCTCGCGGGCGCTGTTCGACTTCGAGGAGGAGAACCTCGTGTTCGAACGCCGCGGCGAGCGCGAGTACGTCGCGCTGCAGCTCTCGCGCCTGGACGTGCCTGCCAAGGACGGCGTCGCATTCCAGCTGGTCAAGAAACTGCTCGCGTTCAATACCCCCGGCGCGCAGCGGGTCGAGGTAGTGATCCTGTCGAAGAACGATCCGGTGAGCGGGCTGCGCGTGTTCCGCTCTGCGAGCCATGCCGGGCTGCAGCTCGAACGCGGCGTCTTCACGCGCGGGCGCACGCCGTATCGCTACCTCGACGCGCTCAAGGCAAACCTGTTCCTGTCCGCGAACGAGGCCGACGTGATGAGCGCGCTCGAGTCCAGGGTCCCAGCGGCCCGCGTCTACCCCGACTCGGCGCAGGCTGCGGAGCGCCACGCGGGCGAGGTGCGCATCGCCTTTGACGGCGACGCGGTGCTGTTCTCGGACGAAGCCGAGCGCGTGTTTCAGGCCGACGGCCTGGCGGCGTTCACGCGCCACGAAACCGAGCACGTGGAAAGGCCCCTGCCTCCCGGCCCGTTCAAGCCGCTGCTCGAGGCCCTGCACCGCCTGCAGCAGGCCGCGGGCACCGACGTGCCGATGCGGCTGCGCACCGCGCTGGTCACCGCCCGCAGCGCGCCGGCGCACGAGCGCGCCGTGCGCACGCTCATGCAGTGGAACATCGGCATCGACGAGGCTATGTTTCTCGGCGGACTGGACAAGAGCGAGTTCCTGCGCGCCTATGAGCCGGACTTCTTCTTCGACGACCAGCCGCGACACGTAGAATCCGCCCGAAGCCATGTGGCGACCGGGCACGTGCCGTTTGGAGTTTCCAACCTGGGGCGCAAGGCCTCGTGAAGGCCATTAAGTACCTCCTCTACGCTCTCGGCCTGGTGCTCGGGCTGGCGGTCGTGGTCGCGATCGCGGTCGCCGTGCTGTTCGACCCCAACCAGCTCAAGGGCGAGATTGAGCGCGTGGTCAAGCAGCAGACCGGGCGCACCCTCAAGCTCGAGGGCGCGTTGCATCTTGCCTTCTGGCCCAGCATTGGCGCATCGATGGGGCGCGCCAGCCTGTCGGAGCGCGCGAGCGCGGCGCAGTTCGCGTCGATCGAGTCGGCGCAGCTCGCGGTGCGGCTGTTGCCGCTGCTGCGCGGGGAAACGGTCGTCGACCAGGTGCGGCTCTCCGGCCTGAAGGTGAACCTGGTGAAGGGCCGCGACGGCAAGTTCAATTTCGACGATCTGCTCGCGGCCGGCGGCGAGCCTCCCGCCGGCCACGCGCCGGCGCGCGAGACCGGGCGTGGATCTCAGGTGCGATTCGATGTTTCGGGAGTGCGAATCGAAAACGCCGGCGTGAGCTACCGGGACCTGAAGAGCGGGCAGTCGGTCGAGGTCGGCGTTGTGCAGCTGCGCACCGGCCGCATCGCGAGCGGCGTGCCGGGCAAGCTGGCGTTTTCGGCGACGGTGAAGAGCGACAAGCCGGTCCTCGACGCCAGGATCGAACTGTCCTCCGGCTACCGCTACGACGCGGTACGCAGGGTCGTCGCGCTGGACGGGCTGACGAGCAAGCTCACCCTCAGCGGGCCGCAGCTGCCGCAAAAGAAGCTGGCGATTCCGCTCAGCGGCTCGGTGCAGCTCGACCTCGGCAAGCAGAGTGCGCACGCGGAACTCGCTGCGAAGCTCGACGAATCCAACATCCGCGCGAAGCTCGGCTTCGAGGGGGCCGAGCCGCCTTCCTACAACTTCGACCTCGAGATCGACCGCCTGAACGTCGACCGCTACTTCCCTCCCGCAGCCGAAGGCAAGGGCGCCGCCGCGCCGGCGAGCGCGGCCAAACAGGGTGCGTCAAAGGCCGATACCCCTGTCGATCTGTCTGCGCTCAAGGGGCTGCGCGCGCGTGGGCGCCTGCGCATCGGCGAGCTCCAGGTGCAGCGCGTGAAGCTTTCAAAGGTGGCGACCGATGTGCGCGTCGCGGACGGGCGCGCCGAGCTTGGTCCGAATTCGGCCAACCTCTACCAGGGCGCGCTCGCGGGCGCGCTGACGCTCGACGCCAACGCCCGCCGGGTCGCACTGAAGGAAAAGCTGAGCGACGTTTCGATCGGGCCATTGACGGCGGATCTGGTGCAGCGCGATTTGATCGCGGGCCGCGGCGACGTTGCGCTCGACGTCGATGCCACCGGTTCGAGCGTCAATGCGATGAAGAAGTCGCTCGCCGGTAGTGCGAGGCTCGCGCTGCGCGACGGCGCGATCAAGGGCGTCAATCTCGGCGAGTCGCTGCGCAAGGCCCAGGCGCTGATCAGTTCGAAGTCGACCCAGACGCTGAGCGCCGACCAGGCGCAGCAGACCGACTTCAGCGAACTGTCCGCCAGCTTCGCGATCCGCAACGGCGTTGCGCACAACGACGATCTGAGCGCCAAGGCGCCGCTGTTTCGCCTCACGGGAGCGGGCGACATCGACATCGCCGGCGAGCGCATCGACTACCGCGCCAAGGCCGCGGTGGTCGGCAGCGCCGAGGGGCAGGGGGGCAGGGAGCTGGCCCAGTTGCGCGGTCTTTCGATTCCGGTCAGGATCGTCGGGCCGTTCGACGCGCTCAAGTACGAGATCGACTACAGGGCGGTCGCGGCGGAGACGGCGAAGTCGCGCGTCAAAGAAAAGCTGCAGGACAAGCTGCGCGATCTGTTGCGCCGCTAGCGGGGCCTACTTCGGGAGCGGCAGCGAGTCCTCCACCAGTGCCGCGAGGTAGCCGGCACCGAGAGGAATGATTTGGTCGTTGAAGTCGTAGCCCGGATTGTGCAGGAAGCAGCCGGTCTGCCCGCCGCCCTGCCCGAGCCACACGTAGGCCCCGGGCCGCTGCTGCAGCATGTAGGAAAAGTCCTCGCCGCCCATGGTCGGGTCCGCGTCGCGCACAACGTTCTCCCGGCCGAAAACCTTCTCGCCGACCTGCGCGGCGAACTCGGCCTCACGCGCGGTATTTACGGTTGGCGGATAGCCGCGCTGATAATTCACTTCCGCGCTGCCGCCGAGCGAGCCTGCGATGCCGGTGACGATCTGCTTGATGCGCGCTTCGGCCATGTCGCGCGTATCGGGCCTGAAGCTGCGCACCGTGCCGATCAGCGTGACGGAATCGGGCAGGATGTTGAACGCGCCGACCTGGCTGGTCTGCATCGAGCAGACGCTTATCACGAGCGCGTCCACCGGATCGATATTGCGGCTGGGGACCGACTGCAGCGCAGTGATGATATGCGCGCTGAGCAGCACCGGATCGACCGTCAAGTGCGGCATCGCCGCGTGCCCGCCCTTGCCGCGCACCGTGATCTGGATCTCGTCGGTCGCAGCCATCATCGCCCCCGCGCGCACGGCCATCTTGCCCGCCGGCAGGCCCGGCCAGTTGTGCAGAGCGTAGATCTGGTCGGCGGGAAAGCGCTCGAACAGCCCTTCCTGAACCATCTTCTGGCCTCCGCCCCCGCCTTCCTCCGCCGGCTGGAAGATGAGGTACGCGGTGCCATCGAACGCTCGCGTGGCGGCCAGATAGCGGGCAGCGCCCAGCAGCATGGTGGTATGGCCGTCGTGGCCGCAGGCGTGCATGCGTCCTTCGTGGCGCGAGCGGTACGGCAGGCCGGTCGTTTCGCGTATCGGCAGGCAGTCCATGTCCGCGCGCAGCCCCACGGCGCGGCCGCTCGTGCTCTGGCGCCCGCGCAGCACGCCGACCACTCCGGTCCTGGCGAGCCCCCGATGCACTTCGATGCCCCAGGCCGCGAGCCGGCCGGCGACGATCGCGGACGTGCGGTCTTCTTCGAAGCCGAGCTCCGGGTGGGCATGGATGTCGTGCCGAATCTCGCGCAGCTCGGCGTGGAATTTCCGGATCTCTTCGACGGGTGTGCGCATGAGCGATCTTGGCCTGCTCGGCTGGGAGGCGGACGATGTTGCCGCCTTCGCCCGGCCGCGTCAAACTGCGCGCCGTGCCGGAAATTGCGCAAACACTTATTGCCTGGCAGCGCAAGCACGGCCGCCGCGGGCTGCCGTGGCAGGGCACGCGCGACCCGTACCGCGTATGGCTGTCCGAAGTCATGCTGCAGCAGACCCAGGTCGAAACGGTGATTCCTTACTACAGCCGCTTCCTCGCGCGGTTCCCCGACGTGCGCGCGCTCGCCGCGGCAGCGGAGGAGGACGTGCTGCGACTGTGGAGCGGGCTGGGCTACTATGCGCGCGCGCGCAACCTGCACCGCGCGGCGGGAATCGTGGCCGCGCAGCTGGGCGGGCGATTTCCGGACACCGCCGAGGACCTGGCACGGCTACCCGGACTGGGGCGCTCGAGCGCCGCGGCGATCGCCGCGTTCGCGTTCCGACGGCGTGAAGCGATCCTGGACGGCAACGTAAAGCGGGTATTCGCGCGCTGTTTCGGGATCGACGGCTATACGGGTGCACGCGCGGTCGAGGAGCGCTTGTGGCGAATCGCCGTGCGCGAGCTGCCGCAACGCGAGATCGCGCGCTACACGCAGGCTCTGATGGATCTCGGCGCGACGGTTTGCGTACGCGGCACGCCGCGCTGCGATGCCTGCCCGCTGGCGCCGCGTTG
>JBAUTW010000029.1:0-3978 GCA_049582365.1 Burkholderiales bacterium | reverse complement strand
CGTGCCGCTCGAGCAGGCGCAGTCGGCGAACGGACGGCGCGCATGATCCGCCTGCTGCTCGCGGACGACCACGAGCTGGTGCGCGAGGGGCTGAAGCAGATCCTCGCCTCGGCCGCGGACGTGCAGGTCGCGGGCGAGGCCGCGAGCGGCGACCAGGCGCTCGCGCTGGCGAAGGCGAACGACTACGACCTCGCGCTGCTCGACATGTCGATGCCGGGGCTGGCGGGGATCGACCTGATCAAGCGCCTCAAGCTCGAGAAGCCGGCGCTGCGCCTGCTGGTGCTGTCGATGCACGGCGAGCAGCAGTACGCGGCGCGCGCGCTCAAGGCCGGCGCCTCGGGCTATTTGACCAAGGACAGCGCCGCCGACCAGCTGCTGCGCGCGATCCGCAAAGTCGCCGCCGGCGGCGTGCACATCAGCGAGGCGGCGGCCGCGAGCCTGATCGAGGGCGGCGGCGCGCACGGCGCGCTGTCGGACCGCGAGTTCGAGGTGCTGCGCCTGCTCGCCGGCGGCCACGGCCCGACCGAGATCGGCGAGCGGCTCCACGTCTCGGTCAAGACCGTCAGCACCCACAAGGCGCGCATCCTCGAGAAGCTGGGCCTGGGCAGCACCGCCGAGCTGGTGCGCTACGCGATCGAGAACGGCCTGCTCGAGGACTGATTCCGACGCCGGGTAGGAAAGCGCCTACAGGCACAATCAGCCTGCGCCGATGGTGCGCGGCGCCGCGCGCGGTCAGACTGCGCAGCATGCAAGCCGCAACCGAAAGCTCCGCCCTCAAGGTCTACCTGGTCGAGGATTCGCCCGCGATCCTGGAGCGCCTGGAGGCGCTGCTCGCCACGATCGAGGGCGCGCGCACGGTCGGACGCGCGAGCCGGGCTGCGGAAGCGATCGAGGGCATCCTCGCCGAGCATCCCGACCTGGTGGTGCTCGACCTCAAGCTGGCCGAGGGCAGCGGCTTCGACGTGCTGCGCGCGCTGCGCGGCGCGGCGCCCGGCATCGACGTCTACATGCTCACCAACTTCGCCTCCGAGCCGTACCGGCGCCTGGCCGAGCGTCTCGGAGCGCGCGATCTTTTCGACAAGACCACCGAGTTCGAGCGCGTGCGCGAGGCGATCCTCGATCGCACCGGCCACGCGCATTAAAAGGAGCAGGAGCAGCCATGGCCCTCGCCGTACACCACCGCACGGACCTGAACGTGATCCCGCTGCACGCCGACGCGTCGCTCGCGCCGCGCAAGTTCGAGACCACCTGCTCGAACTGCAACCTGCGCGAGCTTTGCCTGCCGCAGGGCCTGAACGACGAGGACCTGCAGCGGGTGGAGCAGATCGTCTACGCCCGCCGGCGCATGAAGCGCGGCGAGTCGCTGTTCAACGCCGGCGACGACTTCAACGCCATCTACGCGGTGCGCAGCGGCTTTTTCAAGACCAGCGTGATCGACAACGAGGGCCGCGAGCAGGTCACCGGCTTCTACATGGGCGGCGAGCTGCTCGGCATGGACGGCATCGGCTCGGGCCGCTACAACGGCACCACCAGCGCGCTCGAGGACAGCGAGGTCTGCGTGATGCCGTTCTCGCTCATCGAGGAGCTGTCCTGGCAGGTGCGCGCGCTGCAGCGCCACCTGCACGCGGTGCTCTCGCGCGAGATCGTGCGCGACCACGGCGTGATGATGCTGCTCGGCTCGATGCGCGCCGAGGAGCGCCTCGCGGCCTTCCTGCTGAATCTGTCCAAGCGCTTCATCAAGCGCGGCTACTCGCGCACCGACTTCCACCTGCGCATGACGCGCGAGGAGATCGGCAGCTACCTCGGCCTCAAGCTCGAGACCGTGAGCCGGCTGTTCTCCAAGTTCCAGGAAGACGGCCTGATCGAGGTGCAGCAGAAGCACGTGCGCATCCTCGACGCCGAAGCCCTCGAGCGGCTGCTCGGGCCGAAGAACTGATTCACAGCTCGACCGTCCGGCGCGGCGCCGGCACCGCCGCGCGCCAGCCGTAGCGCCGCTCGATCTCATCGCGCAGCGAGTGCGCCGCGAGCGGCTCGCCGTGCACCACCCAGCACTGGCGCGGCGCGGCGCGGAAGTTTCCCAGCCAGCCCAGCAGCGCGTCGCGGTCGGCGTGCGCCGACAGCCCGCCGATGGTGAACAGCTTGGCCCGCACCGGGTAGGGCTCGCGGTACAGGTTGATGCGCTTCGCGCCGTCGACGATGCGCCGCCCGAGCGAGCCCGCGGCCTGGAAGCCGACGAACACGATCGCGCACTCGGGGCGCGAGATGTTGTACTTCAGGTGGTGCTTGATGCGCCCGCCGTCGCACATGCCGCTGGCGGAGATGATCACCGCGCCGGAGCGGATCGAGTTGATGCGCTTGGAGTCCTCGACGTCCTCGGTGAAGTGCACCCGCCCGCCCGGGCCGCCCTTGAGCCATTCGTCCATCCTGAGCGATTCGCGGTCCTGCAGCTCGGGGTGGGCGAGCGTGATGCGCGTGGCCGCGACCGCCATCGGCGAGTCGACGTAGACGTCGAACGCCGGCACCCGCTTCTGGCGCCGCAGCTCGGAGATGAAGTACAGGATGTCCTGCGTGCGCCCGACCGCGAAGGCCGGGATCACCACGTTGCCGCGCCGGCTGGCGAGCGTGTCGTTGAGCGCGAAGGCGAACTCGTCCAGGGTCTGCGTCAGGCTCTTGTGCAGGCGATCGCCGTAGGTGGACTCGATCAGCAGCACGTCGGCCGCCGCGACCGGCGTCGGGTCGCGCACGATCGGGTGCCCCGGCTGTCCCAGGTCGCCCGAGAACACGATCTTCGCGCCGCCCGCCTCGACCTCGACGATCGCCGAGCCGAGGATGTGGCCCGCGTCGCGAAAAACGCAGCTCACCTGCGCATGCGGCCTCACCACGGCGCCGTACTCGACCGGCACCAGGTGGCGCAGGCTCGCGCTCGCCTCGGCCGCGGTATACAGCGGGGCGCGCCCGCGCCGGTCGTACTGCGCCTCGCGCTCCTGCAGGTGGCCGCTGTCTGGCAGCATCACGCCCAGCAGCTCGCAGGTGGCGCGCGTGGCGTAGACCGCGCCGCGAAAGCCCCGCGCCGCGAGGCGCGGGATCAGGCCCGAGTGGTCGATGTGCGCGTGCGACAGCAGCACGAACGCGATCTCGCGCGGGTCGCAGGCGAAGGCGCGCCGGTTCTTCGCCTCGGCCTCGCGCCCGCCCTGGAACATGCCGCAGTCGATCAGGAACTTCAGCCCCCCGGTCTCGACCAGGTACGAGGAGCCGGTGACCTCCCCGGCTGCGCCGAGGAAGGTGAGCTTCACTTGCCGAAGCGGTAGTGCGACTGGTCCAGGTAGGCGACGATGTCGTCCAGGTCCTCCTGGGTGAAGCGCAGCCCGGTGAGCCCGGCCCGGAACGCAGTTTCTTTCTTCAGCTCCTCGAGCGAATGCACCTTGGAGCGCGCGGGCGCGCGCTCGTGCACGTGCTCGTAGTGGCAGGTGAGGCAGTGGGTCTCGTACAGCTGGCGGCCGCGTCGCGCGTCCTGCGCCTGCGCGGGCAGCGCGGCCGCAAGAATCACGAGCAGGGCGATTGCGCTAGGGCGCGGCATTGCGGTTCTCCTTGCGGGCACGGTTTATCTCCTTCGCGCCCCGCTGCAGGAAGCAGGTGAAGGCGCTCGAGGCGGCGGCGAAGACCCAGAATAAAAGAAACCCGACCGAGTAGACGTCGAGCCGGCTCAAGCTCGCGCCCTTCCAGGGTATCGGAAGCTCCGTCGGGTCGAAGACGGTGAAGAACAGCACCTCGGCCACGCCCGCGACGATGAACGACGGCCACAGGATCCAGATCAACCTCCGCTTGTCCATCGCGCCTCCTAGCGTCGCTGGTGTTCCGGGTCGAGCATGAACGGCGCCTGGGTGCCGTTCCAGACGCCGGCCACGCGCCATGCGCGCCGCGGGTCCTCGATCGACACGTGCCAGTGCCCCGCCGGCAGCGCCGGCGGCAGCGCCGCGC
>JBAUTW010000028.1:0-2292 GCA_049582365.1 Burkholderiales bacterium | reverse complement strand
CTACCAGCCAGCCGAGCGTCTCGCCGGCGCGCGCCGGCGCCCAGGTCACCACCAGCTTCATGCCGAGGGGGTAGATCCCCGCGAGCGCAAAGCCGGTGGCGAAGCGGTACAGACTGCCGTCGACGACGCCGTGGGCAAGCGCGAAGCCCGCGTTGGCCAGCGCACCCAGCAGGGCGCAGGCGGCGAAAATGCGGCTCGCGGCGAAGCGATCAGCCAGTCCCGAAAGGGAAAAGAACAGGGTGCCGGAAATGAAACCAAGCTGCACCGCGCTGGTCAGGGCTCCGAGCTGGACCAGGTCGAGTCCCCAGGCATGCGCCAGGTCGCCCGCTGCGGCATTGGCGCTGAACCAGAGCGACGCGCCCAGCAGCTCCGCAACCACGATCAGTGGCACGGCGAACCGGCTGCGCGCGTCGATGGACTTGGTCATGACACGCGAGAGTACCGCATGGCGCCGGTCTGACGTCGGCCTGACCGGCCGTGGAAACGGCCCGGTTCATATCCTTTTTGCCAGTCGGGCCCCAATCAGTGACAATCCCGCCCTAGGTTTTCGCCGCCGGCCCGCCCGCCGGCGATTTCCCGCCCGGAGTGGCCAAGAGGGGGCCTGCTCCAGCGTCGTTCGAGTCCGCCAAGGAACTGCGATGATGAAACTGCTGCTAATGCTGTCGCGCGCGATCGACTGGCTCAATGAGCAGATTGGCCGCACCCTGATGTGGCTGATCCTGGCGGCGGTGCTCGTTAGCGCGGGCAATGCCACTTCGCGCTATGTGCTCGACATGGCCTCGAACGCCTGGCTGGAGCTGCAGTGGTACCTGTTCTCGGCCGTGTTCCTGCTTTGCGCAGGCTATACGCTGCGCCACAACGAGCATATTCGCATCGACGTGGTGAACTCGCACCTCTCGGCCCGTACGCAGATGTGGATTGACGTCTTCGGCCTCGTCTTCTTCCTGTTTCCCATGGCCGCGATCATCATGTGGCTTTCTTGGCCGATCTTCGTCAATGCCTACGTGTCCGGCGAAGTCTCGACCAATGCCGGAGGCCTGATCCGCTGGCCGGCGCGGCTGATGGTGCCGGTCGGCTTCTTCCTCCTGCTGCTGCAGGGTGTCTCCGAGCTTATCAAGCGCATCGCCTTCCTGCTGGGCCTGATCCCCAATCCGCTCGAGAAGCACGTCGACCCGGCCCTCGAGCAGCTGCACGTCGACGAGGAAGCCGCAAAATGACAGCCTTCCTTGTCGCCTACATGGCGCCGCTGATGTTCTGCGCGCTGGTGGTATTTCTGCTGCTGGGCTTTCCGGTCGCGTTCTCGCTCGCCGCCAACGGCTTGCTCTTCGGCTGGATCGGCATCGAGCTCGGGCTGCTGCACCCGGCCCTGTTCGGGGCGCTGCCAGAGCGCATCTTCGGCATCATGGCGAACGACACTCTGCTCGCGGTGCCGTTCTTCACCTTCATGGGCCTCATCCTCGAGCGCAGCGGCATGGCCGAGGACCTGCTCGAGACCATCGGCCAGCTGTTCGGGCCGGTCCGCGGCGGGCTCGCCTACGCCGTGATCTTCGTCGGCGCCCTGCTCGCGGCAACCACCGGGGTCGTCGCGGCCTCGGTGATCTCGATGGGCCTGATCTCGCTGCCGATCATGCTGCGCTATGGCTACGACCGGCGCGTCGCGACCGGCATCATCGCGGCGTCGGGAACGCTGGCGCAGATCATCCCGCCGTCGCTGGTGCTGATCGTGCTCGCCGACCAGCTCGGCCGCTCGGTCGGCGACATGTACGCCGGCGCATTCATCCCCGGTTTCATTCTCACCAGCATGTACGCCCTGTACGTGTTCGGCGTGACCATGTTCTACCCCAAGGCCGCGCCCGCGCTGCCGCCCGAGGCGCGAACGCTGCGCGGCCTGAAGCTGCTCACCCGGGTGATCTTCGTGCTGATTCCGCCGCTCGCGCTGATCTTCCTCGTTCTCGGCACGATCTTCATCGGCTGGGCGACCCCGACCGAGGGGGGCGCGATGGGCGCGACCGGTGCGCTGATTCTCGCGCTGATCAACCGGCGCCTGTCGTACTCGCTGCTCAAGCAGGCGATGAACTCGACCGCGAAGCTGTCGTCGTTCGTGATCTTCATCCTGGTCGGCTCGACCGTCTTCAGCCTGGTGTTCCGCGGCGTCAACGGCGACCTGTGGGTGGAGCACCTGCTCACCGGCCTGCCGGGCGGCCAGATCGGGTTCCTGATCGTGGTCAACCTGCTGACCTTCGTGCTCGCGTTCTTCCTCGACTTCTTCGAGCTGGCGTTCATCATCGTGCC
>JBAUTW010000027.1:0-1838 GCA_049582365.1 Burkholderiales bacterium | reverse complement strand
GGCCGCGCCGCCCCGCGCGCAGGTCGAACACGAGCAGCAAGGCGCTCAGCCCGGCCAGCAGAAGCAGCACGATGCGCGGGTAGAAGGCCGGGCCGACCGGCACCATGGCCGAGTGCGGCAGCCCGCGCGTGAGCGCGAGCATGCCGAGGCTGAGCGCGAGGCAGACCAGCCCCGCGACGCCGTCGCGTCCGAGCATCAGCGCTTCTTGGTCAGCCCGAGCTCGTCGGAAACTTCCTTGTAGAGGACGTCGTCCTGCTTGAGGAAATCGGCGTAGGCCTTGCGTCCGAGCGTGCGTACCTCGGTGCCCTGGAGCGACATCGAGTGCGCAAACGCCGGATTCCTGGCGGCCGCGACGCAGGCCGATTCGAGCTTGGCCTGGACGGCTTCCGGCGTGCCCTTGGGCACCATGATCCCGCGCGAAACGGCGTAGACCACGTTGTAGCCGAGCTCCTTCATGGTCGGTACATCGGGAATCTCCGGATTGCGCTTCTCGCTCATGATCGCGATGAACTTCAGCAACCCGGCCTGCACCTTCGACTTCTGGGTCAGGTTGGAGTCCGTCAGGTCGATGTGGCCGCCCAGGATTGCGTTCATGCGCGGCGCAAGCCCGTCGTACGGCACGTACTTGAACTTGATGCCCGCGGCCTTTTCCACCAGCGCCATCGAGAACTGGCTGGTCGAGCCGAGCGATGCGCCGACGGAGATCTTGCCGGGGTTCGCCTTCGCGTCGGCGTAGAGCTCCTGCCAGGTCTTCCACGGCGTCTTCGGGCTGGCGGTGATCACCGACGGCGTCGCCGACACCAGGCAGATCGGCTCGAAATCGGTGTAGCGCACGTCGGTCACGCCCGTGTAGTAGGCCGAATGAATGAAGTCGTGCGCCGCGAACAGGGTGTAGCCGTCCGGGGGCGCATTCTTCGCCTCGCGCTCTCCCACCGTGCCGGAAGCGCCCTTCACGTTGGCGATGACGACCGTCCCGCCGAGCTCCTTCTGGAACAGCGGCGCGAACGGCCGGAAGATGTTGTCGGTGTCGCCGCCCGCCGCCCAGGGAACGATCAACTTCACCGGGCGGTCCGGGTAGGCGGCGTGAACGGGCGCCGCGAGCAGCGCGGCGGCAAGCAACGCAAGAAAGCGAAACATTTTCATTCACCCCATTTAGGAATTGGCTGCGTTATGGTACATCGTTCCGCGGGGAGGAGCGCATGGTGTTCCACGGCAAATGGTACGACGAGGTTGATCTGGGCGAACGTTTCGGCTCCAGCCTCACGGTTACCGAAACGCATTTCGTTCTCGGCGCGGGCCTGTTCGGCGACTTCAACCCGCTGCACGTCGACGAGGTGTTCGCGCAGCGCTCGCAGTTCGGCTCGCGCATCCTGCACGGCCCGTTCACCAGCGCGCTGGTGTCGGCGCCGGTCGGCATGTTCTTCGCCGGCAGCGCGATCGCCTACCTCGAGCACGCCTGCCGCTTCAAGGCGCCGGTGCGAGCGGGCGACACCCTGGCGAGCGAGTGGACGGTGCGCGAGAAGCTCGACAAGCCGAAGCACCGCGGCGGCATCGTGGTGATGCGCGGCGTGTGCAGCAACCAGCACGGCGACGTGGTGCTCGAGGCCGACGGCAAGATCCTGGTCGCCGCGCGCCCGGCGCAGCGCTAGGGCGCAGCGAAGGCGGCGATCCAGCGCCGGTCGATGCGGTCTTTCCAGCGCCATACCCACTCGCCTTCGGTCGCCAACGGGCCCCACGACGCGATCGCGTAGCGCGCGCCGCAGCTGATCAGCGCGAGCGACAGGCGCTGCGGCGTGTAGAGCTCGAGCGGGCGCTCCTCGGCCGCGCGGCGCAGATTG
>JBAUTW010000026.1:0-3119 GCA_049582365.1 Burkholderiales bacterium | reverse complement strand
CCCCGGGTCGTGACGGCGCCCGCCGTCGCCCTGCGGCCCGCCGGCGCGGTTGCCCGGCGCGAGGGCGATCTCAAGCTCGATGATCTCGTCCCAGACCGCGTCGCTGCGGTCGCGTTCGGGGATCGCGAGCAGCTCGCGCAGGCGCGGCTGACCGGCCCGTTGCTCGGGCTTGCGCGCCTCCTCGGGGTTCTCGCCGTTGGGTTGCCCGGTGTTGGGCTGCTCGGTTTCCGGTTGCTCTGTGCTCATGGCGTTATTATCGCTCGATTCTGGTTCCTACGCCGCCCAACCGCCGCCGAATGAAGATTTCGATTCTCGACGACTACCACGACACCGTCCGCACGCTCGGCTGCTTTCGCAAGCTCGAGGGGCACGAGGTCACGATCTGGAACGACCACCTGCAGGACGCGGATGCGCTGGCCGCGCGGCTGCGCGACACCGAGGCGCTGGTGCTGATCCGCGAGCGCACCGAGATCCGCGCACCGCTCATCGAGCGGCTCGGCCGGCTGCGGCTGATCAGCCAGCGCAGCGTCTATCCGCACATCGACATCGACGCCTGCACCCGGCGCGGCATCGTCGTCTCCTCGAGCCAGCACCCGGGCACGCCCTCCTACGCCGCGGCGGAGCTGACCTGGGCGCTGGTGCTCGCGGCGATGCGTCAGATCCCGCAGCAGATGGCCGCGCTCAAGGCCGGCCAATGGCAGACAGGCGTCGGCTTGGGCCTGCGCGGCAAGATTCTCGGCATCTACGGCTACGGCCGCATCGGCAGCACGGTGGCGAGCTACGGCAAGGCGTTCGGCATGAAGGTCCTGGTGTGGGCGCGCGAGCACTCGCTCGAGCGCGCGCGCGCCGACGGCTGGTCCGCGGCGCCGAGCAAGGAAGCGTTCTTCTCGGCCTGCGACGTGCTGTCGCTGCACATGCGGCTGGTCGACGCGACGCGCGGCGTCGTCACAGCGGCCGATCTCGCGCGCATGAAGCCGAGCGCGCTGCTGGTGAACACCAGCCGTGCGCCGCTGATCGAGCCCGGCGCGCTGCTGGCCGCGCTCAGGGCCGGGCGCCCCGGCATGGCGGCGGTCGACGTCTACGAGAAGGAGCCGGTGCTGGACCCCGATTACCCGCTGTTCGCGCTCGACAACGTGGTCTGCACGCCGCACATCGGCTACGTGACGCGCGACGAGTACGAGATCCAGTTCAGCGACATCTTCGACCAGATCCTCGCCTACACCGCCGGCGCGCCGATCAACGTCGTCAATCCCGGCGCGCTGAAGGCCTAGAGCAGCAGTGTCTGTCCGATCGCGGGGACGGCGAGGCGCTGCTGCGGCAGATTCTCGCGCTGCCAGGCCCGCGCCAGCAGTTGCGGCGGCTCGGCCAGGTCTTCGTCGGTCAGCTTGAAGGTGCCCCAGTGCATGGCCACGAAGCGCCGTGCGCCGAGCGCCGCGAAGGCGCGCACCGCGTCGAAGGGATCCATGTGTTGCGGCTGCATGAACCAGCGCGGCGCATAGGCGCCGATCGGCAGCATCGCCGCGTCGATCGCGCCGCACTTCTCGCCGATAAGGGCAAAGCCGTCGAACCACGCCGTGTCGCCGGAATGGTATACGCGCAGCCCGCCGCGCTCGATCACGTAGCCGCCCCACCACGACTCGTTGGTGTCCAGCAGCCCGCGCCGGCTCCAGTGCTCGGCGGGAACGAAAGTCACGTCCAGACCCGCGATTCGCTCGCGCTGCCACCATGCCATCTCGACCACCCGGCGCAGGCCGGCGCGCGCGAACCAGCGCCCCAGGCCCTGCGGCACGACGTAGACCGGGTCCGGACCGAGCCGCCGGAGCGTCGGCGCGTCCATGTGGTCGCGGTGATTGTGCGTGACCAGCACCAGGTCGATCTTCGGCAGCGCCTGCCAGGCCAGGCCCGGCGCCACGTTGCGCGGGATCAGGCCGCCGACCAGCGCCGGCGACATGACCGGGTCGATCAGCGCGCTGCTGCCTCCGAGCTGGACCAGGAAGCTGGCATGCCCGACCCAGGTCAGCGCGTCGGCCGCCGCCTTGCGCAATGCCCGACCGTCGTTCGCCAGTACCGGCACCGGCACCCCGGTCATCGGCGCCGCAGGGCGCTTCTCGTCGTGCCAGCCGGCCTTCCACTTCAGCACCCGCAGCAGCCTGCCGCCGACTTTATGGCCGTCGAGATTCGAATATCGCATCGCGTGTCGTGTGCCGTATTTTGGTACAGTGGCCAAAAATGGGGTCGCTGCCCCTCGGGCCATGAGCAAAATCAGGGTCGTCCAGTTCAACATGCAGTTCGGGCGAATCTGGCGCGAATCCGATCCGGATCACGCGCCGATCGAGCTCGAACGGACGATTGCCGAGATCCGCAAGCGCGACGCGGACGTCGTGCTGCTGCAGGAAGTCGAGCAGGTCCAGGCGGGCGGCAGCCAGTCCGATCCGCCGCCGAACTATACCCGGCTGCGTGCGGAATTCCCGGATTACGACGGCTGTTTCCATTACCCGAAGGCCGATCCGCGCGAGCTGCCGTTCGGGGTCGGACTGGCGATCCTGTGCAAGACGCCCCTGCGCGAACAGCGACACTGGGACCTGCCCTCGCCGCCTATCGAGTTCGAGTTCCAGGGCAAGAAACTGACTCCGACCGACCGGCTCCTGATCGGCGCCGCGACCACGATCGGCGGCCGCAAGCTGTTCGTGTTCAACACCCACCTGCTCGCCTTCTTCATGCTCAAATCGAGCAGTGAAACGCACGAGGCCCAGCGCAAGCTGGTGGTGGAGCAGATCGCCAAGGCGCAGGGCCCGGCGCTGATCGGGGGCGATTTCAACGTGCGCAAGCACGAGTCGCTGGTGCGGCAGTTCTCGCGCGCCGGCTTCCGCCCGGTGCAGACGCAGGAGCACACCTGGCGCCGGCACCCGTACGTGCTCGATCACATCTTCTACAACTCGGGGCTGCGCGCGCTCGACTACGCGGTGCATCCGACGCCTGCCTCCGACCACCACGTGCTGGTGGCGGAGTTCGAGTTTGCCGGCGCGCGCTGAGCGCGCGCTCAGACGAGCTCCACGACGAAGCAGCTCCCGCCGCCTTCGCGCGGCAGGCAGCGCGCCTCGCCGCCGTGACGGCGCGCG
>JBAUTW010000025.1:0-2898 GCA_049582365.1 Burkholderiales bacterium | reverse complement strand
CGCGTGCCTGCCGAGCGAATCGCCGAGCGAGAGCGCGAGGCGCCGCGCCGTGTCGAGCGGCAGCACGATGCGGTCGGTTACCGCCACCGCGGGTGGCCGCCCGTCCGCGCTCCTCTCGCCCAGCCGGCCGAACTCGACCACCACGTCGCCCGCCTCGAGCGACAGCTTGAACGCGTTCGCTTCGGTTTCTCTCGCCTGCGCCACTCAGCGCTCCGCCGGGAACGGCACCAGCACGTCGGCGTGCCAGCCGTACTTGCGCACGTAGGCCGTGTTCAGGCCGAGGCAGCGCTTCGACCCGCAGCTGGCGCGATGCACGCACTGGTGAAAGCCGTTGCGCATGAACTCAGGCCAGAATTCCGGGTCGATGACCAGCTTCGGCTGGTCGTTCTCGAGCGCGTCGCGGTCCTCGCCGAGCAGGCACTCGGGGAAATTCTTGACCTCGACCGCGCGCCCGAGCGAGCGCGCCGCCGCGATCGCTTCGCGCAGGTACGGCAGCACGTCGAGATGCGAGGCGATCAGGTCCTTGTCGTCGTTCTCGCGCATCGGCCAGTAGTTCCAGAAGTCCATCTGCTGCAGGCGCCGCAGGTGCCCCAGGCGCCGCACCACGTCGGCCAGCTGGCGGAAGCTGCGCCGGGTGATCACCGTATTGGTGAGCAAGCTCACGCCCTCGATCGCGTCGAGGTTCTCAAGCCCGCGCAGGGTGCGCTCGAACGAACCGGCGACCCCGGTGATGGCATCGTGGCTGGCGGCGTCGGCCGCCGTGACGCTGACGAAATACTCGTCGATGCCGGCCTCGACCAGCTCGCGGCAGTAGGCCTCTTCCGCCAGCCGCATGCCGTGGGTCTGGATGCGTACGTGCTCGAAGCCGCTGTCGCGCGCCATGCGCGCCAGCTCGGGAAGGTCGCGCCGCAGCGTGACTTCGGAGCCGGTGAGGATGAGCCCCTTCCACAGGCCGCTCTGCGCGTTCTGCGCCAGGATGCTCTCGAACTGGTCCGCCGATTCCGGCTTGAGCCAGTCCATCGTGCCCTCGATCATGCAGTGCTCGCACTTCAGGTTGCACATGAAGTGCACGGTGAGCTCGACGTAGTCCGCCGCGGCAAAACGCCTCGTCGCGGGGGCCGCCGGGAGCAATGTCGTGAGCACGGGCACGGCGTTCGAGTCTACGCGCCTTTGCTGGCGCTCACCACGTAGAACGGCGCGTCGAGATCGACCTCCCGCACCGTGACGTCGCGCAGCCCGAGCGACTGCAGCTGGGTCACGTAATCCTGCGCCGGCCGGTATGAGCGGAAGAACAGCAGCGTCGGCAGCAGCGAGAAGGGCGGCGTGGCCTCGCGCACCCGCATCGGCCCGCGCTCGAAGATCAGCAGCGTTCCGCCCGGCTCGAGCGCACGCGCCGCCTGCGCGACGAAGCCCTGCGCTTCCTCCTGCGGCCAGTCGTGCAGCATCGACTTGAAGGTGATCAGGTCGTAGCCCGCCGGCAGCGAATCGGTCCGCACGTCGGCCTTGATGAAGCCGATGCGCGCGTGCTCGGGCTCGGCGAGCAGGTGCTCCATGCCGACCTCGCACACCAGCGGCAGGTCGAACACGGTACCGTGCAGGCCCGGGTTGCGGCGGCACAGCTGCAGCAGGAACTCGCCGCTGTTGCCGCCGACGTCGAGCGCGCGGCGGTAGCGGCCGAAATCGTGCAGCTGCAGGCAGGCGCGCGCCTCGTAGCGGGTCAGGGTGGAGGTGAAGCGCATCCAGGCCCGCGTCTGCGCGTAGTTCTCGGGGCTCGGCTCGAGGCAGCGGCGGTAGTCGAACAGCTTGAACAGGTTCGCCTTCGCCGCGAAGCCGCGCGAATCGCGCACCAGCGCAGTGAACAGGTCGGCGAAATCGTTGATCGTGAAGCCCGCGAAGTCGAGCTTGGCCTCGAGCAGGTCGCGGTAGCGCAGCGCCTCGAGGAAGCGCCGGCTCAGGCGCACGTCCCCGCCGCGCTCCTCCACCACGCGGTTCGCCGTCAGCAGGTCGAGCAGGAAGCGCAGCCCCGGGGGATCGGCCCCGATCGCGCGGCCGAGCGCCTCGACCGAGCCGCTGCGATGCTCGACCAGCCGCTCGACCAGGCCGAGCTCGAACGCGGTCTTGAGCGCGCGCGCGTCGACCAGCGTGCGCATGAACTCGTCCACGACGAGGAAGCCTAGGTCCTCGCCGGTCGGCGCGCTAGCGGGGGGCGCCGCCGCCATATGCGTCATGCTCAGCGATCACTCTGTTGAGCAGCTCGTGCAGCTGCTTGGCGGTGCGCGGGTTGAGGACCACGCGGTGCAGCAGCTCGATCCTGCTTTCCGCCTGCGCGCCGCTTGCGCCCTGGATCTGGCCCAGGTTGAGCACCACCGCCTCCGGCGTGGCGACCGCGCTCGCGACGTTGCAGTACGAGGCGCTCGTGAGCCCGGAAGTGTTCCACTGTACCCCGCCCTGCTCCGTTTCCTGGTTCATCGCAAAAGCCCGCTCACGCACTCGCCGTCGGATCGTAGCATCATCGACCGCGGCAGCGTTCCTGCGCGCCGCAACTCGATGATTCTTGGAGTTTTTGTTATGTCATCCGAGCTGTGCTAAGTTAGGTCTCGAACCGATCCCGTCGCCCGCGGCGCGCGCGCCCTGCACGGCGGTCAACCGGCCGGGCGCGGCCAGCAAACGACGGAGCGAACACGGTGTTGACCGATCACGACGTCTATCTATTCCGCGAAGGCTCCCACGCCCGGCTGTACGACAAGCTCGGCTGCCATCTTTCGTCCGACGGCAAGAGCGCGCAGTTCGCGCTCTGGGCGCCGAACGCCGAGTCGGTGTCGGTAATCGGCGAATGGAACGGCTGGGACGCGGGCGCGCACCCGCTTGCGCCGCGCGCCGACGGCAGCGGCGTGTGGC
>JBAUTW010000024.1:0-6512 GCA_049582365.1 Burkholderiales bacterium | reverse complement strand
CTGGTGCTGGAAACCGAGTTCGAGACCGGCGACGGCGCGGTGCGGTTGATCGACTTCATGCACTGTCCGCGCCCCGACGAGAGGGTCGACGTGCTGCGCATGGTGCAGGGCGTGCGCGGCACGGTGCCGATGCGCATGGAACTCGTGATGCGCTTCGACTACGGCCGCATTGTGCCGTGGGTCACGCGCGTAGACGGCGGCCTGCGCGCGGTCGCGGGGCCCGAGTCGCTGCGCCTGCGCGCGCCGGTCGAGCTGGAAAACGAAGGCTTCGTGACGCGCGCACGCTTCAGCGTGGCAGCGGGGCAGTGCGCCGCATTCTCCCTCAGCTGGAGCCCTTCGCACCGGGCGCTGCCCGAAGCGCCGGATGCCGAGCGTGCGCTCGAATCGACCGACGCCTGGTGGCGCGAGTGGAGCGGTCGCTACGCGGGAAAGGGTCCCTGGCGCGACGCGGTGCTGCGCTCGCTGCTGACGCTCAAGGCGCTGACCTACGGGCCCACCGGCGGCATGGTCGCGGCGCCGACCACCTCGCTGCCCGAGCGCCTGGGAGGCGCCCGCAACTGGGATTACCGCTACTGCTGGCTGCGCGACGCGGCGTTCACGCTCTACGTCCTGCTCGCCTCGGGCTACCTCGACGAGGCGCGCGCGTGGCGCGACTGGCTGCTGCGCGCCGTGGCCGGACGGCCGGAGCAGCTGCAGGTGTTGTACGGCATCGCGGGCGAACGGCGCCTGCCGGAAATAGAACTCGATTGGTTGCCGGGCTACGCGGGCAGCTCGCCGGTGCGCAGCGGCAACGGCGCGCACCGGCAGCTGCAGCTCGACGCCTACGGCTCGATCATCGACATGATGCACGTCGCGCGCAAGCACAACGTCGACTACGACCACGAGGCCTGGCGCCTCGAGCGCGTGCTGCTCGATGCGCTCGAGTCGCGCTGGCGCGAGCCGGACGCGAGTATCTGGGAAGTGCGCGGCAAGCCGCGCCAGTTCACCTACTCGAAGGTGCTTGCCTGGGTGGCGTTCGACCGCGCGGTAAAGGCGGTCGAGCGACACGGACTCGAGGGGCCGGTCGATCGCTGGCGCAAGCTGCGTGACACGGTGCACCGCGACGTCTGCGACAAGGGCTACGACGCGAGCCGCAACGCCTTTGTGCATTACTACGGCTCGGGCGCGCTCGACGCCTCGCTGCTGATGATCTCCAAGTTGGGTTTTCTGCCGGCGAGCGACCCGCGCGTCGCCGGCACCGTCGGGGCGATACAGCGCGAGCTGATGCCCGACGGCTTCGTGCGGCGCTACTCGCAGCTGGACGACGGCGTCGACGGGCTCGCGCCGGGTGAAGGCGCCTTCCTGCCATGCAGCTTCTGGCTCGCCGACAACCTGGCCATGATGGGGCGGCGCGACGAAGCAGGCGAGCTGTTCGAGCGCCTGCTCGCGGTGCGCAACGACGTCGGCCTGCTGGCCGAGGAATACGATCCTCGCGCGCGCCGCCAGTTGGGCAACTTCCCCCAGGCGCTGTCGCACATCGCGCTGATCAACACCGCCGAGAATCTGGCCCGCGGTTGAAGCGCGGCACGTGTCGACGGCGTGCTGCCGATAATCTACAATCGCCACGCATGCCGAATTGGTTCGACACGAGTGAAATCGACCGGTTCGTCGACGGAATCGTCGGCAACCTGGTCAAGCGTTTTCCGCCGTCGGCGGCGGGCACCTACTCGAAGAAGGAAATCGAGCGGCTGACGAAAACGCACAAGTCGATCCTCGACCAGGTCGAGCGCTTCGCCGCCGAGCACAAGCTCAATATTTTCAAGAAAGCGCGCCTCGGCAACCGCTTCAAATGGGGGCTCAAGGAGGCGGGCTACGGGCCGATGGTCGTCGACGCCTTCACCCAGGAAGTCGTGACCATCGCCACTCTCGCGCGTAAGGGGAAATAGGGCCGGCGGGACGCATCGGTGATTCGACTCTTCCGCGGCGGCGGCAGCGCCGCAGACCACTTCCATGCCGGAACGGCCGCGGCGCAGCGCGGCGAGCTCGACGCGGCGATTGCCTCCCTGCGCCGGGCCGTCGAGCTGGATCCGAACCTCGCGGCGGCGCACTGCAATCTCGGCGGCGCCTACCGCGACAAGGGAACGCTCGACGCTTCCAGGGCGTCTTATGCGCGCGCGGCGGCGCTTGATCCCCGCCTGATGGAAGCCCATCACGGCCTCGGCCAGGTGCTGAGCGACCAGCAGTTCTGGGAGCAGGCCGCCGAGTGCTACGCCAAGGCGCTCGCCCTCGCGCCCGACTCCGCCGACACGCACTACGGGGCGGGCAACGCTTATGTGGCGATCGGCGACTGGCGCCAGGCGCTGAAGCACTTCCGCCGCGCGATTGCGTTGCGCCCGGCCCACGAGAAGGCGCGCTGGGCGCTGGTGATGGCGCAGCTTCCGGCCGTGCCCGATGCGGAGACCGATCCGGCCGAGCGCCGCCGTGCCTTCGGCCGCGAGCTCGACGCCTTCGAGCACTGGATTGCGCGCGGCGAGCATCCGGAGGCCTGGCGCGTGGTCGGCGCGCAGATGCCGTTCTATTTGGCTTATCAGGAGACGCCCAACCGCGATCTGCTTGCGCGCTACGGCGCGTTGTGCGCGCGCCTCATGGCGCCCTGGCAGCGAGCGCAGGCACCGGCCTCGCGAGGGCGCCCGGATAGGGGGACGGTGCGCGTCGGGATCGTGTCGGCGCACTTCTTCAATCATGCGGTCTGGACCGGGGTCGTGCGCAGCTGGCTCGAAGGCCTCGACCGGGGGCTGATCGAGCTGGAGCTGTTTCATCTCGGGCAGAAGGAGGACGAGGAGACGCGCCGCGCGCGCACGCTCGCCGCGCGCTTTCACGCCGGGGCGGGCGATTTCGCGCAATGGGCGCGGACCATTGCCGGTCGCGAGCCCGACATCCTGATCTATCCCGAGGTCGGCATGGATTCGATCACGACCAAGCTCGCGAGCCTGCGCCTCGCCCCGGTGCAGGCGGCGAGCTGGGGACATCCGGAAACGACCGGCCTGCCGACGCTCGACTACTACATCTCGGCGCAAGACCTCGAGCCGCCCGGCGCCGAGGAGAACTACAGCGAGACGCTGGTGAAGCTGCCCGGACTCGGCGCACGCTATGCGGCGGCGCCGGTGCGAGCCGACCTGGCCGCCGCGCGAGTGCTCACCGAGGGCGCCAAAGCCCCGCTGTTCGTGTGCCCCGGCACACCGTTCAAGTACGCTCCGGCGCACGACCGCCTGCTCGCGGAAATCGCGCGCCGCAGCGGCGGCACGCTGTTCTTCTTCATCGGCAGACCGGAGCCGCTATCCGCGCTGCTGCGCGAGCGCCTGCGGCGTGCGTTCGCCAAGGCGGGCGTCGATTTCGACGCGCACGTGCGCTTTGTCCCATGGCAGAGCCCGGCGGTGTTCCACGGCCTGCTCGAGCACGCGCAGGTGTGCCTCGACACGCTCGGGTTCTCGGGATTCAATACCGCGATGCAGGCGGCGCTAGCGGGAATTCCGATGGTTACGCGCGACGGCCGGTTTTTGCGGGGACGCCTGGCGAGCGGAGTCCTGCGCCGACTCGGCGCGCCGGAGCTCATCGCCGCGTCCGACGCGGAATACGTCGAGCTTGCGCTCGCGCTGGCGCAAGACGAAGCACGTCGCATCGAGCTTGGCCTGCGGCTGCGCCAAGGCTGTGCCTCGCTGGCCGCCGACCCCGCGCCCGCGCGCGGCCTTCAGGAGTTCATTCTGAGCGCGGCGCGCGAACCGGCGCGCCGCGGCGCCTGAGCTTGCGAGTCGGGCTTCAAAACAGCTTGCCGGGAAGCCAGATCGACAGCTGAGGCACGTAGGTCACGATTACCAGGAACAGCAGCAGCACCGACAGCCAGGGCAGCGCGGCGCGCACCACCTGGACGATCGACATGCCGGTGATGCCGGAGGTGACGAACAGGTTGAGCCCGACCGGCGGCGTGACCATGCCGATCTCGAGATTGACCACCATGATGATGCCCAGGTGCACCGGGTCGATGCCCAGGCGCATGGCGATCGGAAACAGGATCGGCGCCAGGATCAGGATGATCCCGGTCGGCTCCATGAAGTTGCCGGCGAGCAGCAGCAGGATGTTGACCACGATCAGGAACTGCCACGGCGCCATGCCCATCGACACGATTGTCTCGGCGATAATCTGCGGAATCCGCTCGGTGGTGAGCACGTGGGCGAACAGCAGCGCGTTGGCGATGATGAACATCAGCATCACGGTGACCCGCGCCGCGTCGACCAGCACCTTCGGTACGTCCTTAAGCCCCATGTCGCGGTAGACGAACACGGCCACGAAGAAAGCGTAAACCGCGGACACGGCGGCCGCCTCGGTCGGGGTGAAAATGCCGCCGTAGATGCCGCCCAGGATGATCACGATCAGCAACAGCCCCCAGAGCGAGTTGCGCCCCGCAACCAGCACTTCGCGCAGCGAGGCGCGCGGCTGGCGCGGCAGGTCGATCATGCGCGCGCGGATGTAAATCGCGACCATCAGCATCAGTCCGAGCGTGATGCCCGGAATGATGCCGGCCATGAACAGCTTGCCGACCGAGGTTTCGGTGGCCGCGGCGTAGACCACCATCACGATCGAAGGCGGAATAAGGATGCCGAGCGTTCCCGCGTTGCAAATCACGCCCGCGGCGAAGGCCTGGGTGTAGCCCGCGCGCGTCATGCCGGCGATCACGATCGAGCCGACCGCGACCACGGTCGCCGGCGAGGAGCCCGACACCGCGGCGAACAGCATGCAGGCGAGCACCGAGGCCATCGCCAGCCCGCCGCGCAGGTGGCCGATCGCGGCGTTGGCGAAGCGGATCATGCGCCGCGCCACGCCGCCGGTGGTCATGAAGGCGCCGGCCAGGATGAAGAACGGGATCGCGAGCAGGGTGAACTGCTCCGAGGTTTCGAACAGCTTGAGCGAGAGCGACGCGAGGGAGTCGTGGCCGAAGAACAGGATCGTGAGCACCGACGACAGCCCGAGCGCGACCGCGATCGGCATGCCGATCAGCATGAACGCGAACAGCATGACGAACAAAGCAGCGGTCGTCACGCCTTGTACTCGTCCTTGTGCTTGAGCGCGTCGACGGCCTCGTCGGCCACCTGCATGCGCGTTTCGCGCCCGGTCGCGATGCGAAAGAAAGCCTCGGCGAAACGCACCACCAGCAGGCCGAAGCCGATCAGCAGCGCGAGGCGCGGCACCCACTGCGGAATTGGCAGATCCTCGGCCATGATGCCGATTTCGACCATCTTGGCGACGTACTGCCAGCTGCCGTAGAAGATGATCAGGGCGTAGACGAGGCACAGCAGGGCAGCCGTGCCGCCCACGATGCGCGCCGCCTTGGGCTTGAGCGCCTTGACCAGCGCATCGACGCCGATGTGCGAGCCGACGCGCACGCCGTAGGACATGCCGATGAAAATGAGGAACCCGAACAGGTAGGTGGTGAGCTCGAGCGCCCAGACGAAGCTGTAGTTGAAAACGTAACGCGCGATCACCTGCCCAAAGGTGACCAGCGTCATGACGGCGAGGAGGAAGGCGATCAGGCCTTCCTCCAGCCGATGGAACCAGGCGAAGCGCACGGCCGCCAGCTTAGCGCGCGGCCGGGCGCTACATGTTCGCCTTTTGCGCCGCTTCGATCAGGTCCTTGCCGATGTCGCCCTCGAACTTCTTCCACACCGGCGCCATTGCGTTCTGCCACGCGGCGAGATCGTCCTTGGTGAGCGGCTGGATTTTCGCCTTGCTTGCGTCGGCGATGTGCTTCTTGTCCTGCTCGTTCAGGTCGTTGGCCAGCTTGTTGCCGTACGCGGTGGCTTGCGCCATCGCTTCGGACAGGCCCTTGCGCACGTCAGGGGGCAGGCCGTCCCACCACTTGGCGTTGGTGATCACCATGTAGTCGATCACGCCGTGGTTGGTCTCGGCGATCGTCTTCTGCACCTCGAAGAATTTCTGCGACCAGATGTTCGACCAGGTGTTCTCCTGGCCGTCCACCACCCCGGTCTGCAGCGCCTGGTATACCTCGCTGAACGCCATCTTCTGCGGGTTGGCACCGACCGCGCGGAACTGCGCCTCGAGCACGTCGGAGGGCTGGATGCGGAACTTGAGGCCCTTCACGTCCTCGGGCCGCTGCAGCTTGTCGCGGTTGGTCGACATCTCTTTCATGCCGTTGTGCCAGTAGGCGAGGCCTTTGATGCCTTTCGATTTCATCGCATCGAGCAGCGCCAGGCCCGCGGGGCTGTGCTGGAAGCGATCGACCGCGGCGATGTCGTTGAACAGGAACGGCAGGTCGAACACCTGCAGCTTCTTGGTGTAGCGGTCGAACTTCGACAGCGAGGGCGCGATGATCTGCACGTCGCCGAGCAGCAGGGCCTCCATTTCCTTGCCGTCGCCGAACAGCTGCGAGCTCGGGAACACCTGCACCTCCACTTTCCCGGGAAGCAGCTTCTCGGCGATCTCCTTGAACTTGAGCGCGGCCTGTCCCTTGGGGGTCTTCT
>JBAUTW010000023.1:0-1796 GCA_049582365.1 Burkholderiales bacterium | reverse complement strand
CAGCAAGGGCGTTCCGTTCGCCGCTTTCGCCAACGCCTCAGGAATTTCCGGAGCTTCAGGTCGAGGCCGAGTGGCGCAATAGCGCGCAGGGCGTGCGCGGCCGGGCGATCTTGCAGGCCGGGCGGCTGCTCGACCACGAGACCGCGACGCTCGACAGCGGACCGCTCGCGCTCGAGGTCGAATGCGGCGCGCAGGGCGAGCTGGTGTTCGGCCTGGCCTGCGTGGGCGACGGCGCGACGTGGCTCGGCTACTGCGCGAGCGCCGACCGGCACGCGTATTTCCAGCTCGCGCCATCGGGCGAGCTGCGCCTGGACGAGAACGCGAGCGGGCGCTGGAGCAGGCCGCACGACGAGGAAATCGAGCCGCCGCTGCTCGAGCGGCTGGAGGAGATCGCGTTTCGCTTCGCCGGCGACTGGCTCTGGTTCGACGAGGACGCTTCGCCGGCGAGCGCGCTCGAGCGCAAGCGCTACGCCGACCACGGCTGGTCGGTGGCGGGCGCCAACCTGAAGTCCGAGCGGCTGCTCGCAATCGGCCTCGGGCAGTCCTTCAGCACCCTGCCGCCCGAGGCGCGGCTGCTGCGCGAGCGTCTGCGTAGCGCATGGGCGCGCAAGGCGTGAGCCCGGTGCCGCGCCGGCGCAGCGTGCGCTGCGTCTCGGGCCAGGGCCTGCACCGCATCGCCTACCTGGAGTGGGGCGACCCGTCCAACAAGCGCGTGCTGGTGTGCGTGCATGGTCTGGCGCGCTGTGCGCGCGACTTCGACGCTCTCGCCGGCGCGCTCGCGGAGCGCTACCGCGTGGTCTGCCCGGACATGGCGGGGCGGGGCGACTCGGACTGGCTCGCCGACCCGATGCTGTATGGCCTGCCGCAGTACGTCGCCGACGTCGTCACGCTGATCGCGCGCCTCGACGTCGAGTCGGTGCACTGGGTTGGCACCTCGATGGGCGGACTGATCGGGATGGCGCTCGCCGCGCAGCGCGACACGCCGGTGGCGAAGCTGGTGCTGAACGAGGCCGGGCCGGTCGTCTCCAGGGTCTCGCTCGAGCGCATCGCCTCATACCTGGGGCTCGCGCCGATCTTCCCCGACCTCGAGGCGGCGGAGAAATACGTGCGCGCGGTCTCGGCGCCGTTCGGGCCGCACAGCGACGCCGAATGGCGCTTCCTGACCGAGGTGGCGGTGCGCCGCTACGCCGACGGCGGCTACCGCATGCACTACGACCCGCGCATCGCCGAGCCGTTCCGCGCCCAGATGCCCGACAAGGACCTCGAGCTGTGGCCGCTCTACGAGGCGGTGCGCTGCCCGACCCTGGTGCTGCACGGCGAGCGCTCGGATCTGCTGTCGCGCGACACCTGCGACCGCATGGCCCGCTGCGGGCCGAAGGCAAAGACGGTCGAAATCGCGGGGGTCGGCCACGCGCCGACCCTGCTGCACGCAGACCAGATCGCTCCGGTGCGCGATTTCCTGCTGCGCTGACTAGGCCTGCGTCGGGTCGTCTTCCTCGGCCGCGGGCGCACTCTCGGCCGCAGGCGGGCTGTCGGCCGCGGCCGCCTTCTGCTGCCGCTTGCGCAAGCGCTTTTCCTCCTGCTTCTTCTTCTTCGCCAGGTCGCGCTGTCGCTTCTCGAACTGATAATTTTGTCTGGCCAATCGAACCCCCTTCGCTGTCGAGCGATCGCAGCCCGAGTCTAACGCTTCGGGCTAGGGGCTGCTGAAGCGACGCGCAAAGCCGCGCGAAAGCACGGGGCGCGTGCCGTCCGCGGTGCGCAGCACGGCCCGCAGGTGGGCTTGCGAGGGCGCGGCC
>JBAUTW010000022.1:0-1752 GCA_049582365.1 Burkholderiales bacterium | reverse complement strand
GGCTTGGTCACCATGTTCAGGCGCAGCTCCGCGGGATCGAGCCCGAGCTTGGCGGCGATCTTGTCGAGCTGCACTTCCTGGCCGAAGCGCGGCTGCGGCGTGCCGTGCCCGCGCTTGGGCCCGCAGGCCGGCTTGTTGGTGAAGGTGCGGCAGGCCTCGAACTTGAAGCGCGGCAGCTCGTAGGTCACCGGCGTCAGCACGCCGGTGTAGAAGGTGCTCGCCGGGCCGTGCGAGCCGTAGGCGCCGCCGTCGAGCAGCGTCTGCAGGTGCATCGCGGTCAGCTTGCCGTCCTTGGTCACGCCGGTGCGGAATTTCATCAGCACCGGATGGCGCCCGCGGTGCTGGTAGAACACCTCCTCGCGCGTCAGGCAGATCTTCACCGGCCGGCCGAGGATCAGCGCCGCCTTGCACACCACGAACTCGTGGTTGCCCGGGTCGCACTTTCCGCCGAAGCCGCCGCCGTTGGGCGTCGCGATGACGCGGATGTGCGCCGCCGGCATCTGCAGCACGCGCGCGAGCTGGCGGTGCAGGTAGTGCGGGTTCTGGGTGCTGCTCTGGATCAGCAGCTTGCCGTCGCCCTCGATCGAGGCGAGCGAGGCCTGCTGCTCCATCGCGAGGTGCGTGTTGCCTTCGTAGAAGAAGATGTCCTCGAACACGTGGTCCGATTTCGCCAGCGCCTCGTCGACGTCGCCGAACTCGTAGGACTGGTTGCGGTGGATGTTGCCCTGCTCGCCGTAGTCGTGAATGCGCGGCTCGGGCTTGGCGAGCGCTTCTTCCGGATCGGAGATCGTCTCCAGCGGCCGGTACTTCACCTCGATCAGCCCGAGCGCCTCGCCCGCGGTCTGCTCGTCGGTCGCGACCACCGCCGCCACCGGGTCGCCGACGAAGCGCACGCGCCCGACGGCGAGCGCGTTTTCGTCCTGTGACACCGGCATGATGCCGTAGGGAATCGGGAAATCCGCGCCGCTGAGCACCAGGTGAACACCCGGATGCGCCTGCGCGCGCGAGACGTCGATCGACTCGATCTCGGCGTGCGGGTGCGGCGAGCGCAGCAGCTTGCAATGCAGCATGCGCGGAGCCGCGAGGTCGTCGGCGAAGCGCAGCTGGCCGGTGGCCTTGGCGCGCCCGTCGACGCGCCGGCGCGGCTTGCCGATGGTGTCGAAGCGTTTCTTGGTCGGCAGCTTTTCGGGCGCGTTCACGGCTTGGCCTCCCGCAGCACGCGCGCCGCCTGCTCGATCGACTCCCAGATCTGCTGGTAGCCGGTGCAGCGGCACAGATTGCCGGCGATCGCCTCCCTGATCTGCTCGCGGCTCGGGTCGGGCTCTTTGTCGAGCAGCGCCTTGGCAGTCATCAGCATGCCCGAGGTGCAGTAGCCGCACTGCGAGCCGCCGAGGTCGGCGAACGCGGCCTGCAGCGGGTGCAGCTCGTTGCCGCTGGCCAGGCCCTCGACGGTCTGGATCTCGCGCCCCTCGCATGCGAGCGCGAGCTCGAGGCAGGACAGCAAAGGCTCGCCGTCGACCAGCACGGCGCAGGCGCCGCACTCGCCCAGCTCGCAGCCGTGCTTGGTGCCGGTCAGGTTCAGGTCCTCGCGCAGCACCTCGAGCAGCGTCTTGTAGGGCGCGAAGGACACCGGCAGGTCTTCGCCGTTGACGCGCAGCGTCATGTGCACACGATCCGGAACGGCGCTCATTTCAGCAATCCTTTTACGAGATAGTCCGAGAGCGACTGCGCCACTGCGGCCGAGGTCTGCGG
>JBAUTW010000021.1:0-1528 GCA_049582365.1 Burkholderiales bacterium | reverse complement strand
GCCCGGGTGCGCCCGAGCCGCGAGCTGCTGGCCGAAGGCTGGTTCGGCGCCGGGCCCGTGCACCCGCGCATCGCGGAGCGCGTGGGCGACGTCGCGCTGGTGATGAACGAGCGGTTTACCATCAAGGACCGGACCCCGGGCGAGCCCGGGCACCTGCACATCGGCAACCACGGCGGAGCGAGCGCGGAGGAAATGATGATCCCGCTGGTGGTCGCCGCGATCTAGGGAGGAGAGGAGGAGAGCATGAAAGCGACCGTCAACGGCATCGAGACTTACTACGAGATACACGGCACGGAAGGCGCGCCGTGGCTGACCTTCAGCCATTCGCTCGCCTGCAGCGTGCGCATGTGGGACGACCAGATCGCCGCCTTCAAGGACCGCTACCGCATCCTCGCCTACGACACGCGCGGACACGGCGAGAGCATGGCGCCCTCGGGCGCCTACACGCTGGAGCAGCTCGCCGACGACCTGCACGCGCTGCTCAGGCACCTCGCGATCGACAGCACGCATTTCGTCGGCCTGTCGATGGGCGGCATGATCGGCCAGACCTTCGCGCTCAAGTATCCCGGCGTGTTCCTCAGCCTGACGCTGGCCGACACCACCAGCCGCTACCCGGCCGACGCGGCAGGGGTATGGAGGGAGCGCATCCACACGGTCGAGACGCGCGGCATGCAGCCGTTGGTGCAGCCGACGCTCGAGCGCTGGTTCACCGAGCCGTTCCGCAAAGCGCATCCCGAGGTGGTTCAGCGCATCGCGGTGCTGATCGCGAACACCCCGGTGGCCGGCTACGCCGGCTGCAGCCACGCGATCCCGAAGATCGACCTGACCGCGAGGCTGAAGGAGATCGACTGCCCGATCCTGGTGATCTGCGGCGACAAGGATCCCGGCACGCCGCCAACGATGGCGCGCGAGATCCACGACCACGCGCCCGGCTCCAAGCTGGTGCTGATCCCGGACGCGGCGCACCTTTCCAACATGGAAAAGCCGGCCGAATTCAATCGCGCGCTGGAAGCGTTCCTTTCATCCCTGCCCAGCGCTTGAGGCCGCTCGCGCGAATGCCGAACAGGTCGAGCACCCGCGCCACGGTGTGCTCGATCAGCTCCTCGATGCTCTTCGGCTTGGCGTAGAGCGCCGGCACCGGCGGGAAAACAATCCCGCCCATCTCGGTCACCGCGACCATGTTGCGCAGATGGGCCAGGTTGAGCGGCGCCTCGCGCGGCAACAGCACCAGGCGGCGCCGCTCCTTGAGCACCACGTCCGCGGCGCGCGACACCAGGTCGTCGGCGTGCGCGTGCGCGACCGCGGCGAGCGTCTTCATCGAGCAGGGCGCGATCACCATGCCCTCGGTCAGGAACGAGCCGCTGGCGAGCGCCGCGGCGATGTCGCGCGGGTTGTAGGCGGCGTCGGCCAGGCGCTCGATCTCGCGCCGCTTCAGGCTCAGCTCCTGCCAGGCGGTCAGCGCGCCGGCTTCCGACAGCACCAGATGGCTCTCCCAGCCGCGCTGGCGCCGAAGCGCCTCGAGCAGCCG
>JBAUTW010000020.1:0-5341 GCA_049582365.1 Burkholderiales bacterium | reverse complement strand
GTCAAGGGGCGCGACGGCTCCGAGCAGCCCAAAGTGCACCGGCCTGCGCTGGCGCAGGGCAAGGTGCGCCACGTCGGCGAGCCGGTCGCGCTGGTGATCGCAGAGTCGCGCATGCAGGCGCAGGACGCGGCCGAGGCCGTGCTGGTGGAGTACGAGGACCTGCCGGCGGTGATCGCGGCGCAGGAGGCCATCGCGGCGGGCGCGCCGCAACTGCACGACAACATCCCCGGCAATCTCCTGCTCGACTTCGCCGGCGGCGACGAGGCGGCCACCAACGCGGCGTTCGAGCGCGCGGCGCGCGTGGTGTCGCTCAGCGCCTATCACACGCGCGTGGTCGGCAATCCGATGGAGCCGCGCGCCTGCACCGGCATCTACGACGCGGCGGCCGACATGTACCAGCTGTATGCCTGCACCCAGGGCGCCTCGGCGATGCGCGGCCAGATCGCCGCCGTGCTGGGCGCGGCGCCGGAAAAGGTGCGCGTCATCGCGGAGGAGGTCGGCGGCGGCTTCGGCGTTCGCTTCAACGCCTATCCCGAATATTGCGCCGTGCTGATCGCAGCCAGGAAGCTCGGCCGGCCCGTGAAATGGGTCGGCACGCGCTCCGACGTGTTCCTCTCCGACGAGCAGGCGCGCGACGTCGTGCACCGCGGCGAGATGGCGCTCGACGATTCCGGGCGCATCCTCGGCATGCGGTTCGATTTCGTCTGCAACCTGGGCGCCTACGTCGCCTTCACCGGCACCTTCGTCAACACCGTCAATCTGGTCAACGTGGCAAGCGGCGTGTACGACGTGCGCGCGATTCACGTGCGCGCCCGGCTGGCGTTGACCAATACGGTGCCTACTGCCGCCTATCGCGGCGCCGGCCGGCCGGTGAGCTCGTACGCGATCGAGCGCCTGGTCGATCAGGCGGCTTACGAGCTGAAGATCGACCCGGCAGAGTTCAGACGCCGCAACCTGGTGCCGAAGAGCGCCTTCCCCTACAAGATCGCGACCGGCTTCGAGTACGACTGCGGCGACTTCGAGGGCGTGCTGGCCGACGCGCTGAAGGCGGCGGACTGGAAGGGGTTCGAGGCGCGCCGCGCTGCGTCGGCCAAGCGCGGCCGTCTACGCGGGCGGGGGATTGCGAACTACATCGAGGCCACCGGCTCGGGCGGCTTCGCGCCCTACGACCAGGTGCAGGTATCGTGGGACGAGCAGGCGCGAATCACGTTGCGCGCAACCTCCCACAACCACGGCCAGGGACACGAGACCGTGTTCGCGCAGATCGTCGCCGGCGCGCTCGGCGTGCCGATGGAATCGATCCGGCTGCGCACCGCCGATCCCGACATGAACCTGACCGGCAACCCCACCGGCGGCTCGCGCTCGCTGCACGGGGTCGGCAGCGTGATGCTGCTGGCGTCGGAAGAGGTAGTGAAGAAGGGCATGGCGCTCGCCGCTGACGATCTTGAGGTGGCCCAGGCCGACGTCGAGTTCGTCGACGGCCGCTACCGCGTCAAGGGTACCGACCGCGAGGTCGCGATCACCGCGCTGGCGAAGAAGCACCGCGGCGCGCTCGACGTCGACATGAAGGACCGGAAGGTGGGGTCGACATTCCCCAACGGCTGCCACGTCGCGGAGGTGGAGATCGAACCCGAGACGGGGACGGTCGAGGTCGTGTCCTACCTCGCCTGCGACGACGCCGGCAACATCATCAACCCCCAGCTCGTGGAGGGACAAATGCAGGGCGGCATCACGCAGGGCGCCGGGCACATCCTGGGCGAGCAGGCGATCTACGATCGCGACACCGGCCAGCTGCTCAGCGGCAGCTTCATGGACTATCCCATGCCGCGCGCAATTCTGGTCGACGGCCTGCGGGTGATGCACCACCCGGTGCCGACCAAGACCAATCCGCTCGGCGCCAAGGGCGTCGGCGAGGCCGGCGTCACGGGCTCCATGCCGTGCATCATGAACGCGATCCTGGACGCCCTGCGCGGCGCGGGCGTGACGCACTTCGACATGCCGGCCAGCCCGCACCGCGTGTGGCAGGCGCTCGAGGCGGCGGGCAAAGGCGATCCGCGCGCCATGGCGGTCGAGCAGCGATGAGGAGATCCGCATGAAGGCGTCGATGAAGCCGATCCGAAACGAGTTTCCCTGGGGCACCATCGAGTGGCTGGCCAACGACGAGGTCGGCAACAGCCGGGAGCTCTCGCTCGCGCGCATGACGCTGCCGCCGGGCAAGGGCACCGACACGCATATCCACGCCAACTGCGAGGAATCGATCTACGTGGTGCGCGGCGAGGTGGAGTGCCGCATCGGCGACGCCCGCGTGCAGATGAAGCCTGGCGGGCAATCGGTGGTTCCGCGAGGCGCGGTGCACGGCATCCGCAACCTGGGCGACGCGCCGGCGGAGATCATCCTTTCCTACTCGTCCGCGGCGCGCGCCTTCGAACTGGCCTGAGACCCGGAGCCGCGCAGTACGCAGGCCCGGAACCAGGGCTGGCAGCGACACGGCGACCAGGCGAGCCAGCAACACGACCGGAATCGCCAGCACGGCGGCCATCGCGAATGCCAGCTCGAAGTGCAGCAGAAGGGCTTCGAGCCCGATCAGCACGAACAAGATGGCGTTGAGAATGCCGTCGATCAGCTGCCAGAAGGTGTCGAGGTGTTCGCGCGTCTCCTTCGACATCGCGAGGCGCCGGCCATGGTTGCCGATCAGCAGTCCCGCCACCACAATGGCGATCGGCCCGGAAAGATGCAGCGCGGCGGCGAGTGCGTAGCCGCCCATCACCAGCGCGAGGGTGATCAGGACCTCGACCTGATAGTCGTCGACCCGACGCAGCATCCGGTAGGCGAGGAGCCCCGCCAGCAGTCCGAACAAGCCGCCGCCGACGACCTCCTGCAGGAACGGCGTGCGCACCGACGCCGTCGTTGAACAGCGATGCGCCGGCCATTTTGACTTCGAGCGACTTGTCGGCGCCTACCGACTCGAGGATGCTCAGCACCGCAACCGGATCCGTGGGCGAGATCAGGGCGCCGAAACGAGCGAGGTCACGAATGCGCTCAACATCAACCCGATGCTGGCCGGAAGCCGCATAAACTGTTCACCTATGCAATCGATCGAGCTGCTGCGCGACCCGACGCGTTATCCGCATCCGGCGGAGCGTGTTGAGTTGCTTGAAACTCACATCTCCTGGGTGCTGCTGGCCGGCGACTATGCCTACAAGGTGAAGAAGCCGGTCAAGCTCGGTTTTCTCGATTTCGGCAGCCTGGCGGCGAGGCGGTTCTATTGCGAGGAGGAGCTGCGGCTGAACCGGCGCACCGCGCCGCAGCTCTACCTGGAGGTGGTGCCGGTCACCGGCAGCGATGCGGATCCGCACATGGACGGCGAGGGTCGGCCGATCGAGTACGCGGTCAAGATGCGCCGCTTCCCGCAGGAGGCGCTCCTCAGCTGCATGGCAGAGGGCGGCACGCTCGGTGCCGAGCACATCGACGCGCTCGCGCGCGGCATAGCGGCGTTCCACTCGCGCGTCGCGCGCGTAGATGCCGCACGGCCGTTCGGCTCGGCGGCGGAGGTGCTGGCGCCCGCGCTGCAGAATTTCGACCAGATCGAGGCCTTGATCGGTGCCGCTGCCGACGTGCCGGAGCTCGAGCGCCTGCGCGGCTGGACGCTGCGGGAACATGCGCGCCTGCACGCGGCGTTCGACGCGCGCAAGGCGGGCGGCTTCGTGCGCGAATGCCATGGCGACCTGCACCTGGGCAACATTGTGCTGCTCGACGGCGAGCCGACGCCGTTCGACGGGATCGAGTTCAACGAGGCGCTGCGATGGATCGACGTCATGAACGAGGTCGCGTTCCTGGTCATGGATCTGTTCGATCGAAGGCTGCCGCGGCTAGCCTGGCGCTTGCTGAACGGCTACCTGGAGGCCACGGGCGACTACGCCGGCCTGGCGCTGCTGCGCTACTACCTGGTTTATCGCGCGCTGGTGCGTGCCAAGGTCGCGTGCATCAGGGCCCATCAGCCGAATCTGAACGCGCAGCAGGGCGATCGCGCCGGGCGCGAATACCTGGAGTACCTGCGTCTCGCGAAGGTGCTGGCCGAGAATTCGCCGCGCGCGCTCGTCGTCATGCACGGCGTAGCGGGGTCGGGCAAGACGACCGTGGCGCAAGAGCTGCTCGAAGCCTGCGGCGCGGTGCGCTTGCGATCGGACGTGGAACGCAAACGCTTGCAGGGACTCGAAGCGGGGGCACGCACCGGCTCGGCGCTCGGCGCCGGAATCTATACGCCGGAGCTCACGACGCAGACGTACGCGCGTCTGGCGGCGCTGTCCGGTGCGGTTCTGGAGGCGGGCTACCCCGTTATCGTGGACGCCACCTTTCTGGCGTGGACGCAGCGCGACGCCTTTGCCGCCTTGGCACATGAGTCAGGAGTGCCGTTCGCGATCGCGGACTGCGAGGCGCCCGAAGGCGTGCTGCGCGAACGGGTCGCGACCAGGCAGCAGAATGCGAGCGATGCTTCCGAGGCGGACCTGGAAGTGCTCGGGCGTCAGCTCGCATCGCTTGAGCCGCTGACGCCGGCCGAGCTGGCGAATTCCGTTGGCTTCGACGCGGGCCGCGCGGCGCCGGAGGCCGTGGCGGTGCTGGCGCGCCGTCTCGGGCTGCCGCTATCCTAGCGGGCATGCGCAATATCGACGTATTCAACGGCGACGCGGACGGCATCTGCGCACTGCATCAGCTGCGCCTGGCCGAGCCGCTGGACACCGAGCTGGTGACCGGGGTGAAGCGCGATATCGATCTGCTGCGACGTGTGCGCGCGGACGCAGGCGACCGCGTGACGGTGCTCGACGTTTCGCTCGAGCGCAATCGGGGGGCGCTGATGGCGCTGCTGAAATGCGGCGCAAGCGTCCGCTACTTCGATCACCACGCCGCCGGCGAGGTTCCGTCGCACCCGGGCTTCGAGCCGCACATCGACGAGTCGGCCGGTGTCTGCACCAGCATTCTGGTCGATCGATACCTGCAAGGGCGATTCCGGGTCTGGGCCGTGGTCGCCGCATTCGGCGACGCAATGCCCGAAGCCGCTCTGCGCCTTGCATCGGACTTGAGCCTTCAGGCAGAGCCGCTTGCTGCGCTGCGCGCGCTCGGCGAGAACTTGAATTACAACGCTTACGGCGACAATGAAGCCGATCTGCTGGTGTCTCCGGCGGAGCTTTACCGCAGCGTAAGCCGCTTTGCCGACCCGTTCCGGCTGCTCGATGGGGAGCCGCTGCTGAAGCGGCTGGACGACGAGCGCCGGGCCGACCTCGCGCGGGCGCTGGCGCTCGCGCCGCACCGAGCGTCCGGGCACGCGGACGCATACGTCCTGCCG
>JBAUTW010000019.1:0-4828 GCA_049582365.1 Burkholderiales bacterium | reverse complement strand
ACAGATTTCGAGTCTGCCGCATTCGACCACTCTGCCATCTCTCCGCATCGCGATCGATTCGACGCGAAGGGCGAATTCTATCAGGACCGGGCGATTCTCTCCGCGCCGCCTATGCAGGGCCGCGGCGGGTCCCGGAGGCCGCACGCGCGGGCGAACGGGGCGCTATGTGCGACAGCGCACCGACACCCGCCGAAGCCTGCGCGAGCATGCGCGGCCGCCTGCTCGTGTTGCGTTACTACGGAAACCCGCTATGACCATGAAAGCAGACGCGAATGCCCTTGCGGAGGACGACCGCAAGACAGGCGCCCTGCAAAACGCGATCCTCACCAGCGCCACGTTCTCGCTTATCGCCACCGACGAGAGGGGGATCATCCAGCTGTTCAATCGCGGCGCCGAGCGCATGCTCGGCTACACGGCCGACGAAGTCGTGAACAGGATCAGCCCGAGCGACATCCATGATCCGCATGAAGTGACGGCGCGCGCGCGGGAGCTGAGCCTCGAGCTGGGGACCACGATTGCGCCGGGCTTCGAGGCGCTGGCGTACAAGGCGTCGCACGGGATCGAGGACAGCTACAGCTTGACCTATATCCGCAAGGACGGCAGTCGCTTTCCCGCCCTGGTTTCGGTCACCGCGCTGCGCGACGGGAGCGGCGGCATCATCGGCTATCTGCTGATCGGCACCGACAATTCCGTGCGCAAGCAGGTCGAAACGGAGCGCAACCAGGCCATGGCCGCGGCGGAAAGTGCCAACCGCGCGAAGTCGGATTTTCTGTCCGGCATGAGCCATGAATTGCGCACCCCGCTCAACGCGATCCTCGGTTTCGCACAGCTCATGGCATCCGGTTCCCCGCCGCCGACGCCCGCCCAGCAGCGGGACCTCGATCAGATCCTCAAGGCGGGGTGGTACCTGCTCGAGCTGATCAACGAGGTCCTCGATCTGGCGCTGATCGAGTCGGGCAAAGTGACGCTGTCGCACGAGCCCGTGTCGCTGGCGGAGGTCATGCTCGAGTGCCGCGCGATGATCGAGCCGCAGGCGCAAAAGCGCGGCCTCAGCATGACGTTTCCGTTGTTCGAGCTCCCCTGCTTCGTCAAAGCCGACCGGACCCGGATCAAGCAGGTCCTGATCAACCTTCTTTTCAACGCGGTCAAGTACAACAGGCCGGGCGGCACGGTCGCCGTTGAGTGCACCCCATGCGCTCCGGGTTCGATTCGCATCGGCGTGCGGGACACCGGTCCGGGACTGGCGCCGGCGCAGCTGGCGCAGTTGTTCCAGCCGTTCAACCGCCTCGGCAAGGAAAGCGGCGCGGAAGAAGGCACCGGCATCGGCCTGGTCGTGACCAAGCGCCTGGTGGAACTGATGGGCGGCGCGATCGGCGCGGACAGCGCGGTCGGGGTCGGGAGCGTATTCTGGATCGAATTGAGCCTGACCCGCGCGCCAGAGCTCGCGGCCCTGGAAGCCGCGCGTGCGGCACAGATTCTGCCGCGGGCGTCGGTGGGCACGCCGCCGCGCACCCTGCTCTACGTCGAAGACAATCCGGCCAACCTGGAGCTGGTCGAGCAACTCGTCGCGCGCCGCGCCGACCTGCGCATGATGAGCGCCACCGACGGCAAGCAGGGCGTCGACATCGCGCGCAGCTTCCTGCCCGCAGTGATACTGATGGATATCAACCTGCCCGGCCTGAACGGGATTGAAGCGATGCAGATCCTGCGCGCCGACCCGTCCACGGCGCATATCCCCATCATCGCGCTCAGCGCCAATGCGATGCCGCGCGACATCGAGAAGGGCCTCGAGGCGGGCTTCTTCAACTATCTCACCAAACCCATCAAGGTGGACCGGTTCATGGACGCGCTCGACGTCGCGCTGTGCTCCACCCAGGCGACGTCCCAGCGCAGCGCCTCAGAAGCAGCGGCCGAATGATCGGCGAGGGCGAGATCCTCAACGCCGGCGTGCTGATCGTGGACGATCAGGAGGCCAACGTCGGCCTGCTGGAGCGCCTGCTGCGTGGAGCCGGCTTCACCCAGGTTTCCTCGACCATGAACCCGCACGAGGTCTGGGCCCTGCATCGCAAGAACCGCTACGACCTGATCCTGCTCGACCTGCAGATGCCCGGCATGGACGGGTTCCAGGTCATCGAAGCACTCAAGACGAACGAGGCGGACGCCTACCTTCCGGTGTTAGTGATCACCGCCCAACCCGGACACAAGCTGCGCGCCTTGCAGGCCGGCGCAAGGGATTTCATCAGCAAGCCGTTCGATCTGGTAGAAGTGACGACGCGCGTACGCAACATGCTGGAAGTGCGCCTGCTCTACAAGGCGCTGGAAAATTACAGTGCGGCGCTGGAGCAAACGGTCGCCGAACGCACCGCCGAACTGCGCGCCAGCGAAGCCCGCTATCGCGCCCTGACCGAGCTGGCCGCCGACTGGTACTGGGAACAGGACGAGCACGGCGTGTTCACCAAGGTATCGGGCCCGGTGCTGGAGATGCTGGGCATCCGGGTCGACGCCCTGGCGGGCGACGCCGGCGGTGCCGCGGTCGAGGGCTGGAACGCGGCGCAGCGGGATGCCCTGCAGGCGCACATCGCGGCGCGCGAGCCGTTCCTGGACTTCGTCTTCGACCGCGTCAACACGGACGGCTCGGCGCAGCGGTTCCAGGTCAGCGGAGAGCCGATGTTCAACAGCTCCTGCCGCTTCATCGGCTACCGCGGCATCGGCGTAGAGCTCTCGGCGAAGAAGTAGGACGCAGGATTTCGACCGCTCGCCATGGCATCCGCCCACAGTCCCAGCCAGAACCACCTGCTCGCCGCTCTACCCGAGGCGGAATTCGCGCGCCTGGCGCCGCACCTCGAGCCGGTCGACATGCCGCTCGGCGAAATTCTCTACCAACCCGGCACCCGCATGCAGCACGCCTTTTTTCCCACCAGCGCCATCGTCTCGCTGCACTACGTTACGGAGTCCGGTGCATCGGCCGAGACCGCGGGGGTAGGCAACGAGGGGGTGGTCGGGATTGCGCTCTTCATGGGGGGAGACAGCACGCCGAGCTCGGCCGTGGTGCAGACCGCAGGCCACGCCTACCGCCTGGAAGGGCGCCTGCTGAAGCAGGAATTCGTGCGCGGCGGCCTGCTGCAGCGCCTGTTGCTGCGCTACACGCAGGCGCTGATCACCCAGATGATTCAGACCGCGGCCTGCAACCGGCATCATTCGGTCGAGCAGCAGCTGTGCCGCTGGCTATTGCTGACCCTCGATCGCGGGCCGGCGCGCGAGCTCGTCATGACGCAGGAACTGGTCGCGAGCATGCTCGGCGTGCGCCGGGAGGGAATAACGGAAGCGGCCGGCGCCCTGCAGCGCGCAGGCGTCATCCGCTATCGCCGCGGGCACATCGCGGTGCTCGAGCGCGCCGGGCTGGAAACCCGCGCCTGCGAGTGCTACGCGGTGGTCAAGAAGGAACTCGGCCGCCTGTTGTCCGACGTGCGTTACCGCCAGGGCATCGCCGCCTTGGTCGAGTAAGCCGGCCGCGGCCGCCCGGCCGGGCCGGCGTCGTCAGACCGGGCTTCGTCCGCTGATCAGCCTGAGCAGCACGATCACGACTGCGACCACCAGCAGAACATGGATGAATCCTCCCATGGTGTAGGAGGAAACGAGTCCCAGCGCCCACAGAATGATGAGCACGACGGCGATTGTGTAGAGCACGGCATCTCCTTGGCGTAACCGATTGCTGCGTCGAAACCGCATCATCCGCGGGAACTCCCCGTGTTTCCGTGCGTCGGCGCACATACGGCCGGCGTCGGGCGAATTTCGCGCTATGTGCGCCAGCACGCCGACTTCCGCCTCGCGCCAGCCGATGCTGCGTGAACCGACCGGTCAGTATTTTTCCGCTTTTGCTGGCAGTCAGACGAACGGAAGCAACAAGGCGGATCAAGTACGAGTCATTCAACGAGAGACACCATGAAAACTTCATTTAGCAGGAAACAACTCGGCCTCGCGGCAGCGTGCGCGCTGGCCCTCGGCATCATGTCGGGCACGGCAAGCGCGGACACGATGGCGCCGGTCGACCAGAGGGCAGTCGTCAGCGGTCCGGCGGCGCTGGTCTGGATGGACGGCTACGGCAACTGCTGGCACAGCGATTTCGGCCCGCCGCCGCTGCCGAATACCCCCTGCGGACCGCAGCCGGTGGCGCAGGTCGTCGCCCCCGCCCCAGCCCCAGTGGCGCAAGCGGCCCCCGTCGCGCCTCCCGCGCCCGCTCCGCAGATCGTGCGCGAACGAGTGGCGCTGGACGCCGATGCGCTGTTCGATTTCGACAAGGCGGTTCTGCGTCCGAAAGGCCGGGACGCGCTCGATGCCTTCATGGGCAAGTTCCAGGGCGCCGACCTGCAGACGATCTCGGTCGTCGGGCATACCGACCGCATCGGCAGCAACGCCTACAACCAGACCCTGTCGGATCAACGTGCGGCAGCGGTGAAAGACTATCTGGTTGCCAAGGGAATCGAGCCGGGTAACGTGCACGCCGAAGGCGTGGGCGAATCGCAGCCGGTCACCAATCCCGGCGAATGCGTCGGCGGCAAGAGCAGGAAGCTCATTGCCTGCCTGCAACCGGACCGTCGCGTCGAGGTCGAAGTGATCGGTACCCGGGCCACGCAGTAGCGCGCGAAGCAAACGTGGAACAGACCACAAAATCGCTTCCCCCGCTCGCGTGGGCAGCGGGTATCGCCCTGATCGTGTTCAGCGCGGTCGGCATCGGCGCCTTCATGGGCTGGATCCCGGCCTCGCTCGGCGGTGCGGGTGACGGGGCGGTTGTCGCGACGCCGGCGGCAAGCACGGCGGCACCTGCGCC
>JBAUTW010000018.1:0-2659 GCA_049582365.1 Burkholderiales bacterium | reverse complement strand
GTAGGCGCGATAGCCGCCCTCGAGCGTGTTCGCGTGCCAGCCGACTTCGCGCAGCACGTGCGCCATCGCGCCCGAGCGCTTGCCGCCGCGCCAGCAGTACACCAGCGGCCGCCAGCCGCGCTCGTTGCGCGCGAACGCGGTCTCGAGATGGCGCGCGATGTTGCGCGCCACCAGCGCGGCGCCGAGCTTCCTGGCCTGGAACGGCGAGACCTGCTTGTACAGCGTGCCGATGCGCGCGCGCTCCTCGTCGTCGAGCACCGGGCATGAGACCGCGCCCGGGACGTGGTCTTCGGCGTACTCGGCCGGCGAGCGCACGTCGATCACTGCGTCGAAAGCGCCGGGCTCGAGCGTCCCGATCGCCACCGCGTGCGAGGTCGGTTTCATCGAGTAGAATTCTACCGTCATGAACGCGCCCGACCGGATCCGACTCACCGCTTTCAGCCACGGCGGCGGCTGCGGCTGCAAGATCGCGCCCGCGGTGCTGTCGCAGATCCTGGCCGAGGCGCCGATCCGCGGCCTGCCGGCCGAGCTGCTGGTCGGCACCGAGACTTCGGACGACGCCGCGGTGTACCGCCTGAACGACGCGCAGGCGCTGGTCGCGACCACCGACTTCTTCACCCCGATCGTCGACGATCCGTTCGACTTCGGCCGCATCGCCGCGACCAACGCGCTGTCGGACATCTACGCCATGGGCGCGCGCCCGATCTTCACCCTGGCGCTGGTCGGCATGCCGCTCGACAAGCTGCCGCTGGAGGTGATCCGCAGCATCCTCGCCGGCGGCGAGGCGGTCTGCGCCGCGGCCGGCGTGCCGATCGCGGGCGGGCACTCGATCGACACCCTGGAGCCGATCTACGGCCTGGTGGCGCTCGGCCTGATGCACCCGGACAAGGTCAAGCGCAACAGCGGCGCGCGCGCGGGCGACGTGCTGATCCTGGGCAAGCCGCTCGGGGTCGGCATCCTGTCGGCGGTGCTGAAGAAGGGCCAGCTCGACGCGGCCGGCTACGCGCAGATGATCGACTTCACCACCCGGCTCAACACGCCGGGCATCGCGCTGGCGGAGCTGCCCGGCGTGCACGCGCTGACCGACATCACCGGCTTCGGCCTGGCCGGCCACCTGCTCGAGATCTGCCGCGGCTCGCACCTGGCGGCCGAGGTCGAGCTCGACGCGCTGCCGGTGATCGGCGCCGCGCTCGAGTGGGTCAGGAAAGGCGTCGCGACCGGCGCCTCGGAGCGCAACTGGAGCGGCTACGGCGCCGACGTGGCACTGCCGGCCGGCGCGCCGGAATGGGTGAAAAAGCTCGTCACGGATCCGCAGACCAGCGGCGGGCTGCTGGTGGCCTGCGCGCCCGAGGACGAACGGCGCGTGCTCGACGCGTTCGCCAGCGAAGGCTTTGCCGAAGCGCGCCCGATCGGCCGCCTGGCCGAGGGCCCGGCGCGCGTGACGGTCGTCTAGGCTTTCTTCCTCGCCCGAGGCTTGGGATCCGTCGCGCGCCGGCCGGGATGGCGGCGGCGGTTGAGCGAGACCTTCTTTCTTTTCCCCGCACGTCGGTCGGGCGCGTTCAGGCGCCGCTCGACCGGCATCACCTCGACCTCGTACAGCGGCGGCAGTTCGTCGTCGTGCTCTTTCTTCTTCATTTCTCGAGCAGGGGCCGGAGTCGGGGCCAGATATTATCAAGCAAAAGCGGCTCTCCGGCCTCGTTCGGATGCATCCCGTCGGCCTGGAACAGGCCCGGCTGCGCGGCGATGCCCTCGAGCATGAACGGCACCAGCGCGACGCGCTCGCGCCGCGCGAGCTCGGCGTAAGCGGAGGCGAAGGCCTCGGTATAGTCCGGGCCGTAGTTGGGCGGCATGCGCATGCCGATCAGCAGCACCCGCGCGCCGGCCTGCTTCGCGCGGGTGATCATCGCCGCGAGGTTCTTCTTCATCTGCGCCACCGGCAGCCCGCGCAGGCCGTCGTTGGCGCCCAGCTCGAGGATCACCACCGCCGGCCGGCTCTGCGCCAGGACTTTCCCGATCCGCGCCAGTCCACCGCTGGTGATCTCGCCCGAGATGCTCGCGTTGGCGACGCTATAATCGTAGCCCTCGGCCGCGAGCCGCTTCTCGAGCAGCGCCACCCAGCCGCGGTCGCGCGGAATGCCGTAGGCCGCCGACAGACTGTCGCCGTACACCAGGATGGTTTTTCCCCCCGCCGCCGCCGGCGCGGCCGCCAGGAAGAAGACGATGAACAACAGCAAGGCCTTGATTGCGCGTGGCATCGGCAAGACGGTAAGGAGCGGCGACCGCGACCTCGTCATTCTGCGCGACATCGATCTGGCGGTCGACTCCGGCGAAGCGCTCGCCATCGTCGGCTCGTCGGGCTCGGGCAAGTCGACCCTGCTCGCGATCCTCGCCGGGCTCGACACGCCGAGCGCCGGCACGGTCGAGCTCGAGGGCGAGGACCTGTTCGCGCTCGACGAGGACGCGCGCGCCGAGCTGCGCGGGCGCACGGTCGGCTTCGTGTTCCAGTCTTTTCAGCTGCTGCCGGCGCTGTCGGCGCTCGAGAACGTGATGCTGCCGCTCGAGCTGGCGGGCAGGCCGGACGCCGAGCAGGCGGCGCGCGAGGTGCTCGCGCGCGTGGGCCTCACCGAGCGCCTGCAGCACGCGCCCAAGCACCTCTCGG
>JBAUTW010000017.1:0-2553 GCA_049582365.1 Burkholderiales bacterium | reverse complement strand
GCTCGGCAGCCAGCTCGAACGGGTTGAGCGGCTCCAGCTTCTGGCGGGTCGCATCGCGCGCGAACTCAATGTCGACGTGGGGCCGGCAGAGCGCGCAGCTTGGCTTTGCAAAGCGGATCTAGTCACCGGAATGGTCGGCGAGTTCCCGGAGCTGCAAGGCGTCATGGGACGCTACTACGCACTGGACGACAGCGAGCCCGGCGACGTCGCGAATGCGATCGAGGCACATTACCTGCCGCGCTTCGCAGGTGACCTGGTGCCGCAGGCGCCGATAAGTTGCGTGGTGGCGCTCGCCGACAAGCTGCTCACGCTCGCGGGGCTGTTCGGAATTGGTGAGCAGCCGACGGGGGAAAGGGACCCGTTCGGGTTACGTCGGGCCGCGCTGGGCGTGATCAGAATTGTCGTTGAGAATCAGCTTCCGCTTGCCCTCGACAGGCTGGTGAACGATGCGTTCGCGGTCTTCAACGGAAAGATCGGCGACGCCGGCAGGGAGCTCCTGACTTTCGCATTTGAACGCTTCTCCGGTTACCTGCGGGAGCAAGGATTCTCGACGTTGCAGGTAGACGCCGTCCTTTGCCAGTTGCCCGTTCAGATCAGCCGGGTACCGGCGCAGCTCGAAGCGGTCAAGGCGTTCCAGGCGCTGGCGGAGTCCGAAAGCCTGGCGGCGGCCAACAAGCGCGTGGCGAACATCCTGCGCCAAGCCGCGGCCAAGGGCGAAACGTACGACAAGGTTGCGCGCGCGCAGTTGAAGGAGTCCGCTGAAATCTCTCTTTTCGACGCGCTGCATGAAGCGTCCGCGACGGCAGACCGACTGTTCGAAGCCGGCGACTACACCGGCTACCTCAAGACCTTCGCCGTGCTGAAGGCGCCGGTGGACGCCTTCTTCGACGATGTCATGGTCATGGTCGAAGAGGATTCCCTGCGCAGGAACCGGCTCGCGCTGCTCGCCGACCTGCGCCTGGCGATGAACCGCGTGGCCGACATTTCGAGGCTGGCGACATGAAGTTCGTCATTCTCGACCGCGACGGCACGATCAACCACGACAGCGACCAGTACATCAAGTCGCCCGCCGAGTGGAAGCCGATCAAGGGCAGCATGGAGGCGATCGCGCGCCTGACGCGGGCCGGCTACCGTATCGTGGTGGCGACCAACCAGTCGGGCATCGCGCGCGGACTGTTCGACATGACCACGCTGAACGCGATCCACGACGCGATGCACCGCGCCGCGGCCGAGGAAGGCGGACGCATCGACGCGATCTTCTTCTGTCCGCATGCGGCCGACTCGGATTGCGAGTGCCGCAAGCCCAGGCCGGGCATGCTGCTCGAGATCGGGCGCCGTTTCAACGTGCCGCTGGACGAGGTCTACATGGTCGGCGACGCGGTGCGCGACCTTCAGGCCGCGGCGGCTGCAGGCACAAGGCCGGTCCTGGTGCTCACCGGCAAGGGCAGGAAGACGCAAGCGGCGGGCGACCTGCCGCAGGGCACGCAGGTATTCGCCGACCTCGCCGCGTTCGCCGAGCACCTCGCGCCATGACGCTGTTGCGCTCGAGCCTGTTCGCGCTCGCGCTGGTCCTGGTCACGCCGCCCTACGCCGTGCTCACGCTGCTCACGTTCCCGCTGCCGCCGCTGACCCGCAACCGCATCATTTCGGGCTGGTCGCACCTCATGGTGTGGCTCGCGCGCGTATTGTGCGGCATCCGCTGGCGCGTCGAGGGCCTGGAGCACCTGCCGCAGCGCCCGGCGGTGATCCTCGCCAAACACCAGTCGGCCTGGGAAACGATGGCCTTCCAGATCATCTTCCCGCCGCAGGTCTATCTGCTCAAGCGCGAACTGCTGTGGCTTCCGTTCTTCGGCTGGGGGCTCGCGCTCACCAGTCCGATCGCAATCGACCGCTCGCGCGGCACCGCCGCGCTGCGCCGCTTGGTGCGCCTCGGCAGGGATCGGCTCGAGCGCGGCTTCTGGGTGGTGGTGTTTCCCGAAGGAACGCGTATCCCGCCGGGCGAGCGGCGCAAGTACCAGCCGGGCGGAGCGATGCTCGCCGAGCACAGCGGCGCGCCGGTGGTGCCGGTCGCGCACAACGCCGGTCTGCTGTGGCCGCGCAACGCCTTTCTCAAGCGGCCGGGAATGATCACGGTGCGCGTCGGCCCGACGATCGACAGCACCGGACGCGATGCCAAGACCATCAACTCGCTGGCGGAAAAGTGGATCGAAGAGCAGCAGAGGACGCTTTGCCCGAACCGCTGAGCCTGCTCGACGCAACTCGCCCCGAAGCGCGCCTCATCCACTACCGGTTCGCGCGCTCCAAGCGGCGCACCATAGGGCTGACGATCGACGCGTCGGGCCTCAGCGTGCGCGCGCCGTACCGGGTGCCCTGGCGCGAGATCGAGGCCTTCCTGCGCGAAAAGCGACACTGGATCATCTCCAGGCTGGACGAATGGGCGGCGCTGCCGCCGCCGCCTCTGATTCATGGCGCAAGCGGCGAAGCGCTGCCGCTGTTCGGCGAACCTGTCGCCCTGCATGTGCTCGATGGCCGCCGCGGCGTGGGCCGCAACGG
>JBAUTW010000016.1:0-8784 GCA_049582365.1 Burkholderiales bacterium | reverse complement strand
GCACGGCGTCGAGCTCGTCGCGGTGGCGCACCGTGACGCCCGGCGCCCAGTTGACGGTCGCGGGGTACTTGTGCGGCTCGTCGGTCACCACCACGATCCTGCCCACGCCCTCGGCCGCCACCTGGCGAGAAATGAGCGCCGGGTCGAGCGGGCCGTCGTGGCGCTGGCCGCCGGTCATCGCCACCGCGTCGTTGAACAGGATCTTGTAGGTCATGCTGACCTTGGCCGCGACCGCGGCGCGGATCGCCAGCAAGCCCGAGTGGTAGTAGGTGCCGTCGCCCAGGTTGGCGAAGATGTGCTTCTCGTCGGTGAACGGCGCCTGGCCGATCCACGGCGCGCCCTCGGCGCCCATGTGGGTGAAGGTGGCGGTCGAGCGGTTCATCCACACCGCCATGAAGTGGCAGCCGATGCCGGCGGTGGCGCGGCTGCCTTCGGGCACGCGGGTGGAGGTGTTGTGCGGGCAGCCCGAGCAGAAATAGGGCTGCCGGATCGCGGTCACGCGCGGCTTGGCGAGCGCCTTCTCCTTGAAGTCGAGGAAGGCCAGCCGGTCATTGAACTGGGTTCCAAGACTCTTTTCCATTCCCAGTTTCTTCAGTCGCTGCGCGATCACCCTCGCCACCATCGCGGGCGAGTGCTCGTAGTGCGCGGGCAGCAGCCACGAGCCCGCGGGCTGGCCGGCGGCGCGGCTCCACTCGCCGTTGTCGTCGAACTTGCCGACCACGCGCGGCGCGCGCACGCCCTGCTTCCAGTTGTAGAGCTCTTCCTTGATCTGGTACTCGATCAGCTGGCGCTTCTCCTCCACCACCAGGATCTCTTCCAGCCCCTCGGCGAAGCGGCGCGCGCCCTGCGGCTCGAGCGGCCAGGTCATCGCGACCTTGTAGACGCGCAGGCCGATGTCGCGCGCGACCTTCTCGTCGATGCCGAGGTCGGCGAGCGCCTGCATGGTGTCGCCGAAGGACTTGCCGGTGGTGGCGATGCCGAGGCGCGCGTCGGGCGAGTCCCAGACGATGCGGTCAAGGCCGTTGGCGCGCACGTAGGCCAGCGCGGCGTAGGCCTTCCAGTCGAGCAGGCGCGCCTCCTGCTCGAGGATGGCGTCGGGCCAGCGGATGTTCAGGCCGCCCTGCGGCAGCGTGAAGTCGCCCGGCAGGCGGACGCGCACGCGCGCGGGGTCGACCTCGACCGAGGCGCCCGACTCGACCACGTCGGTGACGCACTTGAACGCGACCCAGCAGCCGGCGTAGCGGCTCATGGCGAAGCCGTGCAGCCCGAGGTCGAGGTACTCCTGCACGTTGGCCGGGTTGAGCACCGGGATCATGCAGGCCTTGAAGATGTGCTCGGACTGGTGCGGCAGGGTGGAGGACTTGGCCGCGTGGTCGTCGCCGGCGAGCGCGAGCACGCCGCCGTGCTTCGAGGTGCCGGCGGCGTTGGCGTGCTTGAACACGTCGCCGCAGCGATCGACGCCCGGGCCCTTGCCGTACCACATGCCGAACACGCCGTCGTACTTCGCGCCGGGGAACATGCCGACCTGCTGCGTGCCCCATACCGCGGTGGCGGCGAGGTCCTCGTTGACGCCCGGCTGGAACACGACGTGGTGGCGCTCGAGGTGCTTCTTCGCGCCCCACATCGTCTGGTCGACGCCGCCCAGCGGCGAGCCGCGGTAGCCCGAGATATAGCCCGCGGTGTTGAGGCCGGCGAGCACGTCGCGCTCGCGCTGCAGCAGCATCAGGCGCACCAGCGCCTGGGTGCCGGTGAGGAACACGCGTCCCTTGCCGAGCGTGTACTTGTCGTCGAGCGATACCTGGGCGAGCTTGGAGGGGTCAACAGGTGCATTCATCGGCGTGTCTCCATTGCTGAATCGCGGCCCCGATCCGGCCTACCATAGCACCGTTACGCTACGGCGCGCGCCTTGATTCGCGGCTTGAGCTGTTTCGCTTGCGGCAGGTCCCAGTAAGGCTCGGGGCCGAAGGATTCGACCAGGAAATCGACGAAGGCGCGCGTCTTGGCGGGCAGGTGGCGGCGGTGCGGATAGACCGCATAGATCGCCACGTCGGTGTCGAAGGTATAGCCGGGGCAGAGCGCCACCAGCGAACCGTCCTCGAGCTGCGGACGCACGTCCCAGGTCGATTTGAGCGCAACGCCCAGGCCGGCGAGCGCCCATTCGCGCAGCACCTCCCAGTTGTCGCAGGCGTACTTGCCGGTGACGCGGACCTCGCCCTGCTTGCCGACCGGGCCCTTGAACTCGAGCGTCATGGCGAAGTTGCCTTCGCCCCAGTTGGCGACCAGGAAGTTGTGCTTGATCAGCTCCTGCGGCGTGCGCGGCGTGCCGTGGCGGCGCAGGTAGTCGGGGCTCGCGCACACCACGCGCCGGTTGGGCGCGAGCTTGCGCGCGGCGAGCGACGAATCTTCCAGCTCGGCGATGCGGATCGCGAGGTCGAAGCCCTCGTCGATCACGTTCACGCGCCGGTCCGACAGGCTGAGCGCGATGCGCAGCTTGGGGAAGCGGGCGGCGAACTGCGGCACCAGCGGCGCGATGTGCTGGTGGCCGAACGAGGCGGGCAGCGCGACCTTGAGCACGCCCTGCGGCTCGTCGCGCCCGGCGGCCGCCATCGAGTCGGCTTCCTCGATTTCGTCCAGGATGCGGATGCAGGACTCGTAATAAGCGGCACCTTCGTCGGTCAGGTGCAGGCTGCGGGTGGTGCGGTGGATGAGGCGGGCGCCCAGACGGGCCTCGAGCGCCGACAGGCTGCGGCTGACCACCGCGGGGGAAAGACCCAGCTCGCGCGCCGCCGCCGACAGGCTACCGCTGACGACCACCTTGGTAAAAATCGACATTTGCTGCAGCGAATCGGACATATCTTTGCTGTTTGAGCAAAGCTGAATTGATTATTGAACGTATTCTAAACCAAACAGCAAAGCCATACTATTGCTGCATTGCAATAGAGTTGAATGAGGTAGCACCATGAACGCCAGCGAAATCCGCTACATCGAGCAGCACCTTGAAGCCGAACCGCGACTCCCGCTTTCGGACTACCAGCTGTCCGAAATCATGCGGCAAGCCAAGCGCGAGCGGGCCGACGCGATCGCCGCGATGTTCTCGCGCCTCGGGGCGGGCATCGTCGCCTACTTCCGTGCGCTGCGCGAGAGCGCGGGCGCCCATACCGGCGCGGGCCTGCGCCACCGCCACAGCTGATCACCGACTGCGCCCGCCGCGGAATCCTCCTCCCTCCTCCTTCCGCGGCGGGGTTCGTCCCGCTCCGCACGCAAGTGCGGGGCGGGACCGCACTTAGGCAATCGTTTTCCACATTTCCAGGTCGCGCCGCGCGGTCCAGATGCGCGGGTGCTTGATGCCGCGCGCCTCGTCGTAGGCGCGCGTGACGTCGAACGGGATGCAGTGCTCGTAGATCGGGTAGCCGGCGTACTTCGGGTCCATCCGGCGCCGGGTCTGGGCGTAGGCCTGCTTCAGGGTCTTGCCGGCGGCCACCGCGCGCCTGGCGCTGGCGTACAGGGCGGTGACGAAGTCCTGCGTGTAGCGGATCGCCTTGTCGCACTGCGCAGGCGTGCTGAGCGCCGGCCCGCGCCCCGGCACCAGCGCTCTGGGCTTTAGCGCGCGCAGGCGGGCGAGCGTGGCGGGCCACTCCTCGAGCTGCGCGTCGCCGGTGTAGATGCCGGCCTCGTACTCGACCAGGTCGCCGGAGAACAGCACACGCTGCGAAGGCACCCAGACAATCGTGTCGCCGGCGGTGTGGCCCGGGCCGGCGTGGATGATCCTGACCTCGAGCTTGCCCATCCTCAGCGTGAGCTCGTTCGTGAAGGTGAGCGTCGGCCAGGTCAGGCCGGGGATCGACTTGGCGCCGCGAAACAGGCGCGGGAAGCGCCCGATCTCGCTCTTCATGTCCTGCTTGCCGCGCTCGCGGATCAGCTCGAGCGTGGTCTGGCTGGCGATGATCTGCTCGGCCTTGAACGCCGCGGCCCCCAGCACCCGCACCGCGTGATAGTGCGACAGCACGACGTACTTGATCGGCTTGGAGGTAACGCGGCGGATGCGCCGGATCACCTCGCGCGCCATGAGCGGCGTGGCCTGGGTGTCGACCACCAGCACGCCGTCGTCGCCGACCACCACACCGGTGTTCGGGTCGCCCTCGGCGGTGAAGGCGTAGCAGTTGGGCGAGAGTTTCTTGAACGTGATCTTCTTCGGCTTGAGGTCGCCCTGGGAGGCGAAAGTCTTTGTCATGGAGGGAGTCCTCGCGAGCGGGTGCCGTGAACGGGCGCTTATGATAGCCGCTTCGCGGCGCGCCCGAATCGCGGATAATGCCGAGCATGGACCGTCCGGAAAAGGTCAGGCTAGGCGACATCCTCGTCGCGCAGAAGCTGATCTCGCGCGAGCAGCTCAGGCTCGGGCTGGAGCAACAGAAGAAGAGCGGCCGCCGCCTCGGGCGCGTGCTGCTCGAGCAGGGTTTCGTCAGCGACGAGCAGATCAGCGAGGCCATCTCGCGCCAGCTGGAAATCCCGTTCGTCAATCTCAAGTTCTACAACCTCAAGCCCGACCTCGTGCGCCTGCTGCCCGAGACGCAGGCGCGGCGCTTCCGCGCCATCATGCTGGAGGACCGCAAGACGAGGTACCTGGTCGGGCTCGCCGACCCGACCGACCTGTTCGCCTTCGACGAGCTGCAGCGCCTGCTCAAGCGCGACATCGAGGTCGCGGTGGTGAGCGAGGCGCTGCTGGTGCAGGCGATCGACCGGGTCTATCGCCGCACCGAGGAGATCAGCGGGCTGGCCAAGGAGCTCGAGCGCGACATCGGCGAGGACTACATCGACTTCGGCGCGCTCGGCGCGGGGCTGGGCGCCGAGGAAGCGCCGGTGGTCAAGCTGCTGCAGTCGGTGTTCGAGGACGCGGTGCAGGTGGGCGCCTCGGACGTGCACATCGAGCCGCAGGAGACCCGGGTGCAGATCCGGGTGCGCATCGACGGCGCGCTGATGCCGCAGGCCGAGGCCGACAGCAGGATCGGACCGGCGCTCGCGCAGCGCCTCAAGCTGATGGCCGGGCTCGACATCTCGGAAAGGCGCCTGCCGCAGGATGGCAGGCTCAACGTCATGGTGCGCGGCCAGCCGGTCGACGTTCGCATGTCGACCATGCCGAGCCAGTTCGGCGAGTCGGTGGTGCTGCGCCTGCTCAACCGCGGCTCGACCCTGCAGAACATGGAAAAGATCGGCATGCCGGCGGACATGCTGGCGCGCTTTCGCGACATCATCCAGCGCTCGAGCGGCATGGTGCTGGTCACCGGCCCGACCGGCAGCGGCAAGACCACCACCCTCTACGCCGCGCTGCAGGAGATGAACACGGTCGATCGCAAGATCATCACGATCGAGGACCCGATCGAGTACCGGCTGCCCGGCATCACGCAGGTGCAGGTGAACGAAAAGATCGAGCTCGGCTTCGGGCGCGTGCTGCGTTCGGCCCTGCGCCAGGACCCGGACGTCATCCTGGTGGGCGAGATCCGGGACGAGGACACGGCCCAGATCGGACTGCGCGCCGCGCTCACCGGCCACATGGTGTTCTCGACCCTGCACACGAGGGACGCCGCAAGCGCGGCGATCCGCCTGATCGACATGGGCGCGCCGAGCTACATGGTGGCGAGCTCGCTGCACGCGGTGGTCGCGCAGCGCCTGCTGCGCCTGGTGTGCGAGTCCTGCAAGGAGGAGCAGCCGCCCGAGGCGCACGCCGAGCGCTGGCTCGAGGCGCACCTGGGAGAGGGCTGGGCGGGGCGCAAGTTCATGCACGGGCGCGGCTGCTCGCACTGCAACGGCACCGGCTACGCGGGGCGCACCGGCGTGTACGAAATGCTCGAGATGACGCCCGAGCTGGTGCGCGCGGCCGGCAGAGCGGACCCGAGCGCTTTTGCCGATGCGGCCAGGCCGCAGCTCGAGGGCAAGACCCTCACCGCGCGCGCGCTCGAGCTGGTGCTGGCCGGGCGCAGCACCGTGTCGGAGGTAGTCCGGGTGGCGACCGACGTGGAGGGCTGAGTGACGCAATTCGCCTATCGCGGACGCAATTCGCGCGGCGACCTGGTGGTGGGCCGGCTCGAGGCCGCCGACAGCGGTGCGGTGGCGGACCAGTTGTTGAGCACCGGGATCACGCCGGTGCAGATCGATGCCACCGCGAGCGTAGAGGAGAACGGCGGCGCGCCGAAGTGGTGGCGCCTGCTGACCGCGGCGGAAGTCGGCGACCTGGAGGTCATGCTGTTTTCGCGCCAGATGTACACCCTGCTCAGGTCGGGGGTTCCGATCCTGCGCGCGCTCGCGGGACTGCAGGAATCGGTGCGCAACGACACCCTGAAGGAGGTGATCGCGGACCTGCTGGTCAACCTCGACGCCGGGCGCGAGCTGTCGACCGCCATGCGCCGGCACCCGAAGGTTTTCAGCAACTACTACGTCAGCATCGTGCGGGTGGGCGAGACCACGGGCACGCTGGCGGAGTCGTTCGACCGCATGTTTCACCACATCGAGTTCGAGCGCGGCGTGCGCGAGCGGATCAAGACCGCGCTGCGCTATCCGATCATCGTCCTGACCGCGATCGTCGTCGCTATCGCGATCGTCAATTTCGCCGTGATCCCGGCGTTCGCCAAGATATTCGCGGCGAACAAGGTGCCGCTGCCGGTGCTGACGCGGGTGCTGATCGCAAGCTCCAATTTCTTCCTCGCCTGGTGGCCGGCCATGCTGGTCGCGCTGATCGCGCTGATCGCGGGCCTGCGCGCCTACCTGCGCACCGATGGCGGGCGCTACGCCTGGGACCGCTACAAGCTCAGCATGCCGGTCGCGGGCGAGATCATCACCAAGGCGACGCTGTCGCGCCTGACGCGCAGCCTGGCGGTGGCGATGCAGTCGGGGGTGCCGATCGTGCAGGGGCTGACCGTGGTCGCCGACGTGGTCGACAACGTGTACATCGCGCACCGTATCGAGCAGATGCGCGACGGCGTGGAGCGCGGCGAGAGCCTGCTGCGCACCGCGGTCGCGGTCGGGGTCTTCACGCCCGTGGTGCTGCAGATGATCGCGGTCGGCGAAGAGACCGGCGAGCTCGACGAGCTGCTGGCCGAGGTCGCGCGCATGTACGAGCGCGAGGTCGACTACGAGATCCGCAACCTGAGCGCCAATATCGAGCCGATGCTCACGGTGGCGATGGGCGTGATGGTGCTGGTGCTTGCGCTCGGCGTGTTCCTGCCGATCTGGGGCATCGGCAAGGTGATGCTCGGCCGGTGACCCTGTTCCGGGTTCGCCTTCGCCAGCGCAGCTACCTGGAGTCGGCGCTCTACGTCATCATTGCCGGCGCGCTCGCCGCGCTCCTGCTGCACCGCCTGCAGCAGCTGTCGGAAGTGGCCGAGAAGACCGCCATGGAAGCGACAGTTGCCAGCCTTCAGTCCGCGCTCTACGTGCGCGCCGCGAAGGCGGTTCTGACGGGCCAGGCCGAGGAGGTGGTGCGCGACTGGGCGCAGCGCAACCCGGTGCTGCTGGCGCACGCCGATCTGCCGAACTACCTGGGCGATTTCGAGCGCCCCGATCTGACCGCGCTGGAGTCAGGCAACTGGCTCTACGACCGTGGCCGGCACGAGCTGGTGTATCTGGTGCGGCGCGCGCAGGATTTCTCGGGCGGCACCGACCCTGTCCCGGCGATCCGCTTCCGCCTGCAGGTCGAGCGCACACCCTCGGGCGCGTATTCGCCTTACCTGCTCCACCCCGCGACCCCGTACGAATGGGGACCGGACGGTGGCGAATAGTTGACAGATTTTCGAGAAATAGTTGAAAACCCTATGACTTATCTTGACAAAACACGCTAGCACCGGGCTAAATTGCGCACTAGTATTGCACCCGACGATAAACTCCAGCGCCATGGTGGCCGCTGGGCGGCGGACATAGGCGAACGGGAGGTTTGTGGTGAGACAAATGACAAGGGCAGCGCAGAAGGGCTTCACGCTGATCGAGCTGGTGGTGGTGATCGTGATCCTCGGCATTCTGGCGGCAATCGCCGTGCCGCAATTCACCGACCTGTCGCAGAGCGCGCGTGACGCGGTGAAAGAGGGCGCCTGCGGCGCGATCCAGTCTTCCGCGGTGCTGCTCTACGCCTCGAACAAGGCGGCCAGCAACATCGCCGCGATCGAGGGCAACGTCAGCGTGAGCTCGAACCTCACGCTGGGCGGCACCTGCGCGGCGCCGACCGTGACGTACAGCGGCGATGCGACGGTCAAGAGCTGCACTGCGTTGCCTGCTGCGCTCTGTAACTGATCCGGCTGGGAAGCAAGAAAAGGGGGGCCTGATGGCCTCCCTTTTTTTTCTCGCGCTCGCCTGTGCCGCGGCCGGATCGGCGCAAGCGGTAGTCGGACTCTGGGCGGCATCGGCGCTCGCGCTGGCCGCCATCTGCTGGCGCGGGCAACCCGCGCCAGGCGCGACCTGGCTAGGCGCGGCGGCGGCGGGGCTCGCCGCGCTGATTGCGGCCAACAACCTGTTCGCCAGCCCCGCCTATACGCCCGCCGGGTGGTTTCACCCTCTGCTGTTCATCCTCGCCTTTGCCGGCGCGCGCCGCTGTCCCGAGCGCCTGCAGCGTTCGCTGTTCGGCGGCGCGCTCGCCGCCGCGCTCGTGCTCGGCATCTGGGGGCTGGCGCAGGTGCGCTTTCAGGGCGAGGCGCGCGCGCTCGCGTTTCTCGAGACGCCGAACACCTATGCGGCGCTGCTCGACCTCGTTTTGCTGCCGGCCGCGGTCTGGCTGCTGTGGGGCCGCGGCGGACGCGCTCTCGC
>JBAUTW010000015.1:0-1736 GCA_049582365.1 Burkholderiales bacterium | reverse complement strand
GGTCCGGACTCGGCGGGCCGACTTCCACCAGCAGGCGGTCGCCGCAGAACACGAACCAGTGCCCCTGCGCGGCCGGCGCGGCCTCGCTCAGGTGCAAAAAGCCATCGGGGCTATGGAACGGGAGCTGGATCACCCGCGTAGTTTAACGGCTGGCACGACGCCGACCACGCGGTCGATCAGGGCCGCACCGTGGCGCACCAGGAAGTCCCTGAACGACTCGGCGGCGGACGAGAGCCGCTTGCGCTCGCGGTGGATGACGTACCAGTCGCGCATCACCGGCGTGCCCGTTACGCGCAGCAGCGCGAGCTTGCCGGTCGCGAGCTCCAGGCCCGCGGTGTGCAGCGACAGGAAGCTCACCCCCATTCCCGCCATGACCGCCTGCTTGATCGTCTCGTTCGAGCTCATCTCGACCGTTTCCAGCGGCTCGAAGCGGTGCTCGGCGAACATGCGCTCCATCGCGCTGCGGGTGCCTGAGCCGGGCTCCCGGATCAGAAAGGTTTCGGCGCCGAGGTCGGCAAGCGTCAGGCGCCGCCTGCGGGCGAGCGGGTGCTCGGGCGCGGCGATCACCGCCAGCGGATGCCTGGCGAAGGGTGCGGCGATGGTGTCGAGGCCCCTCGGCGCGCGCCCCATGAGCGCCAGGTCGACGCTGTTGTCCGAGAGCTCGCGCACCACGGCCTCGCGGTTGCTGACCGTCAGCCGGACTTTGACCTCCGGGTGGCCGCGCCGGAACTCGGCCAGCAGCTTGGGCGCGAAATACTTCGCGGTGCTGGTGACCGCGATGTGAAGCTCGCCGCCGCCGGCGCCCTTGAGCGCGTCGATCGCCTCCTCGGCTTCGCGCAGCTGGCGCAGCACGATCCGGCTATGGCGCAGCAGCTCCTCGCCGGCACGGGTCAGGTGCATGCGGCGCCCCATCTGCTCGAACAGCGGCAGGCCGACGTGCTGCTCGAGCTGCTTGAGCTGCAGCGAGACCGCCGGCTGAGTGAGATGCATTTCGCGCGCGGCACGGCCGAAATGCAGCTGGCGCGCGGCGGCCTCGAATATTCGCAGCTGCCTGAGGGTGAGGTGTTGCACGGGCTTTCGAATCGCTTATTGGTTCAATTAGAACATTTAAGTAGTCCTTATCACAATGCCGGGCTAACGTGCTCCCGACGACATCCGGAGGGCTTCGCATTGGGCACCATCGAGCGCTATCGCGCGGGCGTCATGAAATACGCGCAAATGGGATATTGGGAGCCGGGCTACGTGCCGGCCGACACCGACGTGATCGCGCTGTTCCGCATCACGCCGCAGGAAGGCGTCGATCCCGAAGAGGCGGCCGCCGCGGTGGCGGGGGAGTCCTCGACCGCCACCTGGACCGTGGTCTGGACCGACCGCCTCACGGCCTGCGACCGCTACCGCGCCAAGGCCTACCGGGTCGATCCGGTGCCCGGCGCCCCCGGGCAATACTTCGCCTACATCGCGTACGACCTGGCGCTGTTCGAGCCCGGCTCGATCGCCAACCTGACCGCCTCGATCATCGGCAACGTGTTCGGCTTCAAGCCGCTCAAGGCGCTGCGCCTGGAGGACATGCGCCTGCCGGTGGCGTACGTGAAGACCTTCGACGGGCCGCCGACCGGCATCGTGGTCGAGCGCGAGCGGCTGGACAAGTTCGGCCGTCCGCTGCTCGGCGCCACGGTCAAGCCCAAGCTCGGACTTTCGGGCAAGAACTACGGCCGCGTGGTGTACGAGGCGCTCAA
>JBAUTW010000014.1:0-5350 GCA_049582365.1 Burkholderiales bacterium | reverse complement strand
CAGTGTGCACCATGCCGGCCAGCCCCAGCCCAGTCAGCAGGAATGTGAGCGCGAAGCCGAGCGACAGCGCGTAGTTGATCGAGCCGATAAGCATGATGCCGAGGGTCGCGCCGTACAGCCACCCGACGCGGGTCGGCACGATGTAGACGCGGCGGTGGCCCAGGACCACCACTCCGCGCTCTGGCGGGGTGAATCCGTAGAGCCAGTTGGCGAAGCGCGGGTTGGCGAGCGGCGAGCGGATCATTGGCGTCCTAGTCGGTCGGGGCGTCGTAGCTCCAGCGCTGCCGCCAGGCCTTGAGGACCATGTCCGGATACTCTGCCTGGCCCAGGCTGCCGTTGTAGCGGCCGAGCGCGCGAAAGTAATTGCCCTTCTCGATGTCGAGGTAGTGGCGCAGGATCACGCAACCATAGCGCAGGTTCGTCCTGAGGTGAAACAGGTTGTCCCTCGGAAGGCCGATCAGCTTGGTCCAGAACGGCATGACTTGCATGTAGCCGCGCGCGCCCGAGGCGGACACGGCGTACTTGCGGAACTTGCTCTCGACGTCGATCACGCCGAGCACCAGCTGCGGATCCAGGCCGGCGCGGGTTGCCTCGTATTGCACCGTCTTGAGCAGCTGCAGCCGAACCGCGCGATCCGGGACGCGCTGGGCGAGCCTGCGCGACATCTCGAACAGCCAGCGGTGCGCGTCCTGGGGCCGGCGGAAGTTCAGCGTCGGAGGCGGACGGTCGCTTACCGCCGCGCTGAGCGCCGCGCGCACGCTGTCGGCGAGCGGCTCGTAGATCTGGGCGCCAGCGAGCGCCGGCAGGGGCGCGAGCAGGGCGAGCGCGAAGCAGAAACGGCGCAGCGCGGCCCGGCTGCTCATGCTCTGGCGAGTCGTTCCTTGAAAAAGGCCACGGTGCCAGCCAGCGGGACATTCTGCGCCTGCGCGTCGTGCCTGGCCTTGTACTCGGCCGTGCCCGCGCCCAGGCCGCGCTCCGAGAGCACCAGACGATGGGGAATGCCGATCAGATCCATGTCGGCGAACAGCACTCCAGGCCGCTCCTCGCGGTCGTCGAGCAGCACTTCGACGCCTGCGGCGCAGAGCTCGGCATAGAGCTTGTCCGTGGCTTCACGCACCGCGGGGCTCTTGTGGTAGCCGATGGGAACCAGGCTCACCGCGAAGGGTGCCATCGGGGTCGGGAATCCAATCCCGCGCTCGTCGTGGTTCTGCTCGATCGCCGCCGCGACGATGCGCGTAACGCCGATGCCGTAGCAGCCCATCTCCATCAGCTTGGTTTCGCCCTTCTCGTCGAGATAGGTGGCCTTCATCGGCGCCGAATACTTGGTGCGAAGCTGGAATATGTGCCCGACCTCGATTCCGCGCACAATCTCGAGGGCTCCCTTGCCGTCCGGGCTGGCATCGCCCTCGACGACGTTGCGCAAGTCGTGCACCTTGCCCGGATCCTCGGCCAGGTCGCGTCCCCAGTTGACGCCGGTCAGGTGGAACCCCGCTTCGTTCGCGCCGCAGACGAAGTCGCTCATTGCCGCGACGGTTCGATCGGCGAACACCGCCACTTTGTTCCCTACACCGACCGGGCCGATATAGCCGGCGCGGCAGTCGAGCTCCTGCTGGATCTCGTCGTCACTTGCGAAGCGGAACGTACCAAGCGCCTTTTGCGTCTTGATCTCGTTCAGGGCGTGGTCACCGCGAATCAGCACCAGGGCGAAGAAGCCCGGGCTCCCTTGCGGAATCGTCTCGCGAACCAGTGCGATGGCCTTGACGGTCCGCTCGAGTGGCAGCTTCAGCAACGCCGCGACGTCTTCGCAGCGCGTCTTGCCGGGAGTGGGCACCTTGGCCATCGCCTCGCCCGCCGGCCGGCGCGGCACCGCGGGCGCAAGCGCCTCGGCGAGCTCGACGTTCGCCGCGTAGTCCGATCCCGGGCAATAGGCGATCGCATCCTCGCCCGAGTCGGCCAGCACGTGGAACTCGTGCGAGCCGGTGCCGCCGATGGCACCGGGGTCGGCTGCGACGGCGCGAAACCGCAGGCCGAGCCGGGTGAAGATGCGCGTGTAAGTGTCGTAGATGTTGCGGTACTCGCGCTCGAGGTCGGTGAAATCGGCGTGGAACGAATAGCCGTCCTTCATCAGGAACTCGCGCGCGCGCATGACGCCGAAGCGGGGACGGATCTCGTCGCGGAACTTGACGTGCATCTGGTAGAAGTGCACCGGCAGCTGGCGATAGCTGCGGATTTCGCGCCGCGCGATGTCGGTGATCACCTCCTCGTGCGTGGGTCCGAACAGATAGTCGCGCTCGTGCCGGTCCTTGATCTTCAGCAGCTGCGGGCCAAACGCTTCCCAGCGGCCAGATTCCTGCCACAACTCGGCGGGAATCACGCACGGCATCTGCACCTCCAGCGCGCCGGCGCGGTTCATTTCCTCCCGCACCACGGCCTCGATCTTGCGCAGCACGCGCAGCCCGAGCGGCATCCAGCTGTAAAGCCCCGAGCCGAGCCGCCGGATGAGGCCGGCTCGCAGCATGAGCTTGTGGCTCGCCAGCTCCGCTTCCGCGGGGGCTTCCTTGATGGTGCCGATGAAGAATCGCGAGGTGCGCATCGTTGATCTGCCGCGGGTGCCCGGGGCTTCAGCGGGCAGCGTTGTGTTTGCCGGACGGGTGTGGAAAAATCGTTGCGAATTCTAACGTAAGGCGGTGCGTCCATGCTCGATAAAGACGGCTACCGTCCCAATGTCGGCATCGTCCTCGCGAATCAGCGCAACGAGGTGTTTTGGGGCAAGCGCATCAACCAGCACGCCTGGCAGTTTCCGCAGGGCGGGATCAAGCATGGCGAGACACCGATGCAGGCGATGTACCGCGAGCTCGAGGAAGAGATCGGGCTGCTGCCCGAGCACGTCAAGGTACTCGGGCGCACGCGCGAGTGGCTGCGCTACCAGGTGCCCGAGCAATGGGTGCGGCGCGACTGGCGCGGCACTTACCGCGGGCAGAAGCAGATCTGGTACCTGCTGAGGCTCTTGGGGCGCGATTGCGACGTGAGACTGCGCGCGAGCGGACACCCGGAATTCGATGCCTGGCGTTGGCACGACTTCTGGATTCCGCTCGACGTTGTGATCGATTTCAAGCGCGACGTCTATCGGCAGGCGCTGGCGGAGCTGCACCGTTTTCTGGGCACCGACCGTCGCCAGGGCCGACAGCGTGCGGAGCCGGTCTCGGGTTGAAGTTGAACTTTGCGGCGCATTAGCGCTCCCTTTTGTAACAGGAGACGTTATGGAACGCAATTTCATGTCACTGCCGAGCCACAGCCTCGGCGACAACGCGGGCTTCAGGCGTCCGAATCAGCCGAAGGTCGGGCTGGAGTCTCCCGCGCTGACGGTGATGACAGACCTGACGCGGGTCAGTCCCGCGACGATCGGGCCGGAGGCGCCGATCGAGGCCGCGAACCGGTTCATGATGATGCGTGGCGTACGGCTGCTGCTGGTAGTCGACGAGCGGGAACACGTGCTGGGGGTCATCTCGGCCACTGATATCCTGGGCGAACGGCCGATGCGGGTGGCGACTGGCAGGGGTTTACGGCGTGACGAGCTCGTGGTCGCGGACGTTATGACGCCGGCCGAGCGGGTCGAGGTAATCGCGCTGGCGGACGTCGACGGTGCGAGGGTGGGGCACGTGGTGGAGACGCTCATGCATGCAGGACGCCAGCACGCCCTCGTGGTGGACAGCGAGACCGCTTCGGCGCGCTTAATGGTCCGCGGCATCCTGTCTCTGTCCCAGGTCGCGCGCCAGCTGGGCGAGCCGCTGCAGCTGAGCGAGGTGGCGCGCACCTTCGCCGAAATAGAGGCGGTCCTCGGCCACTAGCCAGCGCGGCGACGGCATAGTAGCTATCAATTGCTTGGATTGGGAAAATCGATTTGATCAATCGATCGGCGACGGTTAACCTCCCTCGGCCACAATCGGTGACGGCAAATCCATTAGGAGGCACGCTATGAAGCTCAAAGGCACCAAGACACACGAAAACCTCAAGGCCGCGTTTGCCGGCGAAAGCCAGGCGAACCGCAGGTACCTGTACTTCGCCGCCAAGGCCGACGTCGAGGGTCAGAACGACGTATCGGCGCTGTTCCGTTCTACCGCCGAGGGCGAGACCGGTCATGCGCACGGGCATCTGGAGTATCTGGAGCAGGTGGGCGATCCGGCAACCGACCTGCCGATCGGCAAGACGCGCGACAACCTGAAGTCGGCAGTGGCGGGCGAAACGCACGAGTACACCGACATGTACCCGGGCATGGCCAAAGCGGCGCGCGAAGAAAAGTTCGAGGAGATCGCGGACTGGTTCGAGACCCTGGCCAAGGCCGAGCGCTCGCACGCCAACCGTTTCCAGAAAGCGCTCGACGCGCTGCAAGACTGAGTCAAAGCATGCGACGCGGGAGGGCGGTCACAAAAAGACCGCCCGTCCTGCTGCCGGAACAGATACGCCAATGCCGCAGATTGCAAAAGATAGCTTGATGACGCTGGAAGCCTACGCCAAGCAGCGTAAAGAGTTCCGCGCCAAGGTCATCGAGCACAAGAAGCTTCGGAACGTGCATGTGGGCGAGCACGTCATGCTGCAGTTCGAGGACGAGCTGACGGTTCGCTACCAGGTGCAGGAGATGTTGCGCATCGAGCGCATTTTTGAGCCAGAGGGCATTCAGGAAGAGCTCGATGTTTACAATCCGCTGATCCCGGACGGCGGCAACCTCAAGGCGACCATGATGCTCGAGTATCCGGATCCGATCGAGCGCCAGCGAATGCTCGCCAAGCTGAAGGGCATCGAGGACCGGACCTGGATTCAGGTCGAGGGCTGTGAACGTGTTTACGCCATCGCCGACGAGGATCTCGAGCGCGATAACGTGGACAAGACCTCGTCGGTGCATTTCCTGCGCTTCGAACTCAGCGACGAGATGCGCAAGGCGCTCAAGTACGGCATGGGCGTCGCCGTCGGCATTGACCATCCGGAGTATCGCGCGCGCGTCGACGCTTTGGCACCGCAGGTCCGCGCGTCCCTGGTCTCGGACCTGCGATAAGGGCCAGGTGCGAGCGCTCGCCCCGGTTACGCTTTGCCTGGCGCTCATTGCGTGCGCCGGAGCCAATCCGGAACAGAGCGACTGGGAGCGAGCGCACGAAGTGCAGAATTGGCAGGAGAACCGGGTCACGCTCCCGGCCTACCCCAGGAAGGCAAATCTGGTCGAATTCGATGTCGACGCGGGGCCCGACTTCCACTTCCTGATCGACGCCTCGTCGCTCAGCGTGGGCTCGGACGGCGTCGTACGCTACGTGCTAGTGGCGCGCAGTCCGGAGGGTGCCGAGAACGTTAGCTTCGAAGG
>JBAUTW010000013.1:0-8643 GCA_049582365.1 Burkholderiales bacterium | reverse complement strand
AACAGGTTGCCCTCCTCGCGGTGCTCGTGCTTGGCGAGCGTGCCTGAGAGGATGGCGACGAACGGCTCGACCTCCCAGGCTTCGGGGACAGCCCCCGCCGGCGCTTCAGCGAAGCACTTCTCGACCTCATCCAGCTGCAGCAGCAACTGCTCGTGCTCGTGCAGCATGACCTCGAGCGGCTCGACCGCGGGCTGCGGCCCGAGCTCCGGCGCCAGGATCAGGTTTTCCGCCCCGACGTGGCGCCTCAGCCCCGCGGCGAAATCATCCAGCATCGGCCTTGCGCCTGCCGTGTCGCCGGCGTTCAGGCGCCGAAGCACCCGGCCGAGGAGCTCGTCGAGCCGGTGGTGGTCGCGCCTCAGCGCATCGAGCGCGTCCTGCACCGGCGCGTCGAGCGCGAGCCGGACGGTCGCCTGCCAGCCGTCGCCGTCCAGGTCGCTGCCCCAGACCAGCGCGTCGCGCAGCTGCAGGTTGAGGCTGCGCAGCAGCAGCGCAGGGTCCTCGCGAGTGAGCAGGCGCAGGGCGTGGCCCGGGCGCAGCTCACGCACCGCGGCGAGCGCGGCGAGCGCAAGCCGGCTGTCCGTTTCCCGCCTGAGATCGATCGTTTCGAACTGTTCGCGCATAAGTGTCTATTTTGGCATGCGAACCGCGTCCCCCTTGAATCGCGTCGGCGGACCCCAACTTGGATAGGGTTACCAGTGGAGCCGGAAAACAGCGCAATGTCAGAACCGACCCCGAACCCCCAGACTCCCGACGCTGACGCGGCCACCCAGGGGCAAACCCCTGCCCCCAGGTCGCTGGAGGAGCAATTGGCGGAGGCCGAAACGCGCGCCGAACAGCAGCGCGAGACGGCGCTGCGGGCGCTGGCCGAGGCCGACAACGCACGCAAGCGCGCTGCCGCGGAAGTGGCCAGCGCGCGCAAGTTCGCCCTTGAGCGCTTCGTCGAGTCGCTGCTCCCGGTCGTCGACAGCCTCGAGGCCGCGCTCGGCGCGGCCCAGTCCGCTCCCGAGTCCGTCCAGAGCGGCATCGAGCTGACGCTCAAGCAGCTGCGCGGCGTGCTCGAGAAGGCCGGCGTGAACGACATTGCTCCCGTCGCGGGAACGAAATTCGACCCCAATTGGCACCAGGCGATGGCCGCAGTCGAATCCGACGCGGAGCCGAACAGCGTGGTCGCCGTGCTGCAGCGGGGCTGGCGCCTGCACGAGCGGGTCGTCCGTCCGGCCCTGGTCACCGTCGCCAAGGCGCGGCCGGCCAATGACGCTTGAAAGCGGGGGCAGAAACCCCATATACGACGCTGGCTTAGCAATCAATCGGACCGCATCCAGACAGGGATACTGACATGGCAAAGATCATCGGCATCGACCTCGGCACCACCAACTCCTGCGTCGCGATCATGGAGGGCGGCAAGCCCAAGGTGATCGAGAACTCGGAAGGCGCTCGCACCACGCCATCCATCGTGGCCTACACGGAGGAGAGCGAGATCTTGACCGGCGCGCCGGCCAAACGCCAGGCGGTGACGAACGCCAAGAACACGCTGTTCGCAGTCAAGCGCCTGATCGGACGCCGCTTCGAGGAAAAGGAAGTGCAGAAGGACATCGGTCTGATGCCCTTCAAGATCGTCAAAGCCGATAACGGCGACGCCTGGGTCGAAGTGCGAGGCAAGAAGATCGCGCCGCAGCAGGTGTCGGCCGAGGTGCTGCGCAAGATGAAGCGTACCGCCGAGGATTACCTCGGCGAGGCGGTAACCGAGGCGGTCATCACCGTACCGGCCTATTTCAACGACTCGCAGCGCCAGGCGACCAAGGACGCCGGCCGCATCGCCGGCCTCGACGTCAAGCGCATCATCAACGAGCCGACTGCGGCGGCGCTCGCCTACGGCCTCGACAAGCAGGGCAAGAAAGACAGCAAGATCGCGGTATTCGATCTCGGCGGCGGCACCTTCGACATCTCGATCATCGAGATCGCGGACGTCGACGGCGAGAAGCAGTTCGAAGTGCTGTCGACCAACGGCGACACCTTCCTCGGCGGCGAGGACTTCGACCAGCGCCTGATCGACTACATCGTCACCGAGTTCAAGAAGGACCAGGGCGTCGACCTGTCGAAGGATGTGCTCGCGCTGCAGCGGCTCAAGGAGTCCGCCGAGAAGGCGAAGATCGAGCTTTCCTCGTCGCAGCAGACCGAGATCAACCTGCCGTACATCACGGCCGACGCCTCGGGCCCGAAGCATCTGACGATGAAGATCACGCGCGCCAAGTTCGAGTCGCTGGTGGACGAGCTGATCCAGCGCACCATGGAGCCCTGCCGCATCGCGGTCAAGGACGCGGGCGTGAAAGTGTCCGACATCGACGACGTGATCCTCGTGGGCGGCATGACGCGCATGCCCAAGGTGCAGGACAAAGTGCGCGAATTCTTCGGCAAGGAGCCGCGCAAGGACGTCAACCCGGACGAGGCGGTCGCCGTCGGCGCCGCGATCCAGGCCGGCGTGCTCAAGGGCGACGTCAAGGACGTGCTCTTGCTCGACGTCACCCCGCTGTCTCTCGGCATCGAGACCCTGGGCGGCGTGATGACCAAGCTGATCAACAAGAACACCACCGTCCCGACCAAGGCGAACCAGGTGTTCTCGACCGCCGACGACAACCAGACCGCGGTCACGATCCACGTGCTGCAGGGCGAGCGCGACGTCGCCTCGGGCAACAAGAGCCTGGGCCAGTTCAATCTGACCGACATCGCTCCCGCGCCGCGCGGCATGCCGCAGATCGAAGTCACGTTCGACATCGACGCCAACGGCATCCTGCACGTCTCGGCCAAGGACAAGGCGACCGGCAAGGAAGCCAAGATCAAGATCCAGGCCAGCTCCGGATTGAACGAGGCAGAGATCCAGCGCATGGTGAAGGACGCCGAGGCCCATGCCGAGGAAGACAAGAAAGCGCTCGAGCTGGTGAACGCGCGCAACCAGTGCGAGGCGCTGGTACACTCGGTCAAGAAATCGCTCGCCGACTACGGCGACAAGCTCGACGGCGGCGAGAAGGAAAAGATCGAGGCCGCGCTGAAGGAAGCCGAGGAAGCGATCAAGTCGGGCGACAAGGCGCAGATCGAAGCCAGGTCGCAGGCGCTGGCGCAGGCCTCGCAGAAGCTGGGCGAGAAGATGCAGGCCGATGCGCAGGCGGCGCAGGGCGCGGCGCAGTCGGGAGGCGAGCAGGCGCAGGGCGAGAAGAACGACGACAGCAACGTCGTAGACGCCGAGTTCACCGAGGTCAAGGACAAGAAGGCCGGCTGAGCGTCGGCCGCAGTTAAGCGCAGACGGGCGGCGGCGAAAGCCTGCCGCCCGTTCGGCGTCTGGGAAGGGAAATGGCGAAACGCGATTACTACGAAGTGCTCGGCGTCAACCGCGACGCGAGCGAGGAAGAGATAAAGAAGGCCTACCGCAGGCTCGCCATGAAGTGGCATCCGGACCGCAATCCGGACAACCCGAAGGCGGAAGAGCATTTCAAGGAGGCCAACGAAGCCTACGAGGTGCTTACCAACGCCGAGAAGCGCGCCGCCTACGACCAGTACGGACACGCAGGCGTGCACCCGCAGGGCGGCGCGGGCGGAACGGCGGGATTCGGAGACATCTTCAGCGACATTTTCGGCGAGATCTTCGGCGGCCAGCGCGGCGGGCGCGCGACCGTCTACCGCGGTGCGGACCTGCGCTACAACCTGCAGATCACCCTCGAGCAGGCGGCGCACGGCTTCGAGACCAAGATCCGCATCCCGGGCGTCGCGGGCTGCGAAACCTGCGACGGCAGCGGCGCACGCAAGGGCACCCAGACCCAGACCTGCCCCACCTGCCACGGCGCAGGCCAGGTGCGCATCTCGCAGGGCCCGTTTTCCATCGCCCAGACCTGTCCGCGCTGCCACGGCAGCGGCAAGATCATCCCGCACCCGTGCGACGACTGCGGCGGCACGGGCCGCGTCAAGCTGCAGAAGACCCTCTCGGTGAAGATTCCGGCAGGCGTCGATGAGGGCGATCGCGTGCGCCTCTCGGGCGAGGGCGAACCGGGCGTGAACGGAGGCCCGCCGGGCGACCTTTACGTCCAGGTTCAGATCAAGCAACACCCGGTGTTCCAGCGCGACCACGACGACCTGCACTGCGAGATGCCGGTCTCGTTCGCCACCGCCGCGCTCGGGGGCGAGATCGAGATCCCGACGCTGGACGGCTCGGCGCGGATCAAGGTCCCGGCCGAGACGCAGAGCGGGAAGGTCTTCCGCCTGCGCGGCAAGGGCATCGTCGGCGTGCGCAGCCGCAGCGCGGGAGACATTTTCTGCCACGTCGTGGTCGAGACCCCGGTCAAGCTCACCGAGCGGCAAAAGGACCTCTTGCGAGAGTTCGAGTCGATCAGCCTGGAAGACTCGGCCCGCCACAACCCCCGCAGCAAGTCCTGGCTGGAGAAGGTCAAGGAGTTCTTCGAAGGCTAGCCATGGCGCCCGCCGCCACATGATCCTTTACTGCTGGGAACATGGCGGTGGGCTCGGGCACCTAGCGCGCTTTCTTCCCGTCGCGCGCAAGCTCGCAGCGCGGCGGATCGAGGTGGTGTGGGCAGTACGGGATCTGGCCCGCGTGCATGCGGTCTTTCCGCCGGCGGAATTTCCCCTGTGGCAAGCCCCAACCTGGTTGCACAGGACCCGCGGTCTGCCTGAACCGCCGGTCAGCTACCCTGATCTGCTGCTGCGTAACGGCTACCTTGACCCGGGCTACTTGGAAGGCATCGTGCGCGGCTGGCGCAGCCTGATTGAGCGGCTGGCGCCGCGCGTCGTGGTGGCGGACTACGCTCCCGGTGCGATGCTCGCGGCGCGAGGCATGCACACGCGCGTCACGACCATCGGCCATGGGTTCTTCACGCCTCCGCCCGGTTCTCCGATGCCCAGTTTCTTTCCCCTGGTCAAGGGCCTGGAGGCGCGACTCGCGGACGCCGAGGCGCAGGTGATCGCAAGCGCAAATATGGTGCTCGGGAATCTGGCTGCTCCTCTTCTGCAGCATCTTGCCGACCTGTTTCAGGTCGACGAGCAGTTTCTCACCACCGTGCCCGAACTGGACCACTACCGTGGACGCACCGGGGGACGTTACTGGGGTGTGCTGGCCGATTCGCTGCGACGCGACTCGAATGCGGGCTGGCCGGCCGGCGATGGCCCACGAGTCATCGTCTATCTCGACGGTACGCACCCCTGGCTCCCCGCCGCACTCGACGCGATCAAGACGCTAGGGCTGCGCGCGCTCGTGTATGCGCCTGGCATGTCCCGGCGCGACCAGGACCGTCTTCCCCCGACCCACTTTTCGTTTTCGGCCGCGCCGTTGGAAATTGCCGCAGCAGCCGCTCAGTCTGACGCCGCGTTGCTTTCGGCTGGTCACGGATCGGTGGCCATGGTGCTGCGCGCGGGCAAGCCTATGGTTCTACTGCCGGCCCATGCCGAACAGGCGGTTACGGCACGCAACGTCTTCGACCTTGGCGCAGGATTTACGCCTGGGGACGGTCCTCCGGAGTCTCGGCAGGTGTGCGTTGCGCTCGAGAAGGTCCTAGGCGATCCCCTGCCCCGTCGGCGCGCCGAGGCGTTCGCGGCGCGCTACGCGGCTGACGACCCCGAAGCCGTCAGCGGACGAGTCGCGGCACGCATCGCCGAACTGGCAGGCTAATTGCGGTGCCAGTTACGGTTCGCCGGTGATAGACTCGCTGGCGTCCAGTCCATCCGGGGGGAGACGGCATGCGGCGGCCGGCGCTTTCAATCACAAGTATCGTGCTCGGGCTGGCGTTGACCGTCCTGAGCTTTTCTGCGCTCGCGGACCAGGTACTCGACCGGGCGAAGCGGTTATTGGAGCAGAAGCAGCCCTCCCAGGCCTACGAGCTGCTGCTGCCGCTCGAAGCCGACCGTGCGGGGAATCCGGATTTCGACTATCTGCTGGGCATCGCCGCGCTTGATTCCGGCCACCGGGAACGCGCCATCTTCGCGCTCGAGCGCGTGCTGGCCGTGCAGCCCGACAACGCGCTCGCCCGCGCAGAAATCGCACGCGCCTACCTGGCGGTCGGCGAGAAGGACACCGCACGGCGCGAGTTCGAGAACGTCAAGCGCGAGCCGATCCCGGCCGAGGCAAGAGCCACCATCGACCGCTACCTGTCGGCGATCTCGGCGGCGGAAACGACCCAGGTGCAGGGCTACATCGAGCTCGGCGTGGGCACCGACAGCAACGTGAACAGCGCGACCAGCAGTTCGCAGATCGCCCTGCCCTCATTCGGCGGCCTGATCGCGACCTTGAACTCGGCCGCGACGAAGCAAGGCGACAACTTCACCACCGTGACCGGCGGGGTCAACTTCACCCGCAAGCTGAACGACCGCTGGTCGCTCGTCGGCGGCGTCGCGGGCAACACCAAGATGAACCAGCACCAGGACCAGTTCGACACGGCCACCCTGGATGGCAACGTCGGCGCGCGCTGGTCGGCGGACAACGACGCGCTGACGCTCGCCACGCAGCTGCAGACCTTCGAGGTCGACAATTCGCGCTACCGCGATTCGCGCGGGCTGATCGGCCAGTGGCAGCACAATCTGGACGAGCGCCGCCAGGTTACCGGCTACCTGCAGTACGCACAGCTGCGCTACCCGGGCCAGAGCATCCGCGATGCCAATCGCGGCATCGGCGGCGTCGCGTACGCGCAGGCGTTTTCCGGCCGGACCTCGCCGGTGCTCTTTCTGAGCGCGTACGGCGGAGACGAATCGGTGCTCGCTGACGGGGTGCCGCATCTGGGGCACAAGCCGGTCGGGCTGCGTGTCGGGGGCCAGTTCAAGCCGGCCGAGGGCTGGACCATGTTCGGCGGAGTGAACTACGAGGAGCGGCGCTACGGCGGACCGGAGCCGATCTTCCTCGCGACGCGCAAGGACAAGCAGACCGACGTTCGCCTCGGCGCGAGCTACCTGATGCGCGCGGGAACGACCCTGATCCTGCAGGTGGTGGACACCGACAACAATTCGAACATCGATCTCTACCGCTTCCGCCGCCAGGTGGGGACGGTCTCGGTTCGTTTCGATTTTTGACAATTTCGATCTGCGAAACGTGACATATTTCCGCCAAGGCTGACTCGGGCTGGGGGGTACGGCATGAACAGCACAGCACCATTCCGGATGAACAAGAGCGCGCTGACGCTCGCGCTGGTTTCGGCAGCCTTCGCGGGCAATGCCGGCGCCAGCGCCGGCCGAATCGACTTCAGCATCGGCGGCGTAGTGGCCACCCGGCCCAACGGCCAGGAGCGGCCCCTCGCCAAGGGCGCCGAGCTCGAAAGCGGCGACACGATCCGCACCAACGACGGCCGGGCCCAGATCCGCTTCCCGGACGGGGCTTACGTCTCGCTGCAGCCCAACACCGTGTTCGGCGTCAGGGAGTACAACTACGAAGGCAGGACCGACGGCAAGGAACGCGGATTCTTCTCGCTGCTGAGGGGAGCCATGCGGGCGGTCACAGGATTGATCGGCCGCGTCAACCGCAGCACCTTCCAGATCACGACCCCGACCGCGACCGTCGGCATCCGCGGTACCGGCGGGCTGATCGCCGTCCTGCCCGACGGCTCGACCCTGATCCGCGGCAGCAGCGGCATCTGGTCGCTCAGCAACGCCTCCGGCTCCATCGACGTCCCCGCCGGCACCAGCGGCCTCGCCCCCGCCGACCCCAACCAGCCGCCGCAGGAAACCAACGGCATCCCCCAGGTCCCGCCCGCGCCGCCATTCGAGTACGTTTCCGGCGACCAGCGCACCAGCACCGGCGATCCGATCATCCCGGTGATCCCGTTGCAGAGCGGTAGCGGCTATGCCGCGGCGACCGCATTTGACGCGTCGGGGTACGGTTATTCGCCGTACGTCTTTGCCTATACGCCGTCAGACGCGGTGTTCAACGCTGCGGGTCAGCTTATCGACGTGACCATGGGGTCCTACGACCACTACACGCTTGGACCGGGCGGGCAGAATGTCGACTTCGGCACGGATGGAATTCTCGCCTGGGGTCGCTGGATCGGCCCGGTGTCGGGCGACTATGACTGCGACGGTGCGTGCGGTTTCAGCGCCAACTATGATGCCAATACGGGGTTGCATTACGTGATCGGCATGCCGACGCCGGCGATGCCGACCACCGGCAGCGCGATCTTCACGCTGCTGGGGGCGACCAGCCCGACCTACACGGACGGCCGCTCCGCACCGGGCACTTTCGCCGGCTCGCTCGAGGTCTTGTTCGGAGCGCGCTCGCCCACGGTGACGATGGCATTCAGCGTCGCGATGCCGGACGGGAACAAGTATCTCCTGAACGGCACTGCGGACAGCTACTCGGGGGCACTGTTCTCCGCTTCGAGCTTGACGGTGACCGGAGCAGGTGGCATCGCATGCGGCTCTGGATGCTCCTCGAACGTGCAAGGATTCTTCGCGGGCACAAACGCCTCGCGCGCCGGGGTCGCATACCAGATCAACGATTACTACCCGGCGGGGGCCAATATCGTTGGCGCGGCGGCATTCAAGAACACCGGCGTGCCGGTGCCCTGATCGACGTTGTCGCTCGATGCAGCGCTCGAGCGGCTGCGCGCCGGCCAGCCGCAGGCGGCGTTGCCGCTGCTCCAAGCGCATGTCGCCGCGCACGCA
>JBAUTW010000012.1:0-8865 GCA_049582365.1 Burkholderiales bacterium | reverse complement strand
TGCTCGCGGCGCTGATCGACAACCACATCCACCACGGCAACGAGCTCGGCATCGACGTGCGCCGCATCACCTGGAAGCGGGTGGTGGACATGAACGACCGCGCGCTGCGCGACATCACCGTGGCGCTGGGGGGGCCGGGCAACGGCTACCCGCGCCAGGACGGCTTCGACATCGTGGTCGCCTCCGAGGTGATGGCGATCTTCTGCCTCGCCACCTCGATCGAGGACCTGAAGCAGCGCCTGGGCAACATCGTGGTCGGCTACACGCGCGAGCAGAAGCCGGTGACCGCGCGCGACCTCAACGCGCAGGGCGCGATGACGGTGCTGCTCAAGGACGCGCTCAAGCCCAACCTGGTGCAGACGCTGGAGAACAACCCGGCGTTCATCCACGGCGGCCCGTTCGCCAACATCGCGCACGGCTGCAACTCGGTGATCGCCACCCAGTCGGCGCTCAAGCTGGCCGACTACGTGGTGACCGAGGCGGGCTTCGGCGCCGACCTGGGGGCGGAGAAGTTCCTCGACATCAAGTGCCGCAAGTCCGGCCTGCGCCCGAGCGCGGCGGTGATCGTGGCGACCATCCGCGCGCTCAAGTACCACGGCGGGGTGGACGTCAAGGAGGTCAACAAGGAGAACGTCGCGGCGCTCGAGAAGGGGCTGGTCAACCTCGAGCGGCACGTCGACAACGTGCAGAACGTGTACGGCATCCCCTGCGTGGTGTCGATCAACCGCTTCAACTTCGACACCCCGGCCGAGATCGAGCTGGTGAAGTCGAGGATGGCCAAGCTCGGCGTGCGCGTGGTGCTGGCGACCCACTGGTCCGACGGCGGCAAGGGCGCGGCCGAGCTGGCGAAGATCGTGGTCGAGATGTGCGACAAGCCTTCCAGGCCGACCTTCGTCTACGACGACGGCGACAGCCTGTGGGACAAGATCGGCAAGATCGCGCAGAAGGTGTACCGTGCGTCCGAGGTCACCGCGGACAGCAAGGTGCGCAACCAGATCAAGAAGCTGCAGGAGGACGGCTACGGCCACTACCCGGTGTGCGTGGCGAAGACCCAGTATTCGTTCTCGACCGACGCGCAGAAGCGCGGCGCGCCGTCGAACCACGTGATCAACGTGCGCGAAGTGCGCCTGGCCGCGGGCGCCGAGTTCATCGTCATGATCTGCGGCGACGTGATGACCATGCCGGGCCTGCCCAAGGTGCCCTCCGCGAGCAAGATCGACATCGTCGACGGCAAGGTCGTCGGCCTGTTCTGAGGCCCGCGCTCGGCGGACAATGCTCGAATCGTTCGCCGATCTTTCCTTCTGGCAGGCGCTCGGCGCGATCATCTGGGTCAACCTGCTGTTGTCGGGCGACAACGCAGTGGTGATCGCGCTCGCGGCGCGCTCGCTGCCGCAGCGCCAGCAGGGCAGCGCGGTGTTCTGGGGCAGCGCGGCGGCGATCGTGATGCGGGTGCTGCTCACGATCTTCGCCGTGGCGCTGCTGCAGCTGCCGTGGCTCAAGCTGGTGGGCGGGCTGCTGCTGCTGTGGATCGGGGTCAAGCTGCTGGTGCCCGAGGACGGCGACGAGTCGATCGAGGGCGGAGACAGCCTGCTGCAAGCCATCAAGACGATCCTGGTGGCCGACCTGGTGATGAGCCTGGACAACGTGATCGCGGTCGCGGCGGCCGCCGAGCAGGGGCCGCCGCAGGCCAAGATCCTGCTGCTGGTGCTGGGCCTGGCGATTTCGATCCCGATCGTGATTTTCGGCAGCAGCGTCATGCTGAGGATGATGGAGCGCTTCCCGGTTATCATTACGCTGGGCGGCGCGCTGCTGGGCTACATCGCCGGCGAGATCATGGCCACCGACCCCGCGATCCGCGACTGGGTCGCGGCGAACGCGGCCTGGCTGGTGCAGTACAGGGCGGCGGGCGCGGCCGGGGCGGCTTTGGTCGTCGCGCTCGGGCTCCGGCTGGCGCGTCGCGCCGGTGCCGAAGCCGCAGCGCAGCAAGCGGGCGTGGAGGCCGAGCACCCGAACTCTTGACCGTCGTCAAGGCCAAGCCGGCGCCGCTGTATCGACAATCGGACTGTTTAGCAGCTCAACAAGGAGGAGGGAACATGAAAACGAAATTCACCCGAGCATTGGGCGCCGCGCTCACCGCGGCAATGGTGTCGGTCTGGCCTGCCACCGGGCACGCCTGGGAGCCGACCAAGACCGTGTCGTTCATCGTTCCGGCCGGCACCGGCGGCGGCGCCGACCAGATGGCGCGCGCGATCCAGGGCATCGTCGCCAAGCACCACCTGATGAAGCAGGGCATGGTGGTGATCAACGAGAAGGGCGGCTCCGGCGCCGAGGGCTTCCTCGACGTCAAGAACGCCAAGGGCGACCCGAACAAGATCATCATCACCCTGTCGAACCTGTTCACCACCCCGCTCGCCACCGGCGTGCCGTTCAACTGGACCGACCTGACCCCGGTCAAGATGATGGCGCTGGACGAGTTCGTGCTGTGGGTCAACGCCGACACGCCCTACAAGACCGCCAAGGAGTACATCGACGCGTGCAAGAAGATGGGGCCCGGCAAGTGCAAGATGGGCGGCACCGGCTCGAAGCAGGAGGACCAGATCATCACCGCCGCGATCGAGCAGAGGACCGGCGCCAAGTTCACCTACATCCCCTACAAGGGCGGCGGCACGGTGGCGGTGCAGCTGGTCGGCAAGCACATCGACTCGTCGGTCAACAACCCGATCGAGGCGGTGGCGCACTGGCGCGCCGGCAAGCTGCGCGCGCTGTGCGTGTTCGACAGCCAGCGCATGCCGTACAACGAGAAGATGACCGACACCATGTCGTGGCACGACATTCCGACCTGCAAGGAGTCGGGGCTTGACGTGCACTACACGATGCTGCGCGGCATCTTCATGGCCGGCGGCGTGACCCAGGACCAGGTCGCCTACTACGTCGATCTGCTCAACAAGGTGCGCCAGACGCCGGAGTGGACCGCGCTGATGAACAAGGGCGCGTTCAACCAGATGAGCATCGAAGGCAAGGAGTACCGGGACTGGGTCGCTGCGGCCGAGCAGGAGCACATCAAGCTCATGAAGGCCGCCGGTTTCATGGCGAAGAAGTAGGTTACAGGCAAGTCATCGCAGGCTGGGAGTCGGCGCGCCGGGCACACCGGCGCGCCGCCTTCCTTTCGCTAAGGAATTCCCGGATGTCTGATGCAAGCCAAGAGCGCGCCGCGTTCAGCTACCGGCGCGCCGAGCTGGCGGTGGCCGGCTTCATCTTCGCGCTGGGCGCGATCGTGATGGCCGACAGCTGGCGCCTCGGAGCGAAATGGGCCTCCGATGGGCCGCAGACCGGCTACTTTCCGTTCTACGTCGGCCTCATGCTGTGCGCCGCGTCGGTCATCAACTTCATCCGCGGGCTGCTGATCGACAAGGAGAAGAACCGTGCCTTCGTCGAGGTCGGGCAGCTCAAGCTGGTGTTGAGCGTGCTGGTGCCGTCGTCGGTGTTCGTCGCTCTCGTCAGCTGGCTCGGAATCTACGTGTCGTCGATCCTTTACATCGCCTTCTTCATGCGCTGGCTGGGCAAGTATCCCTGGTGGAAGGTGTTGCTGGTGAGCTTCGGCACGATGGCCGCGTTCTACGTGATCTTCGAGATCTGGTTCCTGGTGCCGCTGCCCAAGGGCCCGGTAGAAGCCCTGCTGCACCTCGACTGACCGAAGCCGGAGACGATTTTGGACTCGCTTAACTCGCTGCTGCACGGCTTTTCGGTCGCGCTTTCCTTCACCAACGTCGCCCTGATGTTCGCCGGGATCATTCTCGGCGTGATCATCGGGGTGCTGCCCGGGCTGGGCGGCGCGAACGGCGTCGCGATCCTGCTGCCGCTCACCTTCTCGATGGCGCAGACGCCGGGCGGCCAGACCTCGGCCATCATCCTGCTGTCGTGCATCTACTGGGGCGCGCTGTTCGGCGGCGCGATCACCTCGATCCTGTTCAACATCCCGGGCGAGCCGTGGTCGGTGGCGACCACCTTCGACGGCTACCCGCTGGCGCAGAAGGGGCGCGCCGGCGCCGCGCTCACCGCCGCGTTCACCTCGTCGTTCTTCGGCGCCGCCGTCGGCGTGCTGGTGATCACCTTCCTGTCGCCGATCGTGGCGCAGTTCGCGCTCGAGTTCGGCCCGCCCGAATTCTTCGCGGTGTACCTGCTCACGTTCTGCGCCTTCGTCGGCATGAGCAAGGAGCCGCCGTTCAAGACCATCGCGTCGATGATGCTCGGTTTCGCGCTCGCCTGCGTCGGCACCGACTCGGTGACCGGCACCCTGCGCCTGACCTTCGGCACCCAGGCGCTGCTCACCGGGTTCGACTTCCTGGTGGCGGTGATCGGCCTGTTCGGCATCGGCGAGATCCTGCTCACGCTGGAGGAGGGCCTCGAGTTCAAGGGCACTTCGGCCAAGATCAACGCCAAGGTGGTGCTCGAGACCTGGAAGGAGCTGCCCAGGTACTGGGCCACCTCGCTGCGCGCGGCCGCGATCGGCTGCTTCATGGGGATCGTTCCGGGAGGAGCGACGCCGGCCTCGTTCATGAGCTACGGCGTGGCGCGGCGCTTCTCCAAAAACGGCGACAAGTTCGGCGAGGGCATCGTCGAGGGCGTGGTCGCGCCCGAGACCGCGGCGCACGCCGCCGGCACCTCGGCGCTGTTGCCGATGCTCACGCTCGGCGTGCCCGGCTCGCCCACGGCGGCGGTGCTGCTCGGCGGCCTGCTGATCTGGGGCCTGGAGCCCGGGCCGCTGCTGTTCGTCGAGCAGAAGGACTTCGTCTGGGGCCTGATCGCCTCGATGTACCTGGGCAACATCGCGGGCCTGATCGTGGTGCTGACCTGCGTGCCGCTGTTCGCCGCGATCCTGCGCATCCCGTTCTCGGTCATCGCGCCGATCATCGTCGTGATCTGCGCGATCGGCGCGTTCACGGTGCACAACGCCAACTTCGACATCTACATGATGGTGGTGTTCGGCGTCGCCGGCTACCTGTTCAAGAAGCTTTCGTACCCGCTCGCGCCGCTGGTGCTCGCGATCGTGCTCGGCGCCCGCGCGGAGTCGTCGTTCCGCCAGGCGATGCTGGTGTCGCAGGGCGACATGTCGATCTTTTTCGCCAACAAGCTGGTCGGCATCATGACCGGCCTGGCGCTCGTGCTGCTGTTCTGGCCGCTCGCCTCCTGGCTGATGCGCAGGCTGCGCTAGCGGCTAGCGCCGGCCGAGCTTCTGCTTGAGGCGCGAGAGCGTTTCGGGCGTGAGGTTGAGGTAGGCCGCGAGCTCCTTCTTCGGGATGCGGCCGGCGAGCTCGGCGTGCTTGCGCTGGAAGCGCGACAGGCGCCCGGGAGCGTCGAGCAGGTGGAGAGTGATCGTATGCGCCATCACCTCGGACATCAGCTTCATGACGTCGTACTCGAAGTGCGACATCACCGCCGGATGGCGCTCCATGAACTCGACCCACTGCGGCAGGCCGAGTTCGACCGCGCGCACCTTGGTCACCGCGACGATGCTGTAGGGCATCGGCGTGCCCAGCCGCCAGGCCGCATAGGACGTGTCCATGTCGGCCTCGCCGGCGAAGCGCAGGATCATCTCGCGCCCCTCGGCGTTGGAGACCACGCGCTTGAGCATGCCGTCGAGGATGAAGAACTGCTCCATCTCGGTGTCGCCCTGGCGCACCAGCAGGTCGCCCTTGCGGTACTCGGCGACCGCCAGCAGGGGCTCGAGCTCGTCCCACTGCGAGGCGCTCATGTCCTGCAGGACCGGGTTCTGGCGCAGCTGCAGCCGGATGGTGTTGCGCTGCGGGTGGGTGGCGAGAGTTGCCATTCGCGGAGGCGCGCCGCGGCGGTGCCGCAAAGCGGACATTCTAGACGATTGAAACCCTTGACCTCAGTCAAGGGCGATCCGGCGCCGTTGTCACTACCATAACGACCTTCCCGCAGGGCGCAGGCACCACAGGAGACCATCATGGGCGGCAGCGTAATCGAGCCGAACGTCACGGCGGACGTAAAGGCGATGGAGACTATCGACGGCTTCCACCTGGTCATCGAGGCCCTCAAGCTGAACGGCATCGACACCATCTTCGGCCTGCCCGGCATTCCTATCACCGACCTGACCCGCAAGGCGCAGGCCGCCGGCATGCGCGTGATCTCCTTTCGCCACGAGCAGAACGCCGGCTACGCCGCCTCGATCGCCGGCTTCATGACGCAGAAGCCGGGCATCTGCCTGACGGTGTCCGCGCCCGGCTTTCTCAACGGCCTGACGGCGCTCGCCAACGCCACCACCAACTGCTTCCCCATGATCCTCATCTCGGGCTCCTCCGAGCGCGAGGTGGTCGACCTGCAGCAGGGCGACTACGAGGAGATGGACCAGCTGGCGATCGCCAGGCCGGTCGCCAAGGCCGCCTTCCGCGTGCTGCACGCCGAGGATATCGGCGTGGGCGTCGCGCGCGCGATCCGCGCCGCCGTCTCCGGGCGCCCGGGCGGGGTCTACCTCGACCTGCCGGCCAAGCTGTTCCCGCAATCCGTCGATGCGCAAGCCGGCCGCAGCTCGCTGATCAAGGTGGTCGATCCGGCGCCGCGCCAGATTCCGGCCCCGGACGCCGTCGCGCGCGCCCTGGACCTGCTTCGCTCCGCAAAGAAGCCGTTGATCATTCTCGGCAAGGGCGCCGCGTATGCCCAGGCGGATGCCGAAATCAGAAATCTGATCGAAACGACGGGGATTCCGTATTTGCCGATGTCGATGGCCAAGGGGCTGCTGCCCGACACGCACGAGCAGTCGGCTTCGGCGGCGCGCTCCTACGTGCTGCCCGAGGCGGACGTGGTGATGCTGGTCGGCGCGCGCCTCAACTGGCTGCTGTCGCACGGCAAGGGCAAGACCTGGGGCGGCAAGGGCGCGAAGGACTGGGGCGGGCAGAAGTTCGTCCAGCTCGACATCTCGCCACAGGAGGCCGACAGCAACGTGCGCATCGACGCGCCCGTGGTGGGCGACATCGGCTCCTGCGTCTCCGCCTTGCTGGCTGCGATGGGTAGCAGTTTTTCAAGACCCCCTGCCGAGTGGCTGGACGCGATCGCCGAGCGCAAGACCAAGAACGTCGCCAAGATGGCCGAGACGCTGGCCAAGAACCCCTCGCCGATGAACTTCCACAGCGCGCTCAACGTGGTGCGCGACATCGTGAAGGCCAATCCGGACGCCTACCTCGTCAACGAGGGCGCCAACGCGCTCGACTTCACGCGCAGCATCGTCGACATGTACCGGCCGAGGAAGCGCCTCGACGTCGGAACCTGGGGCGTGATGGGCATCGGCATGGGCTTCGCCGTCGCGGCGGCCGCGGTCGGCAAGCAGCAGGTGATCGCGATCGAGGGCGACAGCGCGTTCGGCTTCTCCGGCATGGAAGTCGAGACCATCTGCCGCTACAACCTGCCGGTGTGCGTGGTGATCCTGAACAACAACGGGGTCTATCGCGGCGACGAAACGAATCCGACCGGCGGGCGCGATCCGGCGCCGCTGGTGTTCGTCAAGGACGCGCGCTACGAGAAGCTGATGGAGGCCTTCGGCGGCGTGGGCGTGCATGCGACCACGCCGCAGGCGCTGCGCAAGGCGATGGAGGAAGCGGTCCGCTCGCGCAGGCCGACCCTGATCAACGCCATCATCGACGAGACCGCGGGCACCGAGAGCGGCCGCATCACCAACCTGAACCCGAGCGCCAAGAAAAAGTGAGATTCTGGAGATCAGCATGGAAGCCCTGAAAGACGTCCGCATCCTCGACATGACCCACGTGCAGGCGGGCCCGACCTGCTCGCAGCTGCTGGCCTGGATGGGCGCCGACGTGATCAAGTTCGAGAATCCGCAGGGCGACGCGACGCGCGGCCAGCTGCGCGACGTGCCGAACGCCGACAGCCTTTACTTCACGATGCTCAACTGCAACAAGCGCTCGATCACGGTCAACATGAAGAGCGCCGAGGGCAAGCAGGTGTTCGCCGACCTGCTGAAGAAGTGCGACATCATCATGGAGAACTTCGGCCCCGGCGTGCTGGAGCGCTTCGGCTTCGGCTGGGACAAGATCCGCGAGATCAATCCGAAGATCGTCATGGGTTCGATCAAGGGCTTCGGCTCGACCGGCCCCTACTCCGACTTCAAGGCCTACGAGAACGTGGCGCAGGCGATGGGCGGCTCGATGAGCACCACCGGCGTGCCCGACGGCCCGCCGTTCGTCACCGGGGCGCAGATCGGCGACTCGGGCACCGGCCTGCACCTGGCGATCGGCCTGCTCGCCGCGCTGCACCAGGCGCGCCGCAGCGGCAAGGGCCAGTACGTCGAGGTGGCGATGATGGACGGGGTGATGAACCTGTGCCGGGTCAAGTTCCGCGACCACCAGCGCCTGACCCGCGGCGATCTGTCCGAGTACTCGGTGCCGACCTACAAGGGCATGGGCGACGTGCCGCGCGCGGGCAACGACTCGGGCGGCGGCCAGCTCGGCAACGCGATCCACTGCAAGCCGCACGGCGCGAACGACTGGCTCTACATCGTGGTGCAGGAGGCGGTCTGGACGGCGCTCGCCAAGCGCATCGGTCCCGATATCGGCATGCCCGATCTCGCCACCGACCCGCACTTCGCCACCATCGGCGAGCGGCGCAAGAACCAGCAGCTGATGTGGACGCTGATCAACAAGTTCGCCGAGAAGTTCACCAAGCGCGAGCTGATGGCGATCCTCAACCCGCTCGACGTGCCCTGCGGGCCGATCATGTCGACCGAGGACCTGGCGAACGACGCGCACGTGCGCGGGCGCGAGATGTGGGTCGAGCTCGATCACCCGCAGCGCGGCAAGTGGTTCAACGTCGGCATGCCGATCAAGCTCTCGGACT
>JBAUTW010000011.1:0-3763 GCA_049582365.1 Burkholderiales bacterium | reverse complement strand
ACTTGCCGCACCCCGAGGGCCCCACCATCACCACGAACTCCCCGTCGGCGATCTCCATCGAAATCCCCTGGATCACCTTCACCTCGCCGAAGGACTTGTACACATCGCGGATCGAGACGGCGGCCATCTACTTTTCCTGTTCGATGAGGCCCTTGACGAACCATTTCTGCATCAGGATCACGACCAGCGCCGGCGGCAGCATCGCCAGCATCGCGGCCGACATCACCAGGTTCCAGTCCACCGCCGCATCGCCGCCGGGGATCATGCGCTTGATCCCGATCACGGCGGTGTACATGTTCTCCTGCGTGGTCACCAGCAGCGGCCACAGGTACTGGTTCCAGCCGTAGATGAACAGGATCACGAACAGCGCGGCCATGTTGGTGCGCGACAGCGGCAGCACGATGTCCCAGAAGAAGCGCAGCGGCCCCGCGCCGTCCATGCGTGCCGCTTCCATCAGCTCGTCGGGCACGGTGAGGAAGAACTGGCGGAAGAAGAAGGTCGCGGTAGCCGAGGCGATCAGCGGCAGGGTCAGCCCGGCGTAGGTGTCGATCAGGTGCAGGTCGGACACCACCTTGTAGGTGGGGAAGATGCGCACCTCGACCGGCAGCATGAGCGTGATGAAGATCAGCCAGAAGAAGAACATCTTGAGCGGAAAGCGGAAGTACACGATCGCGAACGCCGACAGGATCGAGATCACGATCTTGCCGATCGAGATCGACAGCGCCATGATCAAGCTGTTGAGCAGCATGCGCCCGACCGGCGCGGTGCTCGCGCCTTCCACCCCTTTGGTGAGCACGGTGTAGTAGTTCTCCAGCAGGTGGGTTCCGGGCCAGATCGGGATCGGCACCTGGCGCATCTGCTCCGCGGTGTGGGTGGACGCGACCAGCGTGATCCATACCGGGAACACCAGCGTCGCCACGCTCAGCAGGAGCAGCGCGTGGCAGAACAGCGTCAGTCCGGGGCGGTGTTCGATCACGCGTACTGGATCCTGCGCTCGATGTAGCGGAACTGGATCACCGTGAGGCTCATCACGATCAACATCAGCACCACCGACTGCGCCGACGACCCGCCGAGATCGCCGCCCTTGAAGCCGTCCTGGAACACCTTGTAGACCAGCACTTCGGTGGCGCGCACCGGCCCGCCCTGGGTCGTGGTGTCGATGACGCCGAAGCTGTCGAAGAAGGCGGCGACGATGTTGACCACCAGCAGGAAGAAAGTGGTCGGCGCGAGCAGCGGGAACACGATGGTGGCGAAGCGCTTGAGCGGCCCCGCGCCGTCGATCGCCGCCGCCTCGATGAGCGACTTCGGGATCGCCTGCATGCCCGAGAGGAAGAACAGGAAGTTGTACGAGATCTGCTTCCAGGCCGAGGCGATCACGACCAGGGTCAGCGCCTGGCCGCCGTTGAGCAGGTAATTCCAGTCGTAGCCGAACAGGAGCTTCAGCGCGTAGGTGACGATCCCCACCGACGGGTTGAAGATGAACGCCCACAGCACCGCCGCGACCGCCGGCGCCACCGCGTAGGGCCATACCAGCAGCGTCTTGTAGCCGCGCGTGCCTCGGATCAGGTAGTCGCAGCAGGCCGCCAGGACGAGCGAGATGACCAGCGCCGAGCCCGTCATCAGGACGGCGAACTCTCCGGTGACCCAAAACGAGCTCAGGTAGTACTTGTCGGCCAACAGCTCGCGGAAGTTGAGCAGGCCGACGAACGTGACGTTCAGGCCGAAGGTGTCCTGCACGAGGAGCGACCACCACAGCGCCTGCGACGCCGGCCAGATGAAAAAGACCACCGTGATCGCGAGCTGCGGCGCGACCAGCGCGTACGGCAGCCAGCCGACGGGAAACTGAGCGCGTTTTTGCGAGGCCATGACAAGCGGACGGCCCCTCGCGGGGCCGTCCGTCCCTTCAGCCGATAACCGCTTTGCCCACCGCTAGCCGCGGTTGGCGCGCGCGAACTTGCGCAGCTCCTCGTTGCCGCGCTTGACCGCCTCGTCGAGCGCTGCCTTGGCCGACTTCTTGCCGGTCCACACCGACTCGAGCTCCTCGTCGATGATGTTGCGGATCTGCACGAAGTTGCCCAGCCGGATGCCCTTCGACACCTTGGTCGGATTGCGCTCGAGCAGCTGCTTGATCGCGATGTCGGTACCGGGGTTCTGCTCGTAGAAGCCTTGCTTCTTGCTCAGCTCGTAGGCTGCCTTCGTGAGCGGCACGTAGCCGGTGCCCTGGTGCCACTCGGCCTGGATCTCGGGCGAGGACATGAAGGTGAAGAACTTCGCGATGCCCTTGTAGTGCGATTTCGGCTTGCCGGAGAACACCCACAGACTCGCGCCGCCGATGATCGTGTTCTGCGGCGCGCCCTTGGCGAACGCATCGTAGGGCAGCGTGACGATCTCGAACTTGAACTTGGCGTTCTTCTTGATGTTGCCGTAGGCCGCCGACGAGCTGGTGAGCATCGCGCACTCGCCGCCGAAGAATTTGGCCTCGGGCTGGGTGGTGCGGCCGGCGTAGGTGAAGCGGCCGTCCTTGGCCCACTCTCCGAGCTGGGCGACGTGCTTGACGATGGTCGGGTTGTTGAACTCGAGCTTGGTGTTCATGCCGCGAAAGCCGTTGTCCAGCGACGCGAAGGCGACGTTGTCCCAGGCGCTCATGGTCTCGAGCTGCACCCACGACTGCCAGGCGGTGGTGAAGGCGCAGGGCAGCGCGTTCGAGGCCTTGATCTTGGCCGCCGCCTCGCCCACCTCGTCCCAGGTCTTGGGCGGGTTGGCCGGATCCAGGCCAGCCTTCTGGAACGCGTCCTCGTTGATGTAGAGCACCGGCGTCGAGCTGTTGAACGGCATCGACAGCATGCGGCCCGACGGGTCGGTGTAGTAGCTGGTCACCGCCGGCATGTACGCGTGCGGGTCGAACTTCTCGCCCGACTCCTGCATCACCTGGTAGACCGGCTTGATCGCACCCTTGGCCGCCATCATGGTCGCGGTGCCGACCTCGAACACCTGCACGATGTCGGGCGGGTTCTTGCCGCGATAGGCGGCAATCGCGGCCGACATCGACTCGGCGTAGCCGCCTTTGTATACCGGTACGACTTTGTACTCGGACTGGGAGGCGTTGAACTTGCCGGCGATGTCGTTGACGCGGTCGCCCAGGGCGCCGGTCATCGAGTGCCACCACTGGATATCTGTCTCGGCATATGCCGGCGCGGCCAGGACCAGGGCCGCCCCGGCGAGCGCCGCGGCGAGTGTTTTCATGCGCATGGAAATCTCCTCTGTTCTGATTGTGTCCGCGCGGTACGGCCGCGGCCGAAACCTCATTCAACTCTAGCTTTCCGGCACCCCATTTGACCAGCGTCAAGCGGGGGCTCCGACAAGAATACCGCCTCAATATTGCAAAACGGTCACGGTCCGGGCCCTGGGGGGTCCTGCGGGAAGTATATATTTGCTGCAGGCGCAGGAGACCCCCGATGAGCGCGATCCACGAGCTTTCAGCCACCGAGCTCGCCGCCGAGTACCGGCGCGGCGCGCTCTCCCCGGTCGAGGTTGCGATCGCGCAACTGGCGCGGATCGACGCCTGGGAGCCCAGGCTCAACGCGATGTACCGCCTTGACCGCGACGCTGCGCTGGCCCAGGCTCGGGCGGCCGAGGCGCGCTGGCGCGCCGGGGCGCCGCTGTCGCCGCTGGACGGCGTGCCGGTGACGATCAAGGAGAACATCGCCACGCACGGCGACCCGGCGCCGATCGGCACCCGCGCCAACGAGGACGCCCTTCCGGC
>JBAUTW010000010.1:0-8542 GCA_049582365.1 Burkholderiales bacterium | reverse complement strand
GCCATCCAGACATGCGCCGGGTGCGCGTGCAGCACCGGCAGCGCGATGCCGCGGTTGCTCAGGAACACGCCGGGCAGCGGGGAGAGCGCCTGGCGCGGCCCGGGCAGGTTGTCGGAGATCACCGTGTACCAGAAGAAAAGCTGCACCAGCAGCGGCACGTTGCGCAAGGTCTCGACGTAGCCGGCGGCCAGCCTGGACAGCAGCCAGTTGCGCGACAGCCGCGCCAGGCCGATCAGCGTGCCGAGCAGGGTCGCCGCGACGACGCCGACCACCGACACGCGGAAGGTATTGAGCACGCCGACCGTCAGCGCGCGCAGATAGCTGTCGGCGGCGTTGTAGCTGATGAGCGTGGTCTCGCCGATCGCGAAGCCGGCTTCGCGCTTGAGGAAGCCGAAGCCGCTCGCGATCTTGCGCGATTCGAGGTTGTGCGCCGTGTTGTAGATCAGGAACCAGGCGACCAGGCCGACCGCCGCCACCAGCAGGACCTGGTACAGGATCGCGCGGACGCGCAGGTCGTACAGCGACCAGCCTGCGCGCCGCCCGGCGGCGCCGCTCACCTCAGCGGATCGGCGGCGCGTACATGATGCCGCCGTGGGTCCAGAGCGCGTTCATCCCGCGCTCGAAGCCGAGCGGCTTGAGGTTGGTCTCGAAGGATTCGCCGTAATTGCCGACCTGCTTGATGATGTTGTAGGCCCAGCGGTTGTCGACCCCCATCATCTTGCCGAGGTCGCCCGAGGTGCCGACGAAGCGCTGGATCGCGGGATTGGTGCTGGTCAGCGCCTGGTCGATGTTCTTCGAGGTCAGCCCGAGTTCCTCGGCATTGATCATCGCGAACAGTGACCATTTCACGACGGCGAACCAGCCGTCGTCGCCGCGACGCACCACCGGGCCGAGCGGCTCCTTGGAGATCACTTCCGGCAGGATGACGTAGTCCGCCGGGTTGGGCGCGCGCGAGCTGCGGGTCGAGACCAGGCCCGACACGTCGGTGGTGTACACGTCGCAGCGACCGGAGAAGAACGCGCTGGTCACCTCCTCGAGCTTCTCGATCACGACCGGCTTGAAGGTCATGTTGTTGGCGCGGAAGTAGTCCGCCAGGTTGAGCTCGGTGGTGGTTCCCGGCTGCACGCAGATGGTGGCGCCGTTGAGCTCCCTCGCGCTCTTCACGCCGAGCTTCTTCGCCACCATGAAGCCCTGCCCGTCGTAGTAGTCCACGCCGGCAAAGGTGAGGCCGAGGTTGGTGTCGCGGGTGTAGGTCCAGGTGGTGTTGCGCGAGAGCATGTCGATCTCGCCCGATTGCAGCGCGGTGAAGCGCTGCTGCGCGGTAAGCGGCGTGTAGTGCACCTTGCTCGCGTCGCCGAACACCGCGGCCGCAACCGCGCGGCACACGTCGACTTCGAGACCGTGCCAGACTCCCTTCGAATCAGGCTGCGAGAACCCGGCCAGGCCGGTGTTCACGCCGCACTGCAAGTAGCCCTTCGCCTTGACGGCGGCCAGGGTCGATTGGGCGAAGGCGCTCCCGGCCCACGTGATCGCGAGCGCAAGCGCGCCCGCCCAGACGGCGATTCTCTTCATGGCATTCCTCTCCTGATGGCGATGGACGGCCGGGGTACGCTCCCGGCACTGCGGCCAGTGTATGCGCACGCGGCGCGGCTGCGCAACCGGCGGCGTCAGGGGCGCAGACAAAAACGCCCGACGGGGTCTAACCCGTCGGGCGGGATCGATGGATGCAAGCCGTGAGGAGGAGACATGAATCGCATCCCGATCCAAAGACTTGCCACCTCATGCACACGTCACGTCAATCGGCGGCGCGCATCGCCGACCTCTGCGGGCGCCGGCGACGCGGTGCGAAGCGGACCTAGAGCGGCAGCCGCCCCTTCAACATCTCGTCCATGATCTTCTTGTACGGCATCGTGATGCCCTTGGGCTTCTCGTTCGCCAGCTTCTTCCAGGGCGCGTGCTTGTCGGACAGCCATTTGGCCGGATCCGATTTCGGGTTGAGCTTCGGGCCGCATTCGCCCTGCAAGCCGGACTTCTCGATGCGCTCCATGACCTGGTCCTGCGCTTCCGCCAGGTTGTTCAGCGCCTGCTCGGGCGTGACCTCGCCGGCGACCGCTTCGCCGATGTTCTGCCACCACAGTTGCGCCAGCTTGGCGTAGTCGGGAACGTTCAGTCCGGTCGGCGTCCAGTACTTGATGCCGGGGCCGCGGAAGAACTGGATCAGCCCGCCCCACTTCTCGCCCTTGGGATCGTCGAACGACGCATCGTGGATCGTGCTCTTGCGGATGAACGTCAGGCCGACGTGCGACTTCTTCAGGTCCACGACCTTCGAGGTGACGAACTGGGCGTAGAGCCACGCTGCCTTGGTGCGGTCGAGCGGGACGTTCTTCAGCAGGGTCCACGAACCCTCGTCACGGTAGCCGGCCTTCATGCCCGGCTTCCAGTACGGGCCGTGGGGCGTCGGCGCCATGCGCCACAGCGGCTTGTCGTTCGCGTCGACCGTGTTGTTGCCCTTGCTGTGCGGCTCGACCATGCTGGCGGTGAACGCCGAGTACCAGAAGATCTGCTGCGCGACGTTGCCCTTGGCGAGGCTGGGCAGGGACTGGTAGAAGTCCATTCCGAGCGCGCCCGGGGGCGCGTACTTGCGCAGCCACTCCATGTACTTGCGCAGCGCGAACTGGGCGGCCGGACCGTTGGCGGCCCCGCCGCGGCTCACGCTGGAGCCCACCGGACGGCAGCCATCCATGCGGATGCCCCACTCGTCGATCGGGTAGCCGTTCGGAACTCCCACGTCCCCTTCGCCTGCCATGCCGAGCCAGTCGTCGGTGAAGCGCCAGCCGAGGTCGGGCGCCTTCTTGCCGTAGTCCATGTGGCCGAATATCGCCTTGCCGTCGATCTGCTTCACGTCGTTGGTGAAGAAATCGGCGATGTCTTCGTAGGCCGACCAGTTGACCGGCACGCCGAGATCGTAGCCGTACTTCTTCTTGAATCTCTTCTTCAGGTCGGGCCGCTCGAACCAGTCCTCGCGGAACCAGTACACGTTGATGAAGGACTGGTCCGGCAACTGCCACAGGCTGCCGTCGAAGCCGCGCGACTTCAGTCCGGTCGCATCGGCCAGGCCGACGAAGTCCGGCAGGTCGAAATACGGATCGGTCACGTCCTTGCCTTCGTCCGCCATCCACTTCGTCAGGTTGCGCGTGTACGGATAGCGCGCGTGGAAGCCGATGAAGTCGTCGTCGTTGATGAACGCGTCGTAAATCGGCCTGCCGGTCTGCACCTGGGTCTGCAGCTTCTCGACAACGTCGCCTTCCTGGATCACGTCGTGCACGACCTTGATGCCGGTGATCTCCTCGAAGGCCTTGGTGAGCACCTTGGATTCGTAGGCGTGGGTCGGGATCGATTCGGAAACCACCTTGATGGTCATGCCCTTGTAGGGCTCGGCCGCCTTGATGAACCATTCCAGTTCCTTGAGCTGATCGGCCTTGCTCAAGACCGATGGCTGGAACTCGTCATCGATCCACTTCTTGGCCGCCGCCACGTCCGCGCTCGCCGGGGCCGCGAAGGCCGCCAGCAGGGACGCGGCGACGCAGCTCAAGGCGATGCCTCGCAACTTCCTCCTGCTTGCCGTTGTTTTCATGTCCGCTTCTCCATGGTGGCCTCCGATATCGAGCCGGCTTCCCGGCGCGCGCGGTCGGTGCGAAGGCCTTACACCGAACGACGCTGCTTGATGCCTGTCCTTGTGCGCTCAGCCCCAGCGCATCACTGCCCCCATCCAGACGAGCGAAATCCCGAACGCGATCCAGAGGCTCGCGTGCGTCAGCCCGAGCCAGGCCAGGTGCACATAGCCGCTCACCAGCAGGCCGACGAACAGCCGGTCGCCGGGCGTGGTCGGGATCGGCAGGAATCCCCTGCGCTCGGGGCTCGGCGCCACGATCTGCCAAACGGTCATGGCGGCCAGAATCAGCGCGATCACCGCAAAGAAGATCGCGGTGGGTTCGGTCCACGCCATCCATCCCAGGCCCATGGCGTCGTCCCTCCCTCAGACCCTGCCGAGGGCGAAGCCCTTGGCGATGTAATTGCGCACGAAATAGATCACCAGCGCCCCCGGCACGATGGTCAGGATGCCGGCCGCGGACAACAGTCCCCAGTCGAGCCCGGACGCGCTCACGGTGCGAGTCATGACCGCCGCGATCGGCTTGGCCGCGGTGATGGTGAGCGTGCGGGCGAACAGCAGTTCGACCCAGGAGAACATGAAGCAGAAGAACGCTGTCACGCCGACGCCGGCGCGGATCAGCGGGATGAACACGGTCAGGAAGAAGCGCGGCAGCGAGTAGCCGTCGATGAACGCGGTCTCGTCGATTTCCTTCGGCACGCCGGACATGAAGCCTTCCAGGATCCAGACCGCGAGCGGCACGTTGAACAGGGTGTGGGCGAGCGCCACCGCGATGCGGGTGTCGATCAGGCCGAGGGCCGAATAAAGCTGGAACATCGGCAGCAGGAACACCGCTGCCGGGGCCATGCGATTGGTCAGCAGCCAGAAGAACAGGTGCTTGTCGCCGAGGAACCGGTAGCGCGAGAAGGCGTAGGCGGCCGGGAGCGCGACCACGAGCGAGATGACCGTATTGATGCCGACGTAGGCGAACGAATTGACGTAGCCCATGTACCACGACGGGTCGGTGAAGATCTCGACGTAGTTGTGGAGCGTCGGCCGGTGCGGATAGAACGCCAGCTGGGACATGATGTCGTTGTTGTCGCGCAGCGACATGCTCAGCATCCAGTAGATCGGCAGCAGCAGCGCGGCGAGGTAGACGATCAGACCGAGGTCACGAGCCCGAAGCTTCATTTCGCCTCTCCCGCGCCCACGCGCTGCAGCGCTTGATAGAAGACGTAGCTGAATGCCAGCACGATCAGGAAGTAGATGATCGAGAAGGCCCCCGCTTTTCCGACGTCGAACTCGCCGACCGCGATCTTGACCAGGTAGATCGACAGGAAAGTCGTCGAGTCGCCCGGTCCGCCGCCGGTCAGCACGAACGGCTCGGTGTAGATCAGGAAGCTGTCCATGAAGCGCAGCAGCACTGCGATGGTCAGCACGCCGCGCATCTTGGGAAGCTGGATGTAGCGGAACACTGCCCAGGCCGACGCGCCGTCGATGTGCGCGGCCTGGTAGTACGCGTCGGGAATCGCGCGCAAGCCCGCGTACGCCAGCAGCGCCACGAGCGGCGTCCAGTGCCAGACCTCCATCAGCATGACCGAAATCCAGGCCTCGATCGGCACCGTCGGATAGTCGAACGGAATGCCGAGGGTGTGAACGATGAAGTGACCGAGCAAGCCGATGTCCGGCCGCAGGAACACGACCCAGATCGTGCCGATCACGTTCCAGGGGATGAGCAGCGGCAGTGCGATCAGAACCAGCGTCAGCGAGGTCGCCCAGCCGCTCTTTTTCGGCATCGTCAGGGCGATCGCCACGCCCAGCGGGATCTCGATCAGCAGCACCAGTCCGGAGAAGGCGAACTGGCGCCACAGCGCGCTGTGCAGGCGCGAGTTGTGCAGCATTTCCCGGTACCAGTCCGCGCCGACGAACGCCCGGTGCGTGGCGTCGAAGATGTCCTGCACCGAGTAGTTCACCACCGTCATCAACGGGATGATGGCGTTGAACGCAACGAGCAGCACGACGGGCAGGACGAGAAGCCAGGCCCGGTTGTCGATCGTCTTCTGCACCGCGTTCCCCCTTATCTCAACACGTCGTCATTGACGTACAGGCGCGTCCACTCCGGCGGAAACGAGAGCCAGCCCGCTCCGGTCGCGATGCGCGTGCTCTCGCTCACCTTCACCTTGACGAGATGGATTCCCAGTCGCGCCGTCGCGATCTTGTAGTTGCCCAGATCCTCCACCGCGGTGATTTCGGCAGGCATGTAGCCGGCCGCGGCATGCGGCCGGTAGCGGACGAACTCGGGGCGGATGCCGAGCTTGAGTTCGCCGCCCGCGCGGCGCGCCCGCTCGACGTAGGCGGGCTCGAGCGCAATGGAGTGGGCGTCGACGCGCACTGCGCTGCCCTCGAGCTCGCAGGGCAGCAGGTTCATGCCGGGGCTGCCGATGAAGTGCCCGACGAAGGCGTGGGCCGGGTTCTCGAACAGGTCGGTCGGACTGCCCACCTGAACGACGCGACCTTCCGACAGGACCATCACTCGATCCGCGAAAGTGAGCGCCTCGGCCTGGTCGTGGGTCACGTAGATCAACGTGAGCTTGAACTCCTTGTGGATCTGCTTGAGCTTCAGGCGCAGCATCCATTTGACGTGCGGGTCGATGACGGTGAGCGGTTCGTCGAACAGGATCGCGGCGACGTCGCTGCGCACCAGTCCGCGGCCGAGCGAGATCTTCTGCTTCGCGTCCGCCGCCAGACCGCTCGCGCGCTTCTTGAGGTCGTGCGAAAGGTCGAGCAGGTCGGCCACCTTCAGCACGCGCGCGCGCACCTCGGGCTCCGCAACGCGCCGGTTTCGCAGCGGGAAGGCGAGGTTGTCGAACACGGTCAAGGTGTCGTAGATCACCGGGAACTGAAAGACCTGCGCGATGTTGCGCTGCGCGGTCGAAAGCCCGGTGACGTCGCGCCCGTCGAACGTGATTCGTCCCTCGCTCGGGCGCACCAGACCGGAAATGACGTTGAGCAGCGTGGTCTTGCCCGAACCCGAGGGGCCCAGCAGCGCGTAGGCGCCGCCGTCGTCCCAGGCCAGGTCGGACGATTGCAGCGCATAGTCCTGCGGCGCGGCCGGCGACGGCTTGTAGCTGTGGGCGACGCCCTTGAGCTCGATGCGCGCCATCAGTCCGCCCGCGCGTCGCCCGCCAGCCGCACCGGCGCGGCCGCGAGCCGCCCCGAGGCGTCGAACACGAACAGCCGGTTCGGATCGAAATGAAGGCCGACCGACTCGCCCAGGGCGAATTCGCGCACGCCCTCGAGCTGCGCGATGAGCGTGAAATCCCCGTGGCGGGCGTGAACGTAGGTTTCGGATCCGTTGATCTCGGCGAGCTCGATCGTCGCGCGCAGCGCCCCGTCGCCGCGCTTCACCACGTCGATCTGGTTCGCGCGCAGGCCGACCCGGTAGTCCCCCGGCGGCAGCGCGCGCATGTGCGGCGCGAGCGGGAAGGCCACGCTCGGCGACAGGCGGCAGCCGTCGGCGCCGATATCGGCGCGCACCAGGTTGATCGGGGGATCGCTGAAGACCTCGCTCACCCTGAGCGTCGCGGGCCGGTGGTAGACGTCCAGGCCCGGCCCGTACTGGAGCAGGCGCCCGGCGTCGAGTACGCCGGTCTTGCCGCCGAACAGCAGTCCCTCGGTCGGCTCGGTGGTCGCGTACACCACGGTCGTCTTGCCGCGGCCGAAGATCTGCCGCATCTCGCTGCGCAGCTCCTCGCGCAGCTTGTAGTCCAGGTTCACCAGCGGCTCGTCGAGCAGCAGCAGGGGCGCTTCCTTGACCAGGGCGCGCGCAAGCGCGACGCGCTGCTGCTGGCCTCCCGAGAGCTGCGCCGGCAGCCGCTCGAGCAGGCCCTCGATGCGCAGCAACTCGGCGGTGGCCTTCACCTTCGCGTCGATCGTTCGCGCGTCGAAGCGCTTCGCCAGTCGCAGCGGCGCGGCGACGTTCTCGTAGACGGTGAACGAGGGGTAGTTGACGAACTCCTGGTAGACCATCGCGACGCTGCGCTTGCGCACGTTGAGGCCGGTGATGTCGTTGCCGTCTTCCAGGATCTTTCCCGTGCTCGGGCGATCCAGCCCCGCCATCAGCCTCAGCAGCGAAGTCTTGCCCGCCTGCGTCGGCCCGAGCAGCACGCTGAACGATCCGGGCTCGAGATCGAGGTCGATTCCGTAGAGGTGGGTCTGCCCGTCGACGACCCTGGTCACGTTTTGCAGGGTCAGGCGCATTGCAGCGTCCTGTCCGGCGCCGCGGCGTGCGCCGCGAGCCACTCGCCCAGCCGGTTGACCGTGTCCGGCGAGGCGCGCAGTCCGATCTTGGAGCGGCGCCAAAGCACGTCCTCGGCGGTCAGCGCCCACTCGTAGCGGGTGAGGTAAGTGAGCTCCACTTCGTACAGGCCGTCGCCGATCTCGCGGCCCAGGTCGCCCAGGCTGCTCGCGCCGCCGAGCAGTCTGTCGCTGCGCGTGCCGTAGGCGCGCGCGTAGCGGTGCGCGAGGGGCGCGGGCAACCAAGGGTGGCGCCGGCTCAGCTGCAGCAGGAAGCGATCGAAATCGGCCCCGGGAATGTCGCCGCCCGGCAGCGGGGCGCCCGACGTCCACGCCGGCTGCAGGCTGCCGAGCGGATCCCGCAGCAGCGCGAGCGCCTCCTCCGCCAGCCGGCGATAGGTGGTGAGCTTTCCGCCGAACACCGAAAGCAGCGGCGCCTTGCCGTCGGCGGCCTCGAGCACCAGCTCGTAGTCGCGCGTCACCGCGGACAGGTCATTGGCCTCGTCGTCCAGCAGGGGCCGCACGCCGGAAAAGCTCCACACCACATCGGCGGGGGCCACCGGTCGGGCCAGATAGCGGTTGACCGCCTCGAAAAGA
>JBAUTW010000009.1:0-3630 GCA_049582365.1 Burkholderiales bacterium | reverse complement strand
GACACACCCGCCCCGGCGCCGCGCCGGTTATCATCGCGCCCATGGAGAGCGCCGTCGAGCAGGAGCGATTCCCGGGCCATCGGCTGCTGCCCTATCTCCTGATCCTGCCGTCGGTGGCGGTGATCGTCGTCTTCCTGGTCTATCCGTTCCTGCAGAGCGTCCAGCAGTCTTTCTACGCGACCACGGCGTTCGGCACCAAGTCGGTATTCGTCGGGCTGCGCAACTACGAGCGCCTGTTCGCCTCGGCCGAGTTCCGCGCGAGCGCGGTCACGACGCTGCTGTTCGCCGCCTTCGTGGTGCTCGTCGGGCTGAGCGTCTCGCTCGGGGTCGCGCACTTGCTGAACCAGAAGCTGCGCGGGCAGGGCTTCTACCAGGTCGCGCTCATCTGGACCTACGCGCTCTCGCCGGCGGTCGCGGGGGCGATCTGGGCGCTGATGTTCGCGCCGGCGACGGGCATCGTGCCGTTCGTCGTCGCCAAGCTCTCGGGCGGCTACCTGATGAACTGGATGACCAACGGCGAGCTCGCGCTGCTGGTCGTGTCTGCGGCGGCGACGTGGAACATGCTCGGCTACAACATCGTGTTCTTCGTCGCCGGGCTGCAGAACATCCCGGAGGAGTTCGTCGATGCGGCGCGCGTGGACGGCGCGGGGCCGTGGCGCACGTTCTGGGACATCACCTTCCCGATGCTCTCGCCGACCACGACCTTCCTGCTGTTCGTGAACACGATCTACGCCTTCTTCCAGGTCTTCGGCCTGATCGACATCATGACCCACGGCGGGCCGGGGGACGCGACCAACATCCTGATCTACAAGCTCTACCGCGACGCATTCATCTACCTCAACACCGGGGCGGCGTCGGCCGAGTCCTGCATCGTGTTCGTCGTCATCTCGGTGGCGGCGTTCGTTCAGCTGCACTTCGCCACCCGCAAGGCGGTCTATGAGCGCTAGGGAGCCCGGTACGTGACGGCCCGGCAATGGAAGGCGGGCGCGAGCCACGCCGCGCTGATCGCGCTGGTCGTGGTGATCGCCTTTCCGGTCTTCTACGCGCTCGTGGTGAGCACGCTGACGTTCCAGCAAGCCTACGTCTACCCGCCGCGCCTCTATCCGGGCACCGAGCTGTGGACCAACGTGGTCGAGGCCTGGAACCGCGTCAACATGGGGCGGCTGTTCTTCGTCACGTCCGTGATCTCGGTCGGCGCGGCGCTGGTCAAGATCGTCCTCTCGCTGATGGCGGCGTTCGCGTACACGCATTTCAGGTTCCGCGGCCGGGCGCTGCTGTTCCCGATGACCATGGTGACGCAGATGCTGCCGCTGCCGGTGCGGATCCTGCCGACCTACGAAATGATGGCCGACTTCCACTGGATCAACACCTACTCGGCGCTGATGTTCCCGTTCTTCGCCAGCACGACCGGGATCCTGCTGTTCCGGCAGTTCTTCCTCACGGTGCCGCGCGACCTGCCGGATGCGGCGCGAATCGACGGCGCGGGGCCGCTGCGCTACTTCTGGGACGTGCTGGTGCCGATCTCGCGCACCAACATCGCCGCGCTGTTCGTGATCGAGTTCATTTTCATGTGGAGCCAGTACCTGTGGCCCCTCATCGTGACCAACACCGAGGACATGCGCGTGGTGCAGATCGGGCTCAAGATGCTGATCGCCACCGACCAGATCTCGCCGGCGTGGAACGTCATCATGGCGGGCACCATCGTGTCGATGCTGCCGCCGCTCGTCGTGCTGATCGCATTCCGCAAGAGCTTCGCCGAGGGGATCGCGATGCAAACCGCAAAATAGGGCATCTGCGCCCGCGCATGGTCAACGGTCCCGAATCGCTGCTGCTGCTCGGCATGCTTGTCGCGTTCGCGCTGGCGTTCGACTTCCTGAACGGCTTTCACGACAGCGCGAACGTCGTGGCGACGCTGATCGCATCGCAGGCGATGAGCGTGCGCGGGGCGCTCCTGCTTGCCGCAGCGGCGAACTTCGCCGGCCCCTTCCTGCTGGGCGTGGCGGTGGCCGAAACCGTCGGCGCCGAGGTCGTGCGACCCGATGCGATCAACATCGCGGTGGTGCTCGCGGCGCTGGCCGCGGCGAGCCTGTGGAACCTGGCGACCTGGTATTTCGGCGTCCCGGTGAGCTCCTCGCACGCACTGCTGGGAGGCCTGGTCGGCGCGGCCGCGGCCGCCGCCGGCTTATCCGCGATCCAGTTCCACGGGCTGGAGAAGGTCGCCGTCGCGCTGCTCGCGTCGCCGCTGCTCGGCTTCGGCGCTGCCGTGGTGGTGATGCAGGCGACGCGCTGGATCCTGCGCGATGCGACGCCGCGCGCCTCGATCGGGCTGTCGCGCCTGCAGATCCTCTCCGGTGCGGCGCTCGCGCTCAGCCATGGCGGCAACGACGCGCAGAAGACGATGGGCGTGATCGCCCTCGGGCTTCTCATGCTTGGGTTCACCAAGCACTTCTTCGTGCCATGGTGGGTGATCGCGCTTTGCGCATCGGCGATCGGGCTTGGCACCGCGTTCGGCGGCTGGCGCATCATCCGCACGCTCGGCATCGGCTTCTACCGGGTGCGCCCGATCCACGGCTTCACGGCGCAGGTCTCCGCGGCGGCGGTGATTCTGGGCGCCTCGCTCGCCGGGGGACCGGTGAGCACGACGCAGGTCATAAGTGCCTCGATTCTCGGCGCCGGTGCGGCGGAGCGGAAGTCCAAGGTGCGCTGGGGTGTGCTGGGGGAGGTCGCGGTCGCATGGCTGCTCACCGTTCCGGCGACGGCGCTGCTCGCCGCGCCGCTGTACTGGGCGATCGAGGCCCTCCTCGGGCGGGGCGGCGGACTGGGGGTTCACCGATGAGCTGGTTGGGCGGTGGCCTGAGCGAGAAGAACAAGTTCATCTCGATGCTGGTCGAACAGGCGGCGAAGTCGGTCGAAGGCGTGCGCTTCCTCGAGGCGGGCATCGAGGCAGTCGACGAGCGCGGGGTCGCGGCGCTGCGAGGGCTCGCGGAAGAGGCGAGCGAGCTGCGTCGCATCCTGATCGACGAGCTGCACCAGACGTTCATCACGCCGCTCGACCGCGAGGATATCTTCAACCTGTCGCACTGCCACGAGGACATGGTCACCTACGCGCTCACGACGCTGGAGGAGATGTCGATCCTCAAGGTCGACGCCGACCGCCACATCCGCTACATGGTGCGCCTGGTACGCGAGGAGGCCGAGGAGCTCCAGGCGGCGATCATGCGCCTGGCGCAGAACCCGCGCGTCGCGGGCGATCATGCGCGCGAAGTGCGCGAGAAGGAGCGCAAGGTCGAGCGCGAGTACCGCTCCGCGATCAAGGAGCTGTTCGCCGGCGCGACCGACCCGGCGGCGCTGCCGGCGCTGTTCTACCGGCGCGAAGTCTACCGCCACATCTCCAACATGTCCGATCGCGCGGATTCCGCGGCGAACGTCTTCGGCATGGTGGTGATGAAGCTTGCCTGAGGCGCGGGAATGTGGAACGCTTGATCGAACAACAGGAATAGCAAATGGCCGCCGTCTCGATCCGCGATGTGTACAAGTCCTTCGGCGAGGTGAAGGTGATCCAGGGGATTTCGATGGAGATCGCCGACGGGGAGTTCGTGGTGATGGTGGGGCCCTCGGGGTGCGGCAAGT
>JBAUTW010000008.1:0-1632 GCA_049582365.1 Burkholderiales bacterium | reverse complement strand
GTCCACAGGCGCCCTCGCGGCCGCGGTCGAGGCACCTGCCGCCTTTGCCGCCTGCGCGGCGTGCCACGCACCGGCCGGCGGCCACGGGATTGGTCCGAGCCTGACCGGGGTGCTCGGACGCAAGGCGGGGACACTGGCGGGATTCCGATACAGCAAGGCGATGCGTAACTCCGGGATCAGGTGGAACGCCAAGTCGCTTGACCGCTACATCGCGAATCCCCAGAAGCTGGTACCGGGAAATCGGATGCCCTTCGCCGGCCTCAACGATGCCGGCCAGCGCGCCGCAGTCGTGCGATACCTGAGCACGCTGCAATGATCCTGCGCGGCGAAGTGCTGCCGCCGGAAGTCTACGGCCGCCTGCGCGGCGGCGTGCGCGCCGCGATCGCGGCCGAGAGCCGGGTGCGCCGCGTCGAGATCTGTCCGGGATTGCGCCTGTACTTCGAGAGCCGGCAATCATTGTGGTTCCATCTGCATGAATTGCTCCATGCGACGACCTGGAACGAAGACGCGATCCGCGAGGAGCTCGTCCACATCAACAAGCTCATTCCGGCGGAGCGCGGCCTCGTCGCCACGGCCGCGAGCGAAGAGGATGCGTACGGCGTCGGGTCCGGCCGCATCGGAGGTACGTGGTCGCTGCGGCTATGCGGACAGCTCGTCCGGGCGCGGGATATCCCGCTGCAGGACATTGCCGCAACTCCCCCGGGCGTGCGCCACCTGTTCTTTCGCATCCACCCTGTTCAGGCGCTGCTCCTGAAGACGCCCGGGCTGGAGGTTGACGTGTGCGTCGAATCTGGCGGCAGGGTCCATTGGGTCCTGCTGAGCGAGTCGGCCAGGCAGACGATCTCTTCGGATCTCGGCGTACACTCCGCAGTCGAAGCCTCATGAGCCTGCCGGCGCGCATGCCGTCCGGCTGTGCGGGCTCACGCGACCATGAGCAGCTTCGCGAATCCGCCCTGCGACGAAGGCGTCATCCGTTCAGATGCCGTGAGCGCGCCGCGCGCGCCCGCCGCGCGCATATGGGTGTTGAGCGCAACGATTCTCGCGTCGAGCATGGCGTTCATCGACGGCACCGTGGTGAACGTGGCGCTGCCGGCGCTGCAGAAGGATCTCGGCGCGAGCATCTCCGACGTGCAGTGGGTGGTGGAGGCCTATGCGTTGCTGCTCGCCGCGCTGCTGCTCGTGGGAGGTGCCGCCGGCGACCGCTACGGCCGCCGGCGCGTATTCGCGCTGGGCGTCGCATTGTTCGCCGCGGCGTCCGTCTGGTGCGGCCTCACCGGCAACGTGCGGGAACTGATCGCGGCTCGCGCGGTTCAGGGCGTCGGCGCGGCGCTGCTCGTCCCTGGAAGCCTCTCGATCATCAGCGCAAACTTCGATGCGCGCACGCGCGGCGCGGCATTCGGGACCTGGTCGGGGGCGACGGCGATCACTACGGCGCTCGGACCCCTGCTGGGGGGCTGGCTGATCGATCATCTGTCCTGGCGCGCCGTCTTCTACATCAATGTTCCGCTTGCCCTGGCCGCCCTGGCGCTTACCTTCTGGCGCGTGCCGGAATCGACCAGCGCGAACGCGCGCGGCACGCTCGACTGGCCTGGGGCCGCGCTGGTCACGCTTGGGCTGGGCGGCGTCGTGTAC
>JBAUTW010000007.1:0-6858 GCA_049582365.1 Burkholderiales bacterium | reverse complement strand
CCTTCGGGGACAGGAACGAGCGCGGCTTGATTCGCTTCTCGGGCTCGGGCCGGTAGTTGTCCTCCACGTACTTTCCGACCCAGGCGAAGACCTCGGCCGGCATCGCGACGCCTTCGACCGAGTTGCCGGCGTCCATCCAGCGGCTCGCCTCGTGAAAGCTGACGGTGAGCTGCAACGGCCGACTGTCGCCATCTTCCGTCATCCACACGATAAAGACCTTCGGATGCTCGCTCGAGACGTTCAGGTAATAGCCCTCCAGCTCGTCGCGATACAGAACGAGCTCGAATCCGCCATGCAGCCATTGCTGCGTCACACCGTCCTCGCGCAGCAGGCGCGGTGCCGCGTCGGCGCGCGGGCCCGACAGCACCGCCCAGGGCTCCCACGTTTCAGACTGCCATCGATTGACGATCTGCCGACGCTGCATCACCACCGCCATCGGCAACTTCGGCTTTTCCATTGCACGGCCCAGGCTGCAGTACGGGAGCACTATAGCGCAGACGCGACTCTGATAAGATTTTCGCTCCTCGCGCCGACAAAGACATCATGCTAGACAAGGTTATCCCGATCCGCGCAGCAGGCACCGGGCGGCCTGCCGCTCCGCCCTACGACGGCGCGCCGCTGGCCGACACCCTCGGGCGCGGGCTGCGCGACCTGCGCATCTCGGTCACCGACCGCTGCAACTTTCGCTGCGTGTACTGCATGCCGCGCGAGGTGTTCGACAGCGAGCACAAATTCCTGCCGCACAGCGCGATCCTGACCTTCGAGGAAATCGCGCGCCTGGCGCGCGTGTTCGTCGGCCTGGGGGTGAAGAAGATCCGGCTCACCGGCGGCGAGCCGCTGGTGCGGCGCGACCTGCACCGCCTGATCGAGCAGCTTGCCGCGCTCGACGTCGATCTCACGCTCACCACCAACGGCTCGCTGCTCGCCAGGCAGGCCGGGCGGCTCAAGGAGGCCGGCCTGAAGCGCATCACGGTGAGCCTCGACTCGCTCGACGACGCGGTGTTCAAGGCCATGAACGACGCCGACTTCCCGGTGGCCAAGGTGCTGCAAGGCATCGACGCCGCCGCGGCCGCCGGGCTGGGGCCGATCAAGATCAACATGGTGCTCAAGCGCGGCACCAACGAGCGCGAGATCGTGCCGATGGCGCAGCGCTTTCGCGGCACGGGACACATCGTGCGCTTCATCGAGTTCATGGACGTCGGCAGCACCAACGGCTGGCGCATGGACGACGTGCTGCCCTCGGCCGAGGTGGTGCGCATGATCTCCGCGCACTACCCGCTCGAGCCGATCGGCGCCAACCACCCGGGCGAGGTCGCCGAGCGCTGGCGCTACCGCGACGGCGCGGGCGAGATCGGGGTCATCTCCTCGGTCACGCAGGCATTCTGCCGCGACTGCAATCGCCTCCGGCTGTCGACCGAAGGCGCGCTCTACACCTGCCTGTTCGCGCAGTCGGGCCACGAGCTCAAGCCGCTGCTGCGCGCCGGCGCGAGCGACGACGAGCTGCGCAACGAGATCGCCGCGGTCTGGCGCGCACGCGCCGACCGCTACTCGGAGATGCGCACTGCCGAGACGGCGAACCTGCCCAAAGTCGAGATGTCGTACATCGGCGGTTGAACTCACCCGTGGTTAAGCTCACCGATGCGGCCCGGCCCGCGACCTTCGAGGTCGAAGCCTACAACGAGCGCGGCGAGATGGTGCCGACCGCGATCGCGGGCGAACATCCGCTTACCCTGTACCTCGACAAGCGCGAGATCGTCACCCTCATGACGCTCGGCCACGCGCCCGAGGCGCTCGCGCTGGGCTACCTGCGCAACCAGCGCCTGGTCGGCTCGATCGACGAAGTCGAGGCAGTGCAGGTGGACTGGGAAACCGACTCGGTCGCGGTGACCACTCATCGAAAGAAGAACATCGGCGACAAGATGAAAAAGCGCACCGTGACCACTGGCTGCGGGCAAGGCACGGTATTCGGCGACCTGATGGCGGAGATCGACTCGGTCAGGCTGCGAGACGACGTGTTCCTTTCCGACGCGCAGCTGTTCGACCTGATCGAGCAGGTGCGCCGCCACGAGACCATCTACAAGCAGTCCGGCGCGGTGCACGGCTGCGCCCTCGCCCGCATGGCGGGGCCGGCGGCGGCCGAGATCATGATGTTCGTCGAGGACGTCGGGCGCCACAACGCGGTCGACGCGATCGCCGGACGCATGTGGCTCGAGACGATCGACGGCTCGGACAAGGTCTTCTACACCACCGGGCGGCTCACCAGCGAGATGGTGATCAAGTGCGCGCAGATGCGCATCCCCTTCCTCGTTTCGCGCTCGGGGCTGACGCACATGGGTCACCAGGTCGCGCACAAGGTCGGGCTGACCATGCTCGGGCGCGCCAGCGGCCGGCACTATCTGCTTTTCAGCGGCGCGCAGCGCCTGCGCCGCACTCTCCCCCAACCAACGGAGCTCGCATGAAACGACGCACTTTCCTGCATGCCGGCGCCGCAGCCTCGCTGCTCGGCTCCCTGCCTCGCATCGCCCTCGCCTCGGGCTTCGACCCGCGCCCTGGCGCCTGGCGCTACTTCGACGTCACGACCCGCGTCGACGTGCTCAAGCCCGCCGGCACCAGCCGCGTCTGGATTCCGCTGCCGTCGCTGAACACCGACTTCCAGCGGGTGATCGGCAACTCCTGGTCGGGCAACGCGCCGGCGGCCAAGGTCGCGAGCGACCCGAAGTACGGCGCGCAGATGGTCTGGGCGGAATGGCCCGCCGGCGCGGGCCAGCCGCAGCTCGCCGTCACGAGCCGCGTGGCCACGCGCAACCGCGCGGTCGATTTCGACAAGCCCGACCCGGCGCTCAGGCTGCGCCCGGCGGACGCGCGCTTCAACACCGCGCCCACCGCGCTGATCCCGACCGACGGCATCGTGCGCAAGACCGCGCTCGAGATCGTGCGCGGCCAGAAGACCGAGCTGGGCAAGGCGCGCGCGATCTACCAGTGGATCGTCGACAACACCTTCCGCGACCCGAAGGTGCGCGGCTGCGGCATCGGCGACATCAAGTCGATGCTCGAGACCGGCAACCTGAGCGGCAAGTGCGCCGACCTGAACGCGCTCTACGTCGGCCTGGCGCGCGCGGTGGGCCTCGCCGCGCGCGACGTCTACGGCGTGCGGGTGGCGAAGAGCGCCTTCGGTTACAAGAGCCTGGGTGCCGGCAGCCCGGACATCACCAAGGCGCAGCACTGCCGCGCCGACGTGTTCGTCGACGGCTACGGCTGGGTCCCGGTCGACCCGGCCGACGTGCGCAAGGTGGTGCTGGAGGAGCCGCCGGGCAAGCTGCCGCTCGACGCGCCCAAGGTCGTCGCGGCGCGCAGGACGCTGTTCGGGCACTGGGAAATGAACTGGATGGCGTACAACACTGCGCACGACATCCGCCTGCCCGGCTCGAGCGGACCGGCGATCGCGTTCCTCATGTACCCGCAGGCCGAGACGGCGCACGGCCGCCTCGACTCGCTCGACCCGGCTGACTTCCGCTACACGATCACCGCGCGCGAAATCGAGGCCTGAGCGTCCAGCTCGCCGCGCGAGGGGAAGAAGAGCGAGGTCGCGAGCATGCCGCCGGCGAGCGCGGCCAGCACGTAGAACACGTAGCGGAAGCCGCCGCCGGTGGCGTGCAGCCCGGCTACCAGCGGCACGCCGACCGCGGCCACGCCGAGCGAGACGACGTAGCGCACCGCGAGCACGCGGGCGCGGTATTCGTCGGCGATGTAGCGTCCGACGATCGCGTCGTTGAGCGGGATCTGGCCGAACACCGCCAGCATCATCAGCAGCGCCGCGGCGAGCATCGGCCAGCCGTCGAGGTTGGCGGCGAGGAACAGCAGCGGGATCTGCACCAGCGCGACGCCGATCATCAGGCGCTTGAGCTCGGTGCGGTCGATCAGGCTGCCCATCAGCACCTGGGCGAAGGCGGCGATGGTGTACACCAGCGCCACCAGCGCGCCGACGCCGAAGTTGGTCTGCGTCAGCGCGCGCAGGCGCTCGTCGAACACTTTCGGCATCGACACCGTGGTCGAATTGAAGATGATCCCGCCGCAGGCGGTGGCGATCAGCAGGATGGTGAAAATGCGCGTCATGGTGCGCCGGTCGACGTGCAGCCCGACCGACTTGGCGACCCTGGGGACGCGCCCCGGGTCGGGCACCAGCGCGAGGAACGCCACCCCGGCGGCAACGGCCGCCAGCCCGGGCACGAAAAACGCCGCGCGCCAGCCGGCGAAATCCATCAGCGCGCCGGCGATCAGCGCCGCGGCCGCCAGCCCGAGATTGCCGAACAGCCCGTTCCAGCCGAGCGCCTTGCCCATCTTCGCCGGCGCCGAGACCAGCATCGCGATGCCCACCGGGTGGTAGATCGCGGCGAACATGCCGGTGAGCGTGAGCCCGGCGCCGACCTGCCAGGGCGAGCGGGCGAAGCCGGTGAGGATCAGCGAGGCGCCGACGCCGAAGAAGAACACCGCCATCATCCTGTGGCGGCTCCAGTGATCGGCGAGCCAGCCGGCCGGCAGCGCGAAGGCGCCGAAGGCGATGAAGCCGCCGAGCGCGAGCGGCAGCAGCTCGGAGTACGACTCGCCCCAGGCGCGCGCGAGCGCCACCACCACGGTCGGAAACACCAGCATCGACAGATGGTCGATGAAATGGCCGAGGTTGAGGAACGGAACCAGGTATCTCGGGTTCTTCATGGCGCGCAAAGTCTGTCACGCGACCCTGCGCGCGGCAAGGGCGTTTCGCCGCGCGCATCACTTAGAATCGGCGCATGGAGCGCGTGACCGGGATCATCCTCGCCGGCGGCCAGGGCCGGCGCATGGGCGGCGTCGACAAGGGCCTGCAGCCGCTGCGCGGCAGGCCGATGGTGGCGTGGGCGCTCGAGCGCCTCGCGCCGCAAGTGGACGAGATCCTGGTCAACGCCAACCAGAACCCCGAGGCCTACGCGAAGTTCGGCTACCGCGTGGTGCCCGACTCGGTCGGCGGCTTCGCCGGCCCGCTCGCCGGGCTGCACGCCGGCCTGCAGGCAGCATCGCATCCGCTCGCGGTCACCGTGCCCTGCGACTCGCCTTTCCTTCCGCTCGACCTGGTGGCCAGGCTGAAATCGTTTCTCGGCGAAAACGATCTTGCCGTCGCCAGGACCGGCGATCAGCCCCATCCGGTGTTCGCGCTGGTGCGGCGGAGCGTGCTGCCGCACCTGGAGGCGTTTCTCGCCGGCGGCGGGCGCAAGATCGACGCCTGGTACGCGACGCTGGCGGTGGTCGAGGTATCCTTCGACGACCAGCCGGACGCCTTTCGCAACATCAACACGCTCGCAGAGCTCAGGGACGCATGAACAAGATCGCCGCGGTCGTGAGCTGCCTCGACGGCTACGACCCGAACGCGTTGCGCGTCGACAAGGCGCGCGAGGCGATCCGCGCCTGCCTCGCGCCGGTCGCGGGCGTCGAGCGCGTCGCCACGCGCAGCGCGCTGGGGCGCGTGCTCGAGCAGGAAATCGTCCCCGCTTTCGACGTTCCGGCGCACGACAACTCGGCGATGGACGGCTACGCGGTGCGCGCCGCGGACCTGGGCGCCGATGGCGAGACGCGGCTGGAGGAGATCGGCGCCGCGCTCGCCGGCCGGCCCTACAAGGGCAAGGTCGGGCGCGGCGAGTGCGTGCGCGTGACGACCGGCGCGGTGATGCCCGCCGGGACCGACACGGTGGTGATCCAGGAAGTGGCGCGCATCGAGGGCGACGCGATCGTCGTCCCGGCGGGACAGAAGCGCGGCCAGAACACGCGCGCGGCGGGCGAGGACCTCAAGCGCGGGGTCGCCGTGCTCGGCCCCGGCCGTGCGCTCGCGCCCGCCGACCTTGGGCTGATCGCGTCGCTCGGCATCGGCGAAGTGAACGTGCGGCGCCGGCTGCGCGTCGCGTTCTTCTCTACCGGCGACGAGCTGGCATCGATCGGCGCGCCGCTGGCCGAGGGCCAGGTCTACGACTCGAACCGCTACACGCTGTACGGCATGCTGGCGCGCCTCGGGGTCGAGCTGATCGACATGGGGGTGGTGCGCGACGATCCCGCCCTGCTCGAGGCCGCGTTCGCCAGCGCCGCGGCGAACGCCGACGCGATCGTCACCTCGGGCGGCGTCTCGGTGGGCGAAGCCGACTACACCAAGCAGATGATGGCCAAGCTGGGCGAAGTGCTGTTCTGGACCATCGCCATGCGCCCCGGGCGCCCGATGGCCTTCGGCCGCATCGGCAACGCCGCCCTGTTCGGCCTGCCCGGCAACCCGGTGGCGGTGATGGTCACCTTCTACCAGTTCGTGCGCGACGCCCTGCTGTACCTGGCGGGACGAACCGGCGAATTCGCCATTCCCTTGATGCGGGTGACTTCTTCTCATCCGATCAGAAAGGTCCCCGGCAGGACCGAATACCAGCGCGGGGTGCTGTTCCGCGACGGCGGCGAGTGGAAAGTCAGGACCACCGGCCAGCAGGGTTCGGGCGTGCTGCGCTCGATGTCGGAGGCGAACTGCTTCATCGTGCTCGAGCACGAGCGCGGCAGGGTCGAGGCCGGCGAGCCGGTTCAGGTCCAGCTGTTCGACGGCCTGACCTGAGGTGGCCGACCCGGCGCCGTTCTTCTGGGGCGCGTTCGCGCTCAAGCTGGGCGCGACCGCGGCGGTGGTGATCGCCGCTTCCTACGTCGTAGAACGCAGCGGCCCGTTTCTGGGCGCGCTGGTGGCGGCGCTGCCGACCGCCGCGGGGGCGGCGTACGTGATCCTCGCCCTGGAGCATCCGCCAGCCTTCGTCGCCGCGAGCGCGGTGGGCAGCGTCGCGTCGAACGCCGCGGTGGCGCTGTTCGCCC
>JBAUTW010000006.1:0-1795 GCA_049582365.1 Burkholderiales bacterium | reverse complement strand
GCGGCGCGCGGCAGCGGCAGCGTCCCCGAGCCGGCGAGCGCGCCGAACATGACCGCACTGATCACCGTGCCCGCCTCGCGCGCGAGGCGCTGCATGTCGAACAGCTGCGCCCGGCGGGCGAGCGTCTGCGCCGCCTTGACGATGCGCTCGCTGTCGAGGCGTCCGTCGCCCATCGCCATTTTCTCGACCGTGGTGTAGATGCGATGCGTCGAGGCGATCAGGGTGGTGCGGTCAGGGGTGACAAAGCCGTTCTGCAGCGCGCGCGCCGCCTCGAGCAGCTCGGAGGCAAGCATCACGTCGACGTAGCCGGGGGCTGGCGCGAGCGTCATGACCGGGCGCCGCTCGCCGAGCTCGGCGGCGCGGGCAGGGTAGATCTCGAGGTAGTAAGTGGTCGCGCCGGTGCGCTGCGCGACGCCCGGGATCGAGGTGCTCTGCACCGGGTAGCCCTCCGCCGCCGCCGCAGTGAGGATCCAGTCGGCGAGCACGCCGCCGCCTTCGCCGCCAAGGGCGGCAATCAGCACGGTGAGGGGGCGTTCGGGCAGGGACATGGGCAGCTCCGGGCGAGCAAGGCTACGGGGCGGAAAGCATATTTGTCAAATTGATGGACTACATGATATTAATCATCAATATGAATGTGGCAGATCTCGATCTCAACCTGCTGCGAGTGCTCGATGCGGTGCTGCGCGAGCGCAGCGTCACCGCCGCCGCGGCGCGCCTCGGACTGACCCAGCCCGCCGTGTCGAACGCGCTCGCACGGCTGCGGGCAGCGTTCGGCGACCCGCTGTTCGTGCGCACGCCTTCGGGCATGGCGCCCACGCCATTTGCGCGCGACCTGGACGACCCGGTCCGCCAGGCGCTCGCGCTGATCGAGTCGGCGCTCGCGCACGGCGGCGGCTTCGATCCCGCGACTTCGACCCGCGCGTTCCGCTTCTGCATGTCCGACCTGGGCGAGATCTCGTTCCTGCCCCGTCTGGTCGAGCACGTGCGCCGTCTCGCGCCGGGGGTCTACCTGGAGGCGCTGGGGCTGCCGCTGGAGGCGATCGACGACGGGCTCGCCAGCGGCGCGCTCGACATCGCGGTCGGCTTCCTGCCTGGCCTCGCCGCGCCGGTGCGGCGCCGGCGGCTGTTCAGCGATCCCTACGTCTGCCTGATGCGCAGCGACCACCCCCGCATCGGCGCGCGCCTGACGCGCAAGCTGTTCCTGGAGGCCTCGCATGCGCTGGTGTCCTCGATCGGCAGCGGGCACCGCGTGATCGAGGAGGCGCTGGAGCGCCACGGCCTGACGCGCCGCATCGCGCTGCGCGTGCCGCACTTCACCGTGGTGCCGATGGTGCTCGCGCGCACCGACCTGCTGCTCACGCTACCGGGCCAGGTGGCGCGCGTCTACGAGGCCGACGGGCGCTTCAAGTCGCTCCCGGTGCCGCTGCCGATTCCGCCGGCCGAGGTGGCGGTGCACTGGCACGAGCGCTTCGAACGCGACCCCGGCAATCGCTGGCTGCGCGAGCTGATGATCGAACTATTCGCGCAGTAGCGGCCGGCTGCGGCGCACGAAGGGAGTGAGAGCGAGCGGTGCGAAGTACATCGGGATCTGCGCGATCCCGACGTAGAGCGAGAACGCCGCGCCGGCGCTGCCCGCGGTGATCGCCAGCATCAGGCCCATGTTGCGGTTGCCGCTCAGCAGCGCGGCGCCGTAGGCGGCGGCGATCCCTGCACGCCTGAACAGCGCGAAGCCCGCCAGGTGAAGCAGCGCGGTCGCGGCACAGGCCGCGAGCAGCAGGGTGCCGATGTAGAGCGG
>JBAUTW010000005.1:0-2502 GCA_049582365.1 Burkholderiales bacterium | reverse complement strand
GTCGCCGGCGGCGTCGGCGCCAACCGCGCGCTGCGCGCGCGCCTGGACGCGCAGGGCGCGCGCAGCGGCTTCGACGTGTTCTACCCGGAGCCCGAGCTGTGCACCGACAACGGCGCGATGATCGCGCTTGCCGCCGCCCTCAGGCTGCAGCAGCAGGACCGCCAGCCGCGCAAGCGCGCCGCCTTCGGCGTGCGCCCGCGCTGGGATCTCGAGACGCTCTCCTAGCGGATGCGCGGCTCGGCGCCCGCGATCAGGCGCGCGATGTTGGCGCGGTGGCGCCATACCAGCAGCAGCGCGATCGCCAGCACTGCCGCGAGCAGCGGCCGCAGGCCGAACAGCCACCAGGCGTAGACCGGCGCGAACAGCGCCGCGGCAAGGGCGGCGAGCGAAGAGATGCGGAAGAACAGCACGAACACGACCCAGGTCGCGACAGTCGCCAGCCCGAGCCAGGGATCGAAGCCGAGCAGCACGCCCCCCGCAGTCGCGACGCCTTTGCCGCCGCGGAAACGATGGAACACGGGAAACAGATGCCCCACGAACACCGCGAGGCCGGCAAGCGGCGCCGCGAGGCCGTCGACCGTGGCCCCGCCCGAAACCGTGGCCGCGAGCCACACCGCGAGCCAGCCCTTGCCAGCGTCGCCGACCAGCGTGAGCACGGCCGCGGCCTTGCTGCCGCTGCGCAGCACGTTGGTCGCGCCGGGATTCTTCGAGCCGTAGGAGCGCGGGTCGGGCAGCGCTAGCACGCGGCTGACCACGATCGCGAACGACACCGAGCCAAGCAGGTAGGCGGCGAGGACGATCAGGGCGGTTTGCATCGGCAGGCCATTCTACCCTTGCGACCCCTATAATCCGGCACAGGTCATGGATAGCATCCTCATCCGCGAGCTGCGCCTCGAAGTGCTGATCGGCATTCACAAGCGCGAGCGCCACGTGCCGCAGATCGTCTCGATCGACCTCGACATCGGTCTGCCGGGCACGACCGTGTTCGAGAGCGACAAGGTGTCCGACACGATCGACTACGAGCAGGTGGCGCTGCGGATCCGGGACATCGCCTCCAGCGGGCACTTCCGGCTGGTCGAGACCTTCGCCGAGCGCATCGCGCAGCTCATCGTCGACGACTTCGGCGCGCCCTGGGTAAGGGTGAGCGCGGCAAAGATCGGCATCCTTGGCAACGCCAGGCTGGTCGGCGTCTCGATCGAGCGGCGCAAGCCCTAGTCTTCCAGGGCCACTTCGACCAGCTGCGGCGCGAGCACCCGCACGACCTCGGCCGGCGCCAGGCAGACCAGGAAGCCGCGCCGTCCCCCGTTCACGTAGATATGCGGCAGCTCGAGAATCGAGCGCTCCATGTAGACCGGCATGGCCTTGCGCGTGCCGAAGGGCGAGGTGCCGCCGACCTGGTAGCCCGAATGGCGCTGCGCGACCTCGGGCCGGCACGGTTCGACGCGCTTGCGCCCCGCCTGGCGCGCCAGATTCTTGGTCGAAACCTTGCGGTCGCCGTGCATCAGCACCAAGAGCGGCGCTCCACGCTCGTCCTCCATCACCAGCGTCTTGACCACCTCGCCGCCCGGGACACCGAGCTCCTGCGCGCCGCGCTCCGCGCCGCCGTGCTCGATGTATTCGTAGAAGTGCTCCTGGTAAGCGACGCCGTGTTTCTTCAGGAACTGCGTCGCGGGGGTCTCGCTGTGGCTGGGGCGCTTCATCCCCTGGGGTGGTGCTTTGCGTGCAGCTGCTTGAGCCGCTCGCGCGCAACGTGAGTATAGATCTGGGTGGTCGAAATGTCGGCGTGGCCGAGCAGCATCTGCACCACGCGCAGGTCCGCGCCGTGATTGATCAGGTGGGTGGCGAAGGCGTGGCGCAGCACGTGCGGCGACAGGGTCCTGCCAGGCACCGCGCTGGCGCCGTAGCGTTTGATGTTGTGCCAGAACGCCTGGCGCGTCATGCCCGCGCCGCGCGCGGTGACGAACAGCGCGTCGCTCGCCGCGCGCTTGAGCAGCCGCCCCCGCGCCTCGCTCAGGTAGCGCTGCAGCCAGTGCACCGCCTCCTCGCCGAGCGGCACCAGGCGCTCCTTGGAGCCCTTGCCCATGACGCGCAGCACGCCCGCATTGAGATTGACCTCGAAGGTCCTGAGCGAAACCAGTTCGGAGACCCGCAGGCCCGAGGCGTACAGCGTTTCGAGCATCGCCCGGTCGCGCAACCCGAGCGGCGCGGCGAGATCGGGCGCGGCGAGCAGCGCCTCGACGTCGGTCTCGGACAGCGTCTTCGGAAAGCGCGGCGCGCGCTTGGGCGAATCGAGCCTGAGCGTCGGGTCGGACGCGATCCTGCGCTCGCGCAAGGCGTAGCGGTAGAAGCGCTTGAGCGTCGACAGCATGCGCGCATCCGACGACACCCCGTGCGACGCCCCGCCGCGGTGGCGCGAAGCGAAGAATTCGTGCAGGTCCGCCTCGCGCGCGGACTCCAGCGCGCCGCCGCGGCGCGCGAGCCAGCGCGCCAGAAGCGACAGGT
>JBAUTW010000004.1:0-5451 GCA_049582365.1 Burkholderiales bacterium | reverse complement strand
GCTCGACGACGACGCGGCGAAGCAGGGCGGCGCGATCGCGGGCGTGAAGGTGCTCGGCACGCTGGGCGAAGTGGGGCGGGTCGCGGGAAGTTTTGAGGTGACGCAGGCGATCATCGCGATGCCGGCCGCGAGCCACGCCGCGCGGCGCCGGGCGGTGGATCTGTGCGTCGCGGCGGGGCTGCAGGTGATGACGGTGCCGGCCTACTCCGACATCGTTTCCGGCAAGGTGAGCGTCTCGGCGCTGCGCAACGTCGAGCTCGACGACCTGCTGGGGCGCGACCCGGTCAGGCTCGACGACGCCGGGCTGCACGCGCTGCTGGGCGGCAAACGGGTGCTGGTGACCGGCGCGGGCGGCTCGATCGGCTCGGAGCTGTGCCGCCAGATCGCGCGCTACGCGCCGCGCGAGCTGATCCTGTTCGAGATCTCGGAGTTCGCGCTCTACTCGATCGAGCAGGAGTTCCGCGACCGCTTCCCGGAGCTGGCGATCGCGGCGCTGATCGGCGACGCGAAGTCGGCGGCGCGGGTGGGCGAGGTGTTCGCGCGCCACGCGCCGCAGGTGGTGTTCCACGCCGCGGCCTACAAGCACGTGCCGCTGATGGAGGACGGCAACGCCGCCGAGGCGGTGGCGAACAACGTCCTGTCGACCGTGACGCTGGCGCGCGCGGCCGAGGCCGCAGGGGTGGAGAAGTTCGTGCTGGTGTCGACCGACAAGGCGGTCAACCCGACCAACGTGATGGGGGCCTCGAAGCGCCTGGCGGAGATGCTGCTGCAGGCGGAGCAGGCCTCGAGCCGCACCGAGTTCGTGATCGTGCGCTTCGGCAACGTGCTCGGCTCGACCGGCAGCGTGATCCCGCGCTTTCGCGAGCAGATCGCGCGCGGCGGGCCGGTGACGGTGACGCACCCCGAGATCCAGCGCTACTTCATGTCGATTCCGGAGGCGACCCAGCTCGTGCTGCAGGCGGCGCTGATGGGCAAGGGCGGCGAGATCTTCGTGCTCGACATGGGCGAGCCGGTCAGGATCGCCGACCTGGCGCGGCAGCTGATCCGCCTTTCGGGCTTTGCCGAGGGCGACATCCGGATCGTGTACACGGGCCTGCGGCCCGGCGAGAAGCTGTACGAGGAGCTGCTGGCCGACGCCGAGCACACGCTGCCGACGCCGCATCCGAAGCTGCGCGTGGCAAGGGCGCGCACACCCGAGAACGGGCGGCTTGCGCAGGAGGTGCTGGAGTGGCTCGCCGCGCCGCCCGACATGAGTCCGGCGGCGGTGCGGGCGCAGCTGCGGGCCTGGATCCCGGAGTACGCGCCTGCGGGCGTGACTTAGCGCCTGCGCCGGTCCGGCCGATGGGGCGAACGCGCTATGCCTTGCCGGCCCAGAAAAACTCGTAGCGTTCGCCGTTGCGCTGCCAGGCCGACGCGGCGCGGCTGACGGTGAGGAACCAGGTTTGCTCGGCGACCGGCCGGCGCGGTCGCGCGAACCCGCGCGGGGTCAGCAGCGCTGCGCATTCGCCGCTTTGCGGGTCGCGCACCGACTGGTAGAGGATCAAGCCGACCCCGCCTTCGCGCGCTGCCCGGGCAAGCGCCTGGGTTGCGCCGTAGTCGACCGGATCGGTCCAGCGGCGCGCATGTCTGGAGAACGGCTTTTGCCGCAGGTCCACGGCCGCGGCCGCGACGTTGACCTGGAACACGGTCTGCGGCACCGGGCCGATATCGGTCAGCCCGGGGCATTCCATGAGGAAGCGCCAGCGCCAGTACCCCAGCTCCGCGCATGCGCTGCGCTGCTCGCGGGCGCCGTAGAACGCGCCCGGGTCGGCCGGCGAGCGAAAGCGCGAACCGCGCGCGTGCGGCGGATAGCGAAACGGCGTCGCGAGCAGGTAGTGAAGCCCGCGCGCGTCTTCGGGCGGCGCCGGTTTCGATTGCTCGAGGATCTCCTCGAGCAGCGCCTGCTCCCCGAGATCGTCTACCAGCCGGGTGGTTGAAGCGACGTGCTGAGCCTCGACCGCGCGCCAGAGGCGGCGCGCGCAGGGCTTCGCCTCAGATGCGACCGCGCGCGGCGTCCAGGTAATGGAGGACACGGATCAGGCCTTCGGCCTTCGGGATCAGGTTCAGGGGCCGCTCGCCGAGGGCGAGATTCCTGCTCCGCAGCCATTGCCGCGCCTTGTCGTCCGAGCCCACGATCGACTCGAGCGAGCGGAACAGCCTGACGAAAAGGCTCGCCAGTTCCCATTCCTTGCAGTTCGGATCCAGCAGGTACTTGCCGCCGAACATGCGCGAGGCGGTCGCATCGCTCACGCCGATGGTCTCGGCCACCTGCGTTTGCGTGACGCCGAGGAGTCCGGCGGCGCGCACGACCGCCTTGCTGAGGACCACGCGGCGCGCGTCGTCCGGCACCGGCTGGGGTGCGGCCTTCGCTTTGCCTGCCATCGAATGCTCCGGAGGGTCTTCTTACTGAAGAAAGGATAGCACGAAAACCATTCCTCAGAAAATCTCCGCGCGGGGCTGGCCGCGTCACGGCGTGCCGGCGCTCCCGCTCAGTCAGACCATCACGACGTCGATCCCGAGCAACCTGGCGCTCTCGGCCATCGCCTCATCGAGGCAGAGGATGGCCGGCGCTTTCAGGCTTAGCACAACAGCAATGTGAAGGGCGTCGCCTGCCCGCAGCTTCGAACTGGGGTCTCCCGCGAGCTCGGCCGCGCGGCGGAACTCGTCGCGCCCGGGAACGGCAACGGCGCAATGCCTGCGCGCGAACTCATGGACGCGCGCCGTTGCCCGCTTCGCGAGCTTCGCCGCTGCCTGGCCGGTGCGCACCTTGATTGCCGCGGCCGAGGCAAATTCGACCAGGGACCACTCGCTGATCGCCAGACGCTCGCCCGAGGCTTCGAGCCAGCCCAGAACAGCCTCGCTTTTCGGCTCCCTGATGAAGATCGGAACCAGGGCGCTCGTGTCGACGTAGACCATCAATAGCGCGCGCCGCGGCGCATGTCTCCCACCACCGGCGCCGTCTCATTCTGGCCCTCGAGGAAACGCCGAAGCCGGCGCGCCTCGCCCTTGTCGATCGCGCGGCCCTCCGCGGCGAGGACCAGGCGCCCGTCCGGCGAAACCTCGGCAATGAGCGTGTCGCCCTCGCCCACGCCGATCGCCTTGGCCGATTTCCCCGGCAAACGCACGGCGAGGCTGTTGCCCCATTTCGAAACGGTCAGCTCGATCCTCCCGCCCTTACCGGTCATCTGCGCCTCGCCTCGTATCTACACGTGTCTACATGATGCCACCCGACGCGCCCGCGCGTTAATCGACGCTCGGGCTTCCCGGCCCGGAAGCACTGATGGCGCATGGCTTGAAAATCAGAATCGCCCCTTCTAATTTGCAAGCCTGGTTCAGGCGTAGCCGTAGTAGCGCTTGAACCACTGGGCGAAGCGCGCCAGCCCCTCCTCGAGCGGGGTGGCAGGCGCGAAGCCGACCGCGCCGTCCAGGCGCCGGGTGTCGGCGAAGGTGCTGCGCACGTCGCCCGGCTGCATCGGCTCCAGCTGCCTGATCGCCTCGCGCCCGAGCGCGCGCTCGAGCGCCGATATGTAATCGAGCAGGCCGACCGGCTGGTGGTTGCCGATGTTGTACACGCGCCACGGCGCCCAGCTGGTGGCCGGGTCCGGCTGCGTGGGGTCGAACGCCGAGTCCGGCGCGGCCGGGTCGTCCAGCACGCGCAGCGTGCCCTCGACCACGTCGTCGACGTAGGTGAAGTCGCGCTGCATGTCGCCGTGGTTGAACACCTTGATCGGCTGGCCGTCCATGATCGCGCGCGCGAACAGCACCGGCGACATGTCGGGCCGCCCCCAGGGGCCGTAGACGGTGAAAAAGCGCAGCCCGGTCGTGGCCAGGCCGAACAGGTGGCTGTAGACGTGCGCCATCAGCTCGTTCGACTTCTTGGTCGCGGCGTAGAGGCTGACCGGGTGATCGACGTTGTCGCTCTCGGACCACGGCAGGCGGACGTTGCCGCCGTACACGCTCGAGCTCGAAGCGTAGACCAGGTGGCGCGGCGCATGCGCGCGCGCCGCCTCGAGCAGGTTGGCGAAGCCGACCAGGTTGGCCTGTACGTATGAGCCGGGGTTGTCGAGCGAATAGCGCACCCCGGGCTGCGCGGCGAGGTGCAGCACCGCCTGCGGCGCGTGCCTGGCGAACAGCTTGCCGAGCGCGCCGGCGTCGGTCAGGTCGAGCTTGGCGAAGCGAAAGCCCTTCTTCTCTTCCAGCCGGCGCAGGCGGTCGCGCTTGAGCTCGACCGGGTAGTAGGGCGAAAGATTGTCGATGCCGAGCACCTCGTCGCCGCGCGCGAGCAGGCGCTCGGCGCAGTGCATGCCGATGAAGCCGGCGCAGCCGGTGACCAGTACCTTCATCAGTCCTTCTTCGCCCGGCGCAGCTCGATCAGCTTGGCGTACTTGAGAAAGCTGTTCATGCAGCCGATCGAGATGTGGATCAGGCCCGGCAGGCCGTCGAGAAAGCCGAGGCGAAAGACATACATCTTGACGAAGCGCACCAGCGGCGAGAGCAGCAGCGCGGCCGCGCCGGCGCTGCTGCCGCGCTCGAGCAGCTGGCGCGCGGCAAGCGTGGTGTAGCGGTTCTGCTTGGCGAGGTAGTCGGCCAGGTCGATGGCGGACTCATGCAGCAGGTCGCCCTCGAGCGTGCCCGGGGTGACCGAGTAGAGCAGCTTCTCGTGCACCGGGTCGTCGCTCCAGCGCGCTTGCCTGCGGTCGAACAGGCGCGGGCTCCAGTCGGGGTAGCCCTCGCCGTGCGCGAGCCAGCGGCCGAGGAAGCGGTTGCGGCGCGCCATGCGGTAGACCGGCGAGCGCGGTGCGGCGAGCGCGGCCGCGATGCCCGCCGCGAGCTCGCCCGTGACCCGCTCGTCGGCGTCCACGCACAGCACCCAGTCGTTGGCCGCCTGCTCGACCGCGTACTGCTTCTGGCGTCCGAAGCCCAGCCATCCCTTCTGCAGCACGCGCGCGCCGTGGCGCTCGGCGATCTCGAGGCTGCCGTCGTCGCTGCCCGAATCGACGATCAGGATCTCGTTCGCGAAGCGAAGGCTCGCGAGGCAATCCTCGAGCTGCGTCGCCGCGTTGCGCATGATCAGGACGGCGGAAACGGGAACGCGGGACCCGATAGTCAAGTGATATCCCGTAGAATCGGCGGGCCCTATTCTAGCCGACCATGCCGCGCATCCTGTTCGTCAAGACCTCGTCGCTCGGCGACGTGGTGCACCACTGCCCCGCGGTCAGCGACGCCGCGCGGCAGGTGCCGGGGGCGACGATCGACTGGGTGGTCGAGGAGGCTTTTGCCGGCGTGGCGGAGATGCACCGTTCGGTGCGGCGCGTGATCCCGGTCGCGCTGCGCCGTTGGCGAGGGTCGCTCTGGCGCCCGGCGACGTGGCGCGAATTCGGCGCGTTCCGCCATGCGCTCGGCGCCGAGCGC
>JBAUTW010000003.1:0-2402 GCA_049582365.1 Burkholderiales bacterium | reverse complement strand
GTAGAACAGCTTCTGCTCCGGTCGCTTGTTGTCGTTGAAGTAGTGCGCCGTCTGGTACCACGCCCCCTGGTTCTGCGGCTCCTCCTGGCACCAGACGACCTCGCGCGCATTTGGGTAGCCCTTCATTTCGGCGGCGAAAGGCTTGTGCGGGAACGGATAGAGCTGCTCGACGCGGATGATAGCGACGTGATCCAGGCGCCGCTCGCGCCGCGCGGCCAGAAGGTCGTAGTAGACCTTGCCGCAGCATGCGATCACACGCGTCACGGCCTTCTGGTCGAGCGCGTCGACCTCCGGCACGACGGTCAGGAACGAGCCCTTGGCCAGATCCTTGATCGACACCGAAGCCTCCTTCTTGCGCAGCAGCGACTTCGGCGTGAGCACGATCAGCGGCTTGCGGAACGGGCGCAGCATCTGCCGTCTGAGCAGGTGGAAGATCTGCGATGCGTTGGACGGCACGCAGACCTGCATGTTGTGCTCGGCGCACAGCTGCAGGTAGCGCTCCAGCCGCGCCGAGGAGTGCTCCGGCCCCTGGCCCTCGTAGCCGTGCGGCAGGAACATGGTCAGCCCGCAGACCCGGCCCCACTTCGCCTCGCCCGAGCTGATGAACTGATCGACGACCACCTGCGCGCCGTTGGCGAAATCGCCGAACTGCGCCTCCCAGATCACCAGCGCGGTCGGCTCGGCGGTGGAAAAGCCGTACTCGAAGCCGAGCACCGCCTCCTCCGACAGCACCGAGTCGATCACCACGAACGAGCCCTGGTCCTTGGAGATGTTCTGTAAGGGCACGTAGGTGCCCGAGTCCCAGCGCTCGCGGTCCTGATCGTGCAGCACCGAGTGCCGGTGCGCGAAAGTGCCGCGCGCGGCGTCCTGCCCCGATAGCCGGACGTCGTAGCCGTTGGACACCAGCGAGGCATAGGCGAGCGTCTCGGCCATGCCCCAGTCGACCGGCAGCTTGCCGGCCGCCATCTGCCGGCGCGCCTGCAGCACGCGTTCGACCGTCGGATGCACCTTGAAGTCCTCCGGCACGCTGGTGACGCGCTCGGCCAGGCGCTGCAGCTCCGCCAGCGGCACGTGGGTCTCGGCGGCGTCGGTCCACTTGGTGTTCAGGTACGGCGCCCAGTCGACCGCGAACTTGCTCTTGAAGTTCGAGATCACCGGATTGCTGCTGTGCTTGCCGGCGTCGAGGTCGGCGCGGAACTTCTTGATCATCGCCTCGGCGTCGTCGGCCTGGATCACCCCGAGCGTCGCCAGCTTGTCGGCGTAGAGCTTGCGCGTCCCCGGGTGCTGGGAAATCTTCTTGTACATCAGCGGCTGGGTAATGAACGGCTCGTCCTGCTCGTTGTGGCCGAGCTTGCGGAAGCACACCAGGTCGATCACCACGTCCTTCTTGAACTGCTGCCGGAAATCGAGCGCCAGCTGAGTGACGAACAGGACCGCCTCGGGATCGTCGCCGTTGACGTGGAAGATCGGCGCTTCGACCATCTTCGCCACGTCGGTGCAGTAGATCGTCGAGCGCGTGTCGCGCGGATCCGAGGTGGTAAAGCCGATCTGGTTGTTCACCACCAGATGCACCGTGCCGCCCGTGCCGTAGCCGCGGGTGCCCGAAAGGTTCAGCGTCTCCATCACCACGCCCTGCCCCGCGAACGCGGCGTCGCCGTGGATCAGGATCGGCAGCACCTGGTCGCCGGTCTTGTCGTCGCGCCGGCGCTGGCGCGCGCGCACCGAGCCCTCGACCACCGGATTGACGATCTCGAGGTGGGAGGGATTGAAGGCGAGCGAAATGTGCACCGGGCCGCCGCCGGTGGAAATGTCGGACGAGAAGCCGTTGTGGTACTTGACGTCCCCCAGCGGCAGCTCGTGCGCGTGCTTGCCCTCGAACTCCTGGAACAGCTCCTGCGGCATCTTGCCCAGCACGTTCACCAGCACGTTGAGGCGCCCGCGGTGCGCCATGCCGATGACGATCTCGTGCACCCCCGCAGCGCCCGCGCGCTGGATCAGCTCGTCGATCGACGGAATCAGGCTCTCTCCCCCCTCGAGCGAAAAGCGCTTCTGCCCGACGTAGCGCGTATGCAGGTAGCGCTCGAGCTGCTCGGCCTCGGTCAGCTTCTGCAGCAGGCGTTTCTGCACCTCCGGCGCGTATTTCGGCGTCGCCCGGACCGACTCGATGCGCTGCTGGATCCAGTCCCGCTGCGCGCGGTCGCCGATGAACATGTACTCGAAGCCGATGTTGCCGCAGTAGGTGTCGCGCAGCGCGTGGATCAGGTTCCTGAGCGAGCTGCGATCGAGCCCGACGAACGAGCCGGCGCTGACTTCACGGTCGAGGTCAGACTCGGTGAGGTCGTAGGAGGCCGCCTCGAGCTCCGGCACCGACGGGCGCGGCATGCGCTTGAGCGGGTCGAGCG
>JBAUTW010000002.1:0-7599 GCA_049582365.1 Burkholderiales bacterium | reverse complement strand
GCGCCTGCGCCAGCTCGCGCCGGAGCGCTAGCCGGTCAGGACCGCAGCACTCGTCCCGCCGCGGCGCCGGTGAGCGCAGCGCGCTCCCAGGTCGGCACGCCGTTGACGAGCGTGAGCTCGATCCCGGCCGAGCGCATGACCATGCGCTTCGCCCCGCCCGGCAGGTCGTAGCGCCGCTCGGGACGCCCGGCCGAGCCCACGGTCGCGGGGTCGAACAGGACCAGGTCGGCGGCCAGGCCCGGCGCAATGCGGCCGCGATCCCTGATGCCGAAGAAGTCCGCCGGGTCGGAGGTCATGCGCCGCACCGCTTCCTCGAGCGACAGCACCTTGCGCTCCCTCACCCAGGTGCCGAGCACGTAGGTCGGGTAGCCGGCGTCGCACAGCATGTCCAGGTGCGCCCCGCCGTCGCCCAGGCCGAGCAGGATGGACTTGTCGTTGAGCAGCTCGGCCATGCGGTCGACGCGCGTGTTGAACGACTGCATGGTGAATTCGTTGTCCAGATCGTCTTCCAGGCTTATGTCCAGGAAGGCATCCACGCAGTCTTTCCCGCGCTCGGCCGCCACCTGGGCCACGGTCTTGCCCTCGAGACCCTTCAAGGAAGGATTCTTCACTTCGTGCACGGTGATCCTGTCCCAGTTGCTGGAGGTCATCGGCCGCTCGAGGTCCTTCCTGAACTGCGCGCGGAACGCCGGGTCGCGGTACACCGCCGCCTGCGCCGCCTTCGACTTGTCCTCGAACACGCGCTTGAACGACGGGAAGGCGCCGAAGGAGAACGGGCTGCGCATGCTGAACTCGCGCGTGAGCGGCAAGGGCGAGGTCTGCGGCCGGGCGCCGCGCGCGATCATCGGCCGCGCCTTGCGCAGCGTCTCGCGCACCGCCTCGGGCAGGTCGTCGCGGTCGAACAGCGCGATGAAGGTCACCGGCCGGCCGCTCTCGGCGAGCATGAAATCGAGCAGCTCGAGCTCCGGGTCCTCGAGTACGCCGATCTGGCGCGTCATCGCGATCTCGATCGCGCCCTTGGCGCGGCTGCGCAGCGCGTTGCAGTACGCCTTCAGCTCCGCGCGGCTCGCGTTGCGGCAGGCGAGCGGCCGCCCGCCGTAGCCCATGTGCTGGTTGAGCAGCGTGCTGGAGAAGCCGAACGCGCCCGCGTCGACCGCCTCGCCGAGCAGCGCCTTGATCCTGCCCGTCTCGTCGTCGGTCGCGGCGCGCTCCATGGACGCCTCGCCCATCACGTAGTGCCGCAGCGGCGTGAGCGGCGCGAGGAAGGCGAGGTTGAGCGCCGGCTTGCGCTTGGCCGCCGCGTCCAGGTACTCGGGGAAGGTCTCCCAGTCCCAGCTGATGCCTGCCTGCAGCACCTCGAACGGAATCGCCTCGACGTTGACCAGGTCGCGCATCGCCACCTCGCGCGCCGCGGGCCGGCAGGGCGCGATTCCCACCCCGCAGTTGCCCATCACGACTGTGGTCACCCCGTGCCAGGACGACGGCGTGGTCGCCCCGTCCCAGCAGATCTGCGCGTCGTAGTGCGTGTGCGGGTCGATGAACCCGGGCGCGAGCGCGAGGCCTTCGGCGTCGATCATGCGCTTCGCCGGGCCGAGGTTCTCGCCCACCGCGACGATCCTGCCTGCGGCGATCGCGACGTCCGCGCGCCGGGCCGGCGCGCCCGTGCCGTCGATCAAGCTGCCGTTCCTGACAACTATGTCATGGCTCATGGTGATAAATTCAGCCCGCAGTCAACAAACAAAAATTGCCGTCCGGGGAGACTACAACAATGAAAGCATCTTCACTAAGCTTCCGCGCCGCCGTGCTGTTCGTGATCGCGGGGATGATTTGGGGCCTCTACATGGCGATCTCGGGGAACCACGCCACGTTCCCCGCGCACGCGCACCTCAACCTGCTGGGCTGGGTATCGCTCTTCCTGTTCGGCATCTTCTACCACCTGCACCCTGCGATCGACCGCAGCCGCGCCGCGCGCGTGCAGCTCTGGATCTGGATGGCGGGCGTGGTGATCCAGGCCTTCGGCGTGGCGCGCATCTTCACCGGACACCCGAGCGGCGAGGCCTTCGCCGCGGCCGGCTCGTTCATCGTGCTCGGCGCCATGATCCTGTTCGCCTGGCTGGTGTACCGGCGCGCAGCCTAGGTCGCGGGCGGACCCTCGCGCAGGCGCGTCAGAATCTCCGTCATCTGCTCGAACGGCACGGGCCTGCTGAACAGGAAACCCTGCAGCTCGTCGCAGCCCAGCTGCGCGAGCGCCGCCGCCTGATCCTCCTCGTCCACTCCCTCGGCGACGACTTTCAGCTTGAGCGAGTGGGCGAGCGAGATGATGGTCTGGACCAGCGTCATGGTGGCGCGGTCCTTGAGCATCGTGATGATGAACGAGCGGTCGATCTTGAGCGTCTGCACCGGCAGCTTGGCGAGGTAGCCGAGCGACGAATAGCCGGTGCCGAAATCGTCGATGGCGATCTCCAGGCCCAGGTCGCGCACGTCCTTCAGCTTGCCGATGTTGCTGCCGATGTCCTCCATGATGAGGCTTTCGGTGATTTCCAGGTCGATCCCCGGCGGGCTCGCTCCCTGCATGACCGCACGGCGCACGGTGTCGAGAAAATCCCGCTTGCGCAACTGGATCGGCGACACGTTCACCGCGACACGCGGCGCCGGCAGGCCCAGCGCGAGCCAGCGCGCGTGATCGCTGACGGCCTTCGACAGCGCCCAGGCGCCCGCCTCCAGAATGATTCCCGTCTCCTCCATCAACGGGATGAACCTGCCCGGAGGCACGAGGCCGAGCTCCGGGCTCTGCCAGCGGATCAGCGCCTCGACGCCGACGATCCTGCGGGTCCCGGTCTCGAACTTGGGCTGGTAGTGCAGCACGAACTCGTCGTTGGCGATCCCGCGCTGCAGCTTGTTGAGCAGCGATAGCTGCTCGGATGTCCTGTCGGTCAGCGCCGAGGTGTAGAACAACGTCGGATCGCCGGTCTTCTTCGCGCTGATGAGCGCCGCTTCCGCGTTTCTCAGCAGGATCTCCGCCTCCATGCCGTCGTTCGGGAACAGGGTGATCCCCGCCTTGGCCGCAACCCTGAGCTCGGTGCCGCCCGCGTGGTACGGCTCGCCGAAGCAGCGCTGCAGCAGCTCCTGCACGCGCTTCGCCGCTTCTGCCTGGCCGTTCACCGGTGCGAGCACGACGGCGAAATGGTTGGCGCCGACGCGCGCCACCTCCGTCGCGCCCGCCGCCCGCGCGAGGCGCGCCGCCACCTGCTTGATCAGGGCATCGCCCGCCTGGCGGCCGAGCGATTCGTTCACCGTGCGGAAGCGCTCGAGGTCGAGCAGGGAGAGCGCGACCTTGCTGCCCGCCTGCCCCGCCCCGTGCAGGGTCTGCGCCAGCCTCTCGCTCAGCAGGGCGCGGTTCGCCAGGCCGGTGAGCGGGTCGTAGAGCGCGACGTAATTGAGCTTTTCCTGCTGCGCCAGGTGGGCGAGCGCGAACGAGATGTCGCCGGCGAGCTCGTTGAGCAGCCGCATCTCCTCGTCGTCGAAGAACCCGGGCTGCTCGGCGTAGAGCGCAAGCACGCCGGAGGCCTCGCCCTCGGTCGACAGCGGCAGGGTGACGAACGAGCGGAAGCCGCGCTCGAGGGCCTTGTCGATGAGGCGAAACCGCGCGTCGGTCCGGATGTCGTTCGCGACCCTCGCCTGCCCGTCGGAGATGGCGAGCGCGTTCAGCCCGGGGTCCGGGGCGTCGGGCTCGCCCAGCGACATCGGCATGCGCTCGACGTAGCCCTCGCCGTTTCCGTCCCACGCCTCCAGCAGGAGCATGGTGCGCGACCGGTCGACGGTTCCGATCCAGGCGAGGAGGAATTTGCCCGCCTCGACCGCGATCTTGCACGCGCCCTCGAACAGCTCGTTGCGGTCGCGCACCCGCACGATGAGGGAGTTGATGCCGCTCAGCACCGCGTGCACCCGGGTCAGGCGCGCGATGCGCTCCTGATGCGCCTTGCGTTCCGTGACGTCGTGGAACACGCAGAGGAAGTACAGCGGCTCGCCGCCCGGCGCCCGCACCACCGACTTGGTCAGGTTGCACCAGATGCGCGAGCCGTCCTTGCGCACCAGGCGGAGCTCCCTCTCGAGCTGCGCGTGCGAGCCCGAAAGGAGCGCGCGGCGCGCCTCGGCGCCGTGCGCGGCGCCCTCCGTATCCTCGAGGTCGCTCAGATTGAGCAGCACCGCCTCGGTGTGGGAGTAGCCGAGCATGTCGCAGAACTTGGGATTCGCGATCTCGATCTCGCCCTCGGGCGACATGTGGACGATGCCGACCCCCGCCTGATCGAAGATCGCGCGGTAGCGCGAGGCGCTGAGCGTCAGCTCGGCCGCAGCCTGCCTCTGGGCCGTGACGTTCTGCAGCGTGTTGAACCACCTCGACTCGCCGTCGCCGGACGCGTCCTCCGTCGACAGGGGCTCCAGCGCCTGCTGGATATGGACCACCGATCCGTCGCCGCGCAGCAGGCGATACTCGAGCTCCATGCGCGTGCCGCGCCTGCCCGCCTCGATGCTCGTCGCGCGAAAGCGCTCCCTGTCTTGCGGATGCACCAGCTGCAGCCACTCGCGGGTGTCCTTCGGCATCTTCGCCGGCTCCACCCCGGCCAGCGGCGCCAGCGTCGCCGACCAGCTCTCGAAAGCGCCGTCCGGGCCGGTGACGACATGCGCGAGCTCCGCCATGAGCTGCGCCCGGCGCAGGCCGGCCTCGCTTTCCTGCAGCTCCCGTTCCATCCTGCGTTTGGCCGCCTGCTCGGCCGCTTCCTTCAGCGCGCGCTCGACCGCGGCCGGCAGGCGCACCAGGTTGGTCTTCAATACGTAGTCGGTCGCGCCGTTCCTCAGCGCTCGGATGGCGTAGTCCTCCCCGAGCGTCCCGGAAACGAAGATGAACGGGACGTCAGGGTCGATTTCCTTCGCGATCGCGAGGGCCGACATGCCGTCGAAGCGCGGCATCGAGAAATCGGACAGGATCAGCTCGGGCGCGAAGTCGCTCAGCTCGCGCCGAAGTCCGCTCTCGGTGTCGACCAGGCGATGCTCGACCCGCAGGCCGGCGCGCTTGAGCTCGCGGATTTCGAGCTCTGCGTCGACCGCGTTGTCCTCGACCAGGAGCAGCTTGATCGGCGCGTTCCTCATGCGTCGGCCTATCGCGGCACCCTGTTGGTGAGAACCCAGTAGAGGCCGATCTTGGCGACCGTCTCGAGAAACGCGTCGAAGTGCACCGGCTTTACGATGTAGCTGTTGACGCCCAGGCGATAGCTCTCGATCACGTCCTGCTCCTCGTTGGACGAGGTCATCACCACCACCGGCACAGTGCGAGTCTCCGGGTTCGCCTTGAGCCGCCGCAGAACCTCGATGCCGTCCACCTTCGGCATCTTGATGTCGAGCATGATGAGCTTCGGAGTGTGGTCCGGATCGCGGCCCGCGTAGCTCCCGGAGCGGAACATGAACTCGAGCGCCTCGGCGCCGTCCTTCACCCAATGGACGCGGTTGGCGAGGTTTTTCTGGCGCAGGGCGCGCAGCGTCATCTCGGCGTCGGCCGGATCGTCTTCGACCAGAAGGATCTCTACCTGCCCGGCATCGTCCATCTATCCGGCCTCCAGCGGCAACGCAAAGTAGAATACCGCGCCCTCACCCGGCTTGCCTTCGCCCCAGACGCGCCCGCCGTGGCGCGCGACGACTCGCTGCACGATCGCGAGACCGATGCCGGTGCCGGGGAATTCGTCGGCGCCGTGCAGGCGCTGGAACACGCCGAACAGCTTGTCGTAGTACTTCATGTCGAAGCCGACTCCGTTGTCGCGCACCCAGTAGACCGTTTCGGCGCCGTCGGCCCGGCCGCCGATCGCGACCCGCGGCCGGTCGCGCTTGGAGCTGTACTTGAGCGCGTTCTGCATCAGGTTCGCCCACACCTGCTTGAGCAGCGGGCGGTCGCCGTACCCGGCCGGCATCCCCTCCAGCTCGACCTGGGCGGGCGACAGCTCGCCGAGTTCCTGTCGAACCTCCCGCACCAGCGCGTCCATGTCGACCTGCGCCCGTGCCAGCTCGCTGCGCCCGACGCGCGCGAGCCCGAGCAGGTCGTCGATCAGCATCCCCATTTTCTGGCTGCTGCCCCGGACCACCGCCAGCAGGCGCCGGCCCTCCTCGTCGAGCCGGTCGCCGTAATCCTCCTCGATCATGCGCGAATAGCCGTCGACCGCGCGCAGCGGCGCGCGCAGGTCGTGCGAGACCGAGTACGAAAACGCATCCAGCTCCCTGTTGACCGCGGCCAGCTCGGCGGTGCGTTCCTCGGCCCGCCTGCGCTCGCGGCGCTCGTCCGCGTGCGCCTCGGCGAGCAGGGCGTAGAGCCGGCCGTTCTCCAGCAGCAGCACCGCGAGCACGAAGCTCGAGGCGAGCAGGCCGTACACCCGCCCCGCGTACCAGCCCAGGTCGAAGCGCGCGTGATTGAGCACCGCGGCCAGCGCGCTGTCGAAGATCCACACGAACACCGCCACCATCAACCACAGGTCGAGCACCGAGTGCGGCCGCCGCCGCCACAGCGCCGGCAGTGCGGCAAGGCTCAACAGCCAGGTGAGCGAAGCGACAACGACCTTCGCGGGCGCGTCGCTGTTGCCCCGCATGATGACCGGCAGCAGATCGTTGCCCTCGGTCGTGAGCAGCATGAGCGCGCAAACCGCGGCCGCCGTCACCCCGATGCCGGCCAGGATCCCGCGCAGCGCGCCGCCGCGCGGCGGCTGGGCTTGCGTCTCGCGGCTGCGCAGCAGCGCGTAGCCGATCACCAAGAGCGGAAAGCCGCCGTGCCACAGAAAGTACAGCCACGCCGTGGTCTGCTGCCCCGCGAACAGGCCGGTCCTGGTGAACAGCCCGGGAAACGTGAGGGCGTGCGCGACCGCCATGAGCGAGCTGAACAGGTAGGCGCAGGCCAGTACCTGCAGCGCGCGCGAGCGCAGGATCGCGAACTGGCCGAACAGCAGCACCGCGGTGATGAAGTCGGTGACGACCAGCGCGGACTGGTAGATCGGGAGGAAGGCGTCGACCGGCGCCAGCGGCCGCTTGGCGAACGGCGCCAGCGCGAGAAAGACGGCCGTCGACAGCAGCACCACCCCGAGCGCGAGCCGGCGCTCCCCCGCCCGCGCGGGGAAGGTAGACAGGAACGGGCGGCGCTCCTGTCTCGCCTGATCAGACATCGCGCAAGGACGGCGCGCGCCCGCTCGGAATGCAGGACATGGCAGTGTGGATTGGATCCATTCGAATTATTATGCTGGACGATTATGTGCCCGTTGACTGTCAAATTGATCTCGTTTCGAGACGCGTCGGACAAAAAGATACGGGCATCGGCGGCGGCATCTATTTTTGACACGCGCGTAGGGTCATGCGCGCGCTGATCTTCGACCTCGACGGCACCCTGGTGGACACGGTCTACGCGCACGTGTTCGCCTGGCAGCGCGCGCTGGCGGAGGCCGGCATGGCGATCGACGGTTGGCGCGTGTACCGCAGGATCGGCATGAGCGGCGGCCTGTTCACGCGCGCGGTCGGGCGCGGCAACGTGGCGCGCGCCGCGCCGGCATGCTGAGCGTCGGGATGCTGAGC
>JBAUTW010000001.1:0-1924 GCA_049582365.1 Burkholderiales bacterium | reverse complement strand
GCCGCACCAGCTGATGATGAGCGCGACGCCGATACCGCGCACGCTGTCGATGAGCTACTACGCCGACCTCGACGTCTCGGTGATCGACCAGCTGCCGCCGGGCAGGCGCCCGGTCGCGACGCGGCTGGTGGCCGACGCCCGCCGCGGCGAAGTGCTGGCGCGGATCCGCGCGGCCTGCGCCGAGGGACAGCAGGCGTACTGGGTCTGTCCCGTGATCGAGGAGTCGAAGGAGGGCGAGCTGAAGACGGCGCTCGACACCTACGAGACGCTCACGCGCGAGTTGCCGCAGCTGCGCGTCGGGTTGGTGCACGGCCGCCTTGCCGCCGTCGACAAGGCCGCGGCGATGGATGCGTTCGCTGCGGGGCGGGTGCAGCTGCTGGTGGCCACCACCGTGATCGAGGTGGGCGTGGACGTCCCGAACGCTTCGCTCATGGTGATCGAGCACGCTGAGCGCTTCGGTCTCGCGCAGCTGCACCAGCTGCGGGGTCGCGTCGGGCGCGGCGCGCGCGAGAGCGTGTGCATCCTGCTCTACGCCGCGCCGCTCTCGCAGGGCGCGCGCGAGCGCCTCAAGATTGTGTTCGAGACTTCCGATGGCTTCGAGATCGCGCGCCGGGACCTGCTGCTGCGCGGCCCGGGCGAGGTGCTCGGCGAGCGCCAGAGCGGCGTTGCGCTGCTGCGCTTCGCGGACCTGGAGCGCGACCAGGCGCTGGTGAGCGCCGCACGCGAAGCGGCCGAGGCGCTGCTGAAGGACGATCCCGAGCGCGCCCGGGCGCATGTCGCGCGCTGGCTCTCGGGCCGGCAGGACTACGCGAGGGTCTGAGCTATGATCCCTGCTGCATGGACCTCGAGCTCATCGTCAGGCGGCTGGATGCCTACGAGCGCCTGATCCGGCTCGACAAGCCGATCGGCACGCTGCTGCTGCTGTGGCCGACCCTGTGGGCGGTGTGGCTGGCGTCGAACGGGTGGCCGGCGCCGCAGATCCTGATCATATTCGTCGTCGGCACGCTGCTGATGCGCTCGGCGGGCTGCGCGATCAACGACTTTGCCGACCGCAACTTCGATCCGCACGTCGAGCGCACGCGCAGCCGGCCGCTCGCGGCGCGCGAGATCTCGCCCGCCGAGGCGCTCGCAGTCGGCGCGGTCCTCGCGCTGCTCGCGTTCGGACTGGTACTGTTCCTGAATCGCTTTGCGATCCTGCTTTCACTGCTCGGGGTCGCGGTGGCCGCCAGCTATCCGTTCACCAAGCGCTTCTTCGCGCTGCCGCAAGCCTATCTCGGGATCGCCTTCGGCTTCGGCATCCCGATGGCGTACGCGGCAGTGCAGAACCGGCTGCCGGCGGAGTGCTGGCTGCTGCTCGCGGCGAACGTCTTCTGGGCCGTGGCCTACGACACCGAGTACGCGATGGTGGACCGCGACGACGACGCGAAGATCGGGATCCGCACCGCGGCCCTCACGCTCGGGCGTTACGACGTCGCCGCGGTCATGGGGTGCTACGCGGCGATGCTCGTCCTGCTGGTCGGCATCGGCAGCGTGCGCCACTTCGGCTGGCCGTACTACGCCGGCCTGGCAGTGGCCTGGGCCATGATGAGCTATCATTATTTCCTCATCCGCGACCGCTCGCGCGCGGCTTGCTTCAAGGCGTTCCGGCACAACAACTGGGTCGGCGCGGCGATCTTCGCGGGCATCGCGTTTTCCTTTCCGATGGTGCTCCCCTGGCGATGAGCAGTGCCGACGCCCCGATCGCGAGCTTCGATTTCACCAGCGGCCCGCTGCGCGGCACGCACTTGATCCTCCTGCCCGGTTCGCTCTTGCACCGCGGCGGCGCCTTCCTGGAGACGATCCCGCTGCACGCGGTCGCGGCGATCCGCGTCGCGTTCGCGCGCAACGAGGGGCAGCTCGCCTGGGGCGGCGCGTTGGTCTTGAT